>JBDSJB010000621.1:0-2631 GCA_039917665.1 Binatia bacterium
ACGCACACGCGAGCTGCGGCTCCCCGAAGCCATCCCCGACCCGCCCGCCGGCTGCATCATCACTCTTTCTGATCAGAGCCGTCGAAGCCGTCGGTTCGGCAGGGCAGTCGGCGCGCCCGACGTCCGTGTTGCGATGCATCGCCGGCGGGTGGGTCCGGGAGTGTCCGGGGAGCCGCAGCTCGCGTGTGCGCAGGACATGGAGGCAGCGGCGAGTTTCAAGCGCTGGGTGGCTGCGAACCGGCGACCGTAGAAGCCCTCCCCGACCCGCCCGCCTGCTGCCACCGCTCGCACAGCCGCCGCGAGCATCGAATTCGACAGTACCGGAAGCGGGGTCGCACTTGCGCCCGCGCTCGGGTCCGATACTTTAGAGGACCCGCGTGGACGCTCACATGGAATCCTCCTTCTGGCCGCTTGCTCTCCCGAGCGTCTCCACCGTCGGCACCCAGCTCGATCGATTGGCCTATCGCGCGCAGCAGTGGGGCTTGCGCGTCCCGCTCGCAACGCTCCGGATCATGACGCTCGCGCTCTCGCCGCACGCCGGCGAGGACGGCCCCGACGGCCGCGCACGCACCGCGTTCGAGCGCCGCTATCAGGAGCTGCTCGACCGCGACCTCGCGAACGTCGAAGCCGGGCTCTATCCGCGCGCGCTGCTCTTCCAGATGCCGATCGCGACCTATGCGTGGCGCCTGCCGCGGCTGCTCGCCGACATTCCGTCGATCGTGCAGCGGGTGTGGCGCCGCGACTACAAGGATCTGCCGGAGACGGTCGCCGTCGACCGCTACCCGGCGTACTTCCGGCGCACGTTCCATTGGCAGACCGACGGCTACTTCAGCCGCCGCTCGGCCGAGCTCTACGACGTCGGCGTCGAGCTGCTCTTCGCGGGCACCGCCGACGTGATGCGCCGGCAGATCATTCCGCCGATCACGCGCGCGATCTGCGCCGGCATGCGGTCGGACACGCGGCTCCTCGACCTCGCTTGCGGCACCGGCCGCGGGCTCGCGCAGATCGCCGTCGCGCATCCGAACCTCCGCCTCACCGGCCTCGATCTCAGCCCCTACTATCTCCAGGTCGCGCGCGCCTCGCTCGCCGACGTCCCCGACGTGTCGTTCGTCGCCGAAAACGCCGAGTATCTGCCCTTCCGCGACGGGCATTTCGGGATCGTCACCAGCGTCTACCTGTTTCACGAGCTGCCGCGTTCGGCGCGGCGACGCGTCCTCGCGGAGGCATTCCGGGTGCTCGAGCCCGGCGGGCTGTTCGTCATCGAAGATTCGGCGCAGCTCGCCGAAAGCGGCGAGCTGGCGTTCTTCCTGGGGCGCTTCGCCACCGAGTTCCACGAACCGTTCTACCGTGACTATCTGGAAGACGACTTGGCGGGTGCGCTCGCCGAGGCCGGGTTCGAGGTGCAAGCGGTCGAGCCCCACTACGTCGCGAAGGTGTTCGTCGCCCGTAAACCATCGGAGGGTTCCCACTCGTGACATCCGGCAAGTTTGTCACGGGGCTTCACAGCCTCGTACGGTCCCCGGACCGCAAAACCACGCTTCTCGCCGGCGCTTCGATGGCACCGCAGTTGCTGTCCATTCCTCCCATGCGCTCGCTCATTTCGTCTCGCTTGCTCACTTGTCTCGTCACTTGCGTGGCCCTCGGCGCCGCCGTCGGCTGCGTCGCGCCGAAGAAGCGCGTCGTCGCCGTCAAGAAGAGCTCCGCCACGACGCGGACGGCCTACATCAGCGATCCCGGCATCGGTGAGCTGCCGCCGGCAGGCGACAAGATGGTGAAGGAGTCCGCGTTCACCGCGTACGTACCGCGCGAGACCGAGGTCCCGGGCGTCGTCGGGAAGCTCGGCCGCTATCGCGTGCACGCCGGAGACAACCTGCTCGACATCGCGCGCGCCGGTGGTCTCGGTTTTCGCGAGCTGCGCGACGCGAACCCGCGCGTCGACGAATGGGAGCCGAAGGCCGGCGTCGAGCTCACGTTGCCGACTCGCCGCATCCTGCCGCACCCGACCCGCTATCAGGGCCTCGTCATCAACATCCCCGAGTTCCGCCTCTACCTTTTTCCAACCGACACCACGCTCGGTGAACGGGCGCCCATCATGACGTGGCCGGTCGGCATCGGCGCCGAGTACGCGCAGAGCCCCGTTCAGCAGTTCCGGGTGAAGTCGAAGGACGAAAAGCCCGTGTGGGTCGTCCCCGACTCGATCTACGCCAAGATGGAAGAGCCGCGGAAGCGCGTCGTCCTGCCTGGTCCCGACAACCCGCTCGGCGACTTCCGCATCCGTCTCGACTTCGACCTCTACGCGATCCACGGCACCAACGACGCGTGGTCGGTCGGCCGTCTGACCACGCACGGCTGCGTGCGCTTGTACCCCGAGGACATCGAGTTCGTGTACGGGATCGTCGACCGCGGCTACCCGGGCGAGTTCATCTACCAGCCCGTCAAGATCGGTGAGCGCAAAGGCCGCGTCTTCATCGAGGTGCACCAGGACGTGTACGCGGTGTTCCCCGACCTCCAGGCGCACGCGCAAAGCGTCGTCGCCAAGGCGAACCTGCAGGATCGCGTCGATGCCGACCACGTCGTGCTCGCCGTGAAGCAAGCGCTCGGCATTCCGATCGACGTGACCCGCGACGCGGC
>JBDSJB010000622.1:0-3435 GCA_039917665.1 Binatia bacterium
CGGCGGCCTTCTCCTGGACGGCGGCCGTCTGGAGCTCCGCGGTGTCGAGGGTCGCGAGCAGCTGGCCCTTCGTGACGGTGTCGCCGCGATCGACCAAGAGTTCCTTCACGACGACGACCGGGAGCGATGGACCCGCGACGTGGCGGATGCCGTCTTTCGGTTCGAGCCGTCCGAGTGCGGAAACGCCACGGGTCGTCGTGATCGCGCGCGTCTCGGGGTCGGCGGTGATCGGAACCGGGAGCGGTGCGGGCTCCTCCGCGGCGAGGGGGGCCATGGGAGCGGTGGCGATGGCGACGAAGAACGCGATGGCTGCCGCGAGCCGCGCACGGGCTCGCGGTCTACGCACGCACATCCAGCTGAGCCGACCGTGGCACCCGAGGCGTCTAACGCGATCCTGGGAGCGGGGTCAAATTGCAGAGCATATCGCGCGCGCGCCAGCGTCCGCGGGGTGAGCGTCCCATTTTCGTCAGAGATGCTGCGCCAGTTTGGCGCAGTTCGAGTTTTCGCGATCCATCAGCGTTGACACGATGCTGCGACCAATGCCACGGCCATGAGATGCGCTCTTACCTGTGCCGCCTTGCGTGTCTGCTCCTGCTGGGCGCGGTGCCCAACGGGGCCGACGCCGCGTGCAATCTGATTCCGTCGGCCGTGCAGTCGTTTCGCGGCACGCTCGGGTTCAGCAACAAGCCGTACGCGGCCCCGGGAGATTTCGTCGAGATCGGCGTGCGTCCGGCCGCGTGCGACGGCACGTCGCCCGGCCTGCTGCCGTCGGCGACCGCGCACGACGTGACGGTCGTATTCACGCCGCCCGGGCACGGCCCGCATCGCGTCGTGGTGCTCACTGCGAATTGCGCGACCGCCACGACCAAGCTCGATGCCTGCGCCGCGACCCCCGGAGTGAGCAGCGTCGCGTGCATCGACACGCAGGCGGGCCTGGCTCTCGTGACACGGAACGGCATCCCGCAGCTGTCGTTTCGTTTTCCGGGTACCGACGGCGTCTTCGCACCCGACGGCGATGATCGGACGCTGAGCGGGCCGGCGACGATCGCGGTCAGCGCCGCGGCGGATGCGACCCTCCCGTGCGACCTGGCGACCCGCGCGTGCAGCGCTCATTCCGGCCTCCGCGCGTGTGTCGACGACCTCTATGCCGCCGACGGCACCTGTACCCCCAACCTTCATCCGATGTTCCCGCACTTCACCGCGCTGCCCGTCCCGAACGACTACCGGACGGCGTGCTTTGGCGACGCGCCGCCCTGCGCGCCCGATCCCCTCGGGGAGACGCGGCTCGCCGTCGACACGGCCGGCAACCTGCTGGTGCCGATGAACTGGCAGGGCGTCCTGGTGAACCAGGCCAGCGTGCCCGTGCCGCGACTGTTGCGCGAGACGTTGCGGAGCCCGCTCGAGTTCTTTCCGCCGGCCAAGGTGAGCCTCGGGTCTTTCACCCCCGAGGGCGCGCCGCTGCCGCCGATCTTCGAACCACAAGCAGACGGGACGACCGCGCCCGACGTCGTCACTCTGTTCGGCAGTGCGGACGCGCCGTACACGATCCTCAGGATCGCGCGCGGCTACGGCAACTGCGTGAGCGGGCCGCTGACCGGCCAGCCGTGCGTGGTCAGCACGGACTGCGGCGGGAATGGCACCTTCCAGTGCAATGCCGCCTGTGTCGGCGGCAGCAATCCGGACACCCTGTGCACGAAGGAGAGCGACTGCATCGGCGGCCGCTGCGGGTCGGTGTTCGCCGACTTCCGTCCGACGGCCAGTGACGGCGGTCCGGTCGTCGTCGAGCGCCTCGGGAACGACGGCGGGATCTGTCAGGACGATCCGCACGGGCTCTGCGACAGCAACGCTGATTGCACCGGGGGCGGGGACATCTGTGTCGGGTACGCGCTCGAGGCCCGCACGCCGGTCCCGCTCGAGGGGCTCGCGGGATCGAGCGACATCTTTGCCTTCTCGGTGCGCGAGTCGGTGGCCGCTCGGGATCTGAACGGCGACACGGACCTGACGGATCTCGTGCAGACCTTGCAGGACCGGAGGACGGGACGACAGCTCCCGATCGGCGTGAGCGGGGCGCTCGGTCGCGCGGTGGTGACGATGCAGCAGCCGCCGTTCAGTTCGCCGGCGCTCATAACCGAAGGAGAGGTGCTGGCGTTTCTCGAAGCCGAGGCGCTTCAGGGCCTGAGTCCAGCCCAGGCGGACGTGAACAACGACGGCGACCGTGACGACGCGATCCTGCGGGTCTATCGGGCGACGCCGGACGGAACCGCGACGGTCGACTACACGGCGGGCTTTCCCGTGCCGCTGGCCGTCGACGCCGGCGCTGCGCTCGACGGCCGGAGCCTCGCCGTCTCGAACGGCAAGGTATTCGTGCGGGTGCCCGAGAGCGGCGCGGCCCACGAAACCACCATTCGCGTGAGCGTCGACAGCTCGGGGGCTGAGCTTTCGGGTCCGAGCGGCAGCCCGCTCTCACACTCCGTCGTCGTTCGCGGTCGCGCGCTTTCCGACGACGGCCGGTTCGTGGTGTTCGACTCGCAAGGAACGATCCGCCCGGATCTCGACGCCGACAGCGGTGGGCGCGACGTTTACGTCTACGACCGCGACCCCGACGCCAATGGCATCTTCGACGAGACTCCACGCCCGGCGAGCGCCTGGGAGATGGTCACCGTCGACTCGAGCGGCGTGCCGTTCCCGGCGACGCCTGGCATCGTCTTGTCGCCGGCGATCTCAGCGACCGGCCGCTTCGTGGTGTTTACGACGACGGGCGAGAATCTGCGGCCCAGCATCGCCACGACCTGTCCGAATCGCCGTACCGATGCTAGCGACGGCGTCTGTACCGTGATCGCGCTCCGCGATCGCCTGCTCGGCACGAGCGAGCTCGTGAGCGTCGGGCTCGCCGATGCCGACCCGAACGGCGATGCCGATTTCGCGGTCGTCACCCCGGATGGTCGGTTCGTCACCTTCGTGTCGACGGCGTCGAACCTCACGGCGAGCGACACCAACGTCTGCTCCGCTGACTACCCGAACGCGAACGCGGGAGCGTGCCCGGACGCGTTCGTCCGCGACCGGTGTGTGTCGTATGGGACCCCGGTCGCGAGCTGCACCCCGCATACGGAGCGGGTGAGCGTCGGCACCGACGGACTCGCGGCGAGCGACGGTGTCGACCAGCGCCGCGTCGACCTCACCGAGGGGACACTGTCGGCCGATGGACGCTACGTCGTGTTCTTCGCGGAGGGCGGTTACGACGGTGCGACGGGCCATGGGCTCTGGCTCCGTGATCGCGTGACCGGCCGCACGTCGCCCGCCTCGCCCGACCCGATCACCGGGATCGAGGCCTATGGACGGCAGCCGTCGCTCTCGGACGACGGTCGGCTCCTCGCGTTCGACAGTACCGGCGCCTTCGCCCCCGGGGACGCAGGCGGCTTCGACGTCTACCTGCGT
>JBDSJB010000623.1:0-3136 GCA_039917665.1 Binatia bacterium
AGGCTGCGAAGTGCCTCAATTCGCATTGTCATGCGAAGCTGGCGGATCTCAAGTACTGGAACAAGCCGATCCGCACCACCAACGCCCAGTGCGAGGACGCGGATCCGTCGAAGTCGTGCAAGGCACACTTCGACTCGGCGAACTCCAAAATCAGCGGCTGTCCGGCGTGCGTCGATACGGCCGCGATCTGGACGAGCTTTCAAAACAGCCTCGCTCTCCACAACGGCGACATCTACTGCTCCGACAACTGAGCAACTGAGGTGTGCGTCGTTCCGTGACCAGGCGGCGAAGGCCGTACAACCCGAACTTGCCGCGACCGCAACCGTTTGCCCAGAGCACCAAGAGTGGCGGCTGTGTCTCGCGCAACCACGCTTGCCATTTGGGATACGCCTCGACGTTCGTGCGGTAGTCGTAGAAGAGATCGGTTTGGGATGTCGGCTTG
Source organism: Binatia bacterium (assembly GCA_039917665.1). Taxonomy (GTDB): domain Bacteria; phylum Desulfobacterota; class Binatia; order UTPRO1; family UTPRO1; genus UTPRO1. Next base: position 443 of record JBDSJB010000623.1, read on the forward strand.
GACGGGCTGACTGAGAAACGCGAGCTCGTCGGTCCAGAGATCCGGGTCGTAGCGCTCGACGTTGGGATCGTTGCCGACGTGGCGCGTCGGCGTCGTCGCGAGTGAGGGGAGATTCGTCCGGAGTGCGGCTTCGTTGGCGGCGCGGTCGGCCCAGAAGGCACGACGCACCTTCCACAGCGGGCCGAGGCCTTCGTTGTGCGCCACGGCGTTCTGGACGATGAGCGCCTCGATCCGTTCCGGATGCGCCAACGCCCATCCGAAAGCCGACAGGCCCGCCGTCGTCCTGCATGTACAGCGTGTAGCGCGAGAGGCCGAGCGCTTCCGTGAAGTGCTGCATGATCTCGGCATAGTGATCGAACGTGTAGGCAAACTGCTTCGGGTCCGGCCAATTACTGTGCCCGAATCCGGGGTAGTCGGGCGCGATCAGGTGATAGCGATCGGCAACCCGGGCGAAGAGCGGCTCGAACATGCGCGAAGAAGAGGGCAGGCCGTGCAGCAAGAGCAGGGTCGGCGCGTCTTTGGTCCCGGTAGAAAATCGAGACGCCGTCGACCTGGACCGTGCGATACGCCGTCGGGTGCTGCGAAGGACGTTCGGTGGCGTGGGCGCGCGTAACGAGCGGCAACGACGCGAGCACGATGAAAAGTCCGCACGCGATTCTCGACACCCGAGCTCGTCGTGGCCCACGCAGTGAATCGAGAAAGCGCATCATGGCAAGCCTTTCGAAGCCGGCGCCGTTCGCCCGGTGGTTACGATCGCTTGCGCAGCATCAAGTGGAACTCGATCGAGCCCGGCGCCATGACGGGCCCTTCGAGGACGTCGAGCGGGCGAATGTTGTCCGAGAACCACGCCAGCAGCTTCAGGACGTCTGACGGCAAGAAGACATGAAAGTGAATGCTGTAGTCGCGTCCCTCCAGATGCTCGGCACCAGCGAGCGCCTGCTGGGCGGTCTTCTTGTCGACCTCGACCGCGTACTCCAGGAAATGCTCGCGATCACGCTCGCGGGATGGCGTGTAGTAGTCGCGCATCATGTGCTCGAGCGAGGTCGGCGGCCGCGTGGCATCGAACGTGGTGCGCTTGTCGGGCACGATCACGTAGAGCAGGCCACCGGGCTTCAGCACGCGGCACCAGTTCTCCAAGGCTGCGATCGGGTTCCGCATGTGCTCGATGACGTGGGCCGCGCTGACGAAGTCATACGTGTCGTCCGGGATGGTGCGCAGTGTCTCGGCGTCGTCGATGATGTTCGGATCGATGAGGTCGGCGGGCGGGAGCTCGGGGTAGTGCTCGAGCAGCTGTGCCAATGGCAGGCGGTCGACATAGACGACCTGCGCGTTCGGCGGTTTCGGCAAGGGCATGTGGAGCGGGCCGATCTCGAGGCCGTTCCCCGACAGCATGGTGACGAAGTGCTCGCGCCAATCGCGCGCCGCGACGACGACGGGCTCGACGGCCGTGGTCGTCGATGCTGGTGAGGCCGCAGTCGTTTCGGGTCGCGGCCACCACACGTACGGTGAGATGTGTCGCGAGTGGACCACGCGATTGATCAGGCGCTCACGGGCGGACTTGTCCCCGAGCAACGCCGCGATTCCCACCTGTGCGCCGAGGGTGATCCCGCGGAGTGAGAAGATCCTGGCTGGGGTCGAGCTCATCGCAACCGGCCGATCACGTACCCAATCGACCAATCGGTAGCAACCGTGCCGCACGATCTTCGAGCCTACGGTTGGATCTCCACGACGACCGAAGTCTACGCTGCGAGCAACGTCCGGATCAGCCAAATCACCCCGACCATCTCGAGCAGATCCTCGCAGCCCGAGGCGAGCAAATACGGCACCGAATACTGGCCGACGGCGGATACGGTCGCTGCACCGAGCGCCTCCATGCCGATGACGCCGGTGAGGTAGAGCGCGGCCGCGAGAATGATGCCGGTCCGAACTTCGGCGGGGCGGCCGCGGACGAAGCGGGCGAAGTTCCACGCCTTCTGCGCAGGATCGGCCACGTGGTGCGTCCGCGAGAGGGCATGGCAGCCGAGCGCCGCAATCAGAAAAAGCACGGCCGTGTACCAGGTGCTGCTCGCGGCGAGCAGCATCGAGGAGGTCGCATGAGCAGCTCAATCACACCCTGCATGCGCGGGTCGAGGTTGAAACGATTCAGATAGCGAAAGCCTTTGACGGTGGGATGACCGACCAGGAACGCGCCGGTCGTCAGATGCCGCAGGACGAGCACGACGGCTCCGCCGGCGAGGAGCAGGCAGAATCTCGTGACGGGATGGAAATGCGCTGGGCGTCGTCGCGGGCTGCACCGGCGTCCGCCGTGGGAAATGCGGGCGACGCGTGGGTAGGTTGGGCCATGCGTGATCGCAGCGTCGAGTGGCGCGCCGCTGCTCGTAGGCGACGGAGGCCCGCGAGTCGAGGCGTCGTGGCGGCGTCGTCGATCCCGCACCACCTTCCGGGGCGCGCATCCACGCTGTACACCGCTCACAGGAGGAAGCATGGCCCACTCGATCAAACGCAACGTACTCGTGCTCGGCGGGAGCCGGGGAATCGGCGCCGCCATCGTGCGGCGCTTCGCGGCAGCAGGGGACGCGGTAGCGTTCACGTACGCCGGCTCGCAGGCGGCAGCGGACGCGCTCGCCAAGGAAGTGGGCGGCACGGCCATCAAGGCAGATAGTGCCGACCGCCAGGCCGTCATCGACGTGGTGC
>JBDSJB010000624.1:0-2842 GCA_039917665.1 Binatia bacterium
ATGAACGCGCCGAAGGCGATCGGGCCGGTGACCTACGCCGACCGCAGCCACGTCGACGCCGAATGCGACCTCATGACCCGCGTCACCGCCGAGCAACCGACCAAGTTCCGCCAATCGTTCATGACCGCGGCGTCACCGGGCATCGTCGCGTCGGCGATGCTGAACGAGTACTACCCGTCATACGACGAGTACGTGACGGCCGTCGCCGATGCGCTCGCCATCGAGTACCGCACGATCGTCGACCGCGGCTTCGTGTTGCAGATCGACGCCCCCGACCTCGCGATGGAGCGCCACACCTCGTTCGCGGACAAGCCGCTCGCCGACTTCCTGCGCTACGTCGACACCAACGTGACCGCGCTGAACCGTGCGCTCGCCGACATTCCCGAAGAGCAGGTCCGCCTGCACGTCTGCTGGGGCAACTACGAGGGCCCGCACGACGACGACGTCCCGCTCGACGAGATCCTGCCGCGACTCTACGCGGCCAACGTCGGCGCGCTGGTCGTCTCGATGGCCAACCCGCGCCATGCCCACGAGCACCGTTGCTTCAAGCACTATCCCCTGCCCGCCGGAATGCTACTGATCGCGGGCGTCGTCGACCCCACCACCAACTACGTCGAGCATCCCGAGGTCGTTGCCGACCGTATCGAGCTCGCCGCCAATGCCGTCGGCGATCCGCACCGCGTGCTCGCTGGGCCGGATTGCGGCTTCGCCACCGCCGCCGGCCTCGGCGAGGTCGCGGAAGAGATCGTGTGGGAGAAGCTGCGCGCGCTCACTGCCGGCGCTCGCCTTGCCACGGAACGCCTCCTGCGCTGAGCCTCAGCGCGAAAGGAACTGCCCATGCCGTACGCCGAAGGCCGCCCGATCCACGACGCCGACGCCCACGTCGTCGAGACGCCCGACTGGCTCGAGCCCTACGCCGATCCCGATACTCGCCCGAAGTTGAAGCCGATCTACGTCAGCACCGTGAAGCCCGGCGAGGAGCAGCACATTGATTCCATCCGCGCCCGCCGCCTCGACCCTGCCGACCGCGCCAAGGGTGAAACCGAGATCATGCTCCGCAAGAACTGGAGCGCGCTCGGCTCGTTCGTCGCGGAGGACCGCCCACGCGCCCTCGATCTCCTCGGCTTCCGGAGTCAGCTCGTCTTCAACACGTTCGCGAACCAGCATCTGCTCGCCGCCGAGCACGGCGACGATCTCGATTTCGCCTACGGCATCGCGCGCGCCCACAATCGCGCCATCGTCGACTTCTGCGCCGCCGACCCGCGCTTGCTCGCCGTCGGCTACGTGCCGCTCGCCGACTTCGCGCGCGCCAAGGCGATGGCCGCGGAGGCGCTCCAGCAAGGATGCAAAGCCTTGATGGTCGCGTCCGCCTGCCCGCGCCACCATTCGCCGAGCCACGTCGCGCTCGATCCCGTGTGGGCCCAGGCCGAGGAAGCCGGCGTTCCCGTCGTGTTTCACGTCGGCGGCGGCGGCCAGCTGCTCGACCCGCACTACTTCACGAACGGCCTGCCGCCCGTTCCCGACTTCCACGGCGGCGCCGAGAACTTTCGCTCGGTCGATTACATGTCGATCCCGCACCCACCGATGCAGACGCTGACGGCGCTCATCATCGACGGCGTGCTCGACCGATTTCCGCGGCTCAAATTCGGCGTCATCGAGCAGGGCGCGGCGTGGATCCCCGGCTGGATGCGGCGTCTCGACTCGGCCCAGGATGCCTTCTCGAGGAACGAGGAACGGCTCCGTCATCTGCAGCTCCGCCCGAGCGAGTACGTGCGCCGGCAGATCCGCGCGACGCCGTACCCGCATGAGCCCGTCGGCTGGATCATCGCCAACACCGGCCCCGAGGTGTGCCTCTTCTCGTCCGACTACCCGCACGTCGAAGGCGGCCGGAACCCGATCAAGCGCTTCGAGGACGCCATGAGCGCGACGTCCGCCCCCGAGAAGGATCGGTTCTACTTCGACAACTTCGTCGACTTGATGGGGTCGGCTCTGCCGACCCCTGGAATACCCCGCGCCCTTCCCGCCTCGGCCTAACCCCCCACCAATCCCGCGCGCTGCACGGGCGTCCGTTCCCGCTCGGGCACGATCACCATCGGCAGCAGGACGCCGCCGCGCGCCCGCTTCAGCTCGTCGAGCTGGGCGCGCCGCCCGGCGTCCGCCTCGGCCTCACGGATCTTGCCGAGGCGCTGCTCGAGCCCCTGATCCCCGAGGTCGCGCTGGATCCTCGTTTCCTCCACCAAGCGATTGATGTGCTCGCGCACCCCTTCGAGGGCGCGGATGTCGGCGTCGGGCGCGAGGCCGTTCCACGTCTCCTGGAAGCGCAGGCGCGCTTTCGCGTTGGCGAGCCGGGCGATCATCCGCACCTTCTCGTCGCGCAGGCGGACGATGTCGCCTTGAAAGGCGACGAGATTCTGCTTGGCGGCGTCGGCTTCGGCCGTCAGCTCCGCCAGCTCGGCCGTCAGGCGCTCGGCCTCCGCGCCGAGCGCATCGCGGCGGCCGATCAGCGTGAGCGCGATGGCGTCGTCGTCGCGCTGAACCGCGATGTCGAGCTGCGCCCGGACACGCGCGAACTCGGCCGACGCCTGCTCGAGCTCCTTCGTCAGCTTGCTGCGCAGGTACAGCACGCCGGCCGCCGCCGCGCGGAGCTTGCCGTACTGGGCGCTCCGCTCCTGGATCGCGCTCTCGTAGACGGCTGCGGGATGACGGTGCTCGCGGCCCAGGATCCAACCGGCGAGCGAGCCGCGGACGAGGTTGTAGATACGGGCGAAGATTCGCATTGGGTGCCTCCTCTGTTGGTTAGGTCAGCTGTCGCTGGCCGCGTCGTCGCTGGTGATGCCGAGCT
>JBDSJB010000625.1:0-2791 GCA_039917665.1 Binatia bacterium
CGAGCGGCTGCGCCTGCGTCTCAATCCGCGCCGCGTCGTGGTCGCTCCGCTCGCGAGCCCGGTCGACGTGCTCGGCTACGTGCAAGGGCGTGACGGACGGCTCCGCATTCGTCGGCGCAGCGTGCGCCGCCTGTGGCGGCGACTTGCGGTGCTCGAGCATGGGCTCCGCACGCATCAGATCGCGTGGCCATCAGTGCGCTCGTCGGTGGCGAGCTGGATGGGCCTCGCGCGCCACGCCGACGCGTTCGCGTTGTCGCGCTCCATCTTCGCGCGGCGCGACGTGCGGAACATCGGGAAACGGCTGCTCGTGCACGATCTCGCTATGCACTGACGAATCCGAAGGAAGGGGGTACTCGGACCGTTGCCGGCTTGCGGGTGCACGCTTACGGTCCCGTCATGAAGTGCCCGTACCCTGAGTCGAGCTTGATTCAGCTCGTTTTGTTGGTCTAGGCACCAACGTGCGGGCAACGCTGCTCCTTGGCGAACGGACCGAGCTGGAGCAAGGTGGTTTCGTAGAGCTAATGCTCTGGAAGTTGCCTAAGCCAACGGTGGAACGACCTCACGGATTCAAGTACCGGCTTGCCTACGTGCGTGAGGGACAGTGCGTCCTGCGCTACGACAACGTACCAGCAAAGGCGATCATCGGCACGTCGGCTCTCAGGAGGAATCCTATCGGTTCACTACGGTCGACATGCTGTTGAGCGATTTTGTGCGTGACGTGCGGGCGATAGGAGAACACCAATGAAGCGAACGGTGACGATCGAGATCGCGGGCCTCAGTCAGACTGGGAAGCGCTTCTCGAAGGTCTGGAAGACGGGACGCGCCGTCGGCGAGGTGATCAGCTTCGAGTCTCCGGAAGTCTTGTTCCGGCGGATTACCCCCAAGCGATGGACGTTGCTGAACGTGCTCCAGGCGGCGGGTCCGCAATCGATCCGTGAGCTGGCGCGTCAGCTTCGGCGCGATGTGAAGAATGTGCACGGTGACGTCCAAGCACTGATCGACATCGGGCTCATCGACCGCAGAGGGGGCGTCGTTCAGGTCCCCTTCGATGAGATCCGTGCGGCGTTTACGTTGACCCGCGCCGCGTGAGGGCTGACACGATTCCTTCTGCTCAGGCCGAACCGCTACGATGGCGCGGGTCGGTGACGACGGCGTCGAGCTGGTCCACAAGCGCGCGATCACGCGCGAAGCCCCGTTGGGCAATCAACCGAACGGCGGCGCGGGCGACGTCGAGGTCGGTCGCCGTTGCTTCCCGAAGCAACGCCCGGATGTCGTCGAGATCCTGGGGGCGTGCGCGGTCGTCGCGCGCGAGGATCTTCAATGCCAACAAGTGGCCGACCGTAGCGACGTTGGCCATGAAGTCGGGGAGTATTTCGAGGCGTTCCGCGCCTGAGACGACCTCCTCCTCGATGCCGGAGGATGCGAAAAGGAGATCGATCAGCACTTCCGGCGGTGTGGCGCGCACGAGGCGCGCTGTGGCGAGCCGCTTTCGTCCCGCGTGCTCGACGACGGTGCGAACCAGATAGCCGCGTCCCTGGAGCGCGTGAACGACGGCCTCGGCTTCCTCGTCGCAGGTAACGGCCACGGCGACATCGACGTCTCGCGTGGTCCGAGGTTCGGCCCGCGCGCTCACCGCAAGGCCGCCGACGATTGCCCACCGTACGCCGAGCGCGTCCAGGTCGCCGACGATGTGACGGAGCGCCGCTTCGAGAAGGTTCATCCGAGCGGCCAGGAGCGCGACGGTCCCGGGGCGTCACCGTGCTCAGCCCCGCTTCGCTCTGTCCGCCACGCGGCGACCGCTTCCTCGATCTCGGCATCCGTGGCCGCTGGCCGGGCACGTCGCAAGCGCTGGCGCAGCATGGTTTCGCCAAGCTCGAAGAGATCGAGCGCGACGCGCAAGCGCTGCGCCGGAAGGTTGCTTTCGCCGCGCGACACCGTGGGCACTATACCGTCGCGCGACGGGGAATCCACCACGGAATCTCCTGTGACGGCTCAGGTCCCCTTCTGCTCCCGCCCGCGTGCCTGCACTCCCGCGCGGCGTGTCGCGATCGATTCCGCGGTGAGCGTGCGGGCATGGGCACGTGAAGCGTCGTTCTCGAGCTGCAGGCCGGCGCCGAACGTCGTCGCGTAGCCAGCGTCGATCACGCGCTTGTACGAGGGCAGCAACACCGGGTCGCACGACAGCATGTCGCGTGCGAGCGCCTGGCAGGTCGGCAGCAACTCGGCGGGATCGACGACCCGATTCACGAGCCCCCATTCGGCGGCTTGCGTGGCGCTCAGGTAGTTGCCGGTCAGCGACAGCTCTTTCGCACGGTAGATGCCGATCGTGCGGCTGAGCTTCTGACTGAGGCCCCAGCCGGGCATGACGCCGACGCGGGCGTGGGTGTCGGCGAAGCGTGCCGAGCTCGAGCAGATCAGGAGATCGCAGGCGAGGGCGATTTCGAACCCGCCAGTGACGGCGAATCCATTGATGGCCCCGATGATCGGCTGCGCGCAACGCGCCATCGCCTGGATCACGTCGCCGTCCGCGACGGCGGCTTCGGTGGCGCCCGCGCCGAATCCGCGATCCGATGGTGCGCCGAGCTCCTGCAGGTCCAACCCGGCCGTGAAGGCGCGGCCGCTCCCGGTCAGGATCACGACGCCGACCTCCGGATCGTCGCGCAGGCCGTCGAAGGCGGCGACCAGCGCGGCGCGGAGCTCGCGGGAGAGGGCGTTCAGCGCCGTCGGCCGGTTCAAGGTGAACGTCGCGACCTGGTCGCGTTTCTCGATCAAGAGGACGGGCTCGGACATG
>JBDSJB010000626.1:0-13036 GCA_039917665.1 Binatia bacterium
GAGAGCGCGAGCATCCCCGCGATCCGTCTTCGCACGGTCGTCGCGACGCCGTACCCGTCACCGAAGGCGGCCCGCCAGAGGACGACCTGCCCGAGCAACAAGAAGACGAAGTAGTGCTTCCACGCGAGCGGCACGAAGAGCACCGTCACGCAGAGCACGATCGCGAGCTCGATCGGCGTCGTGGCGTCGTCGACGCGTCGCCCGCCTGGTCGCGTCGCAAGCACGAACAGCACGGCGACCAGCGCGAGCAATCCGTAGACGATCGCCGCCACGACCGGATCGTTCGACGCCGTCAGCCGCTTCTGGGTCGCGTCCCAGACGATCGCGTCGTGGGTGTAGACGCGGTCGACCATGGCGTAGACGCTCTGATTGCCTTTGCGCACGGGCCAGCTACCGGCCGACAACGCGAGCCAATAGCGCACGTAGGCCAGGAAGCGCTCGGGGCCGAAGATCAGCATCGGCGCGAGCGACGCCAGCGCGCCGGTGGCGAGGGCCGCTGTGAAGGCTGGCCACCAGCGCTTCCATGCGAGGTACGGCAGGAAGAAGATCGGCAGGACCTTCACGGCGGCGGCGAATCCGAGGAGGGCGCCGGCTGCGACCTGACGGCCCCGCAACAACCACAGGCCCGCCGTGAGACACGCCGCGAGGATCACCATGTTGATCTGCAGGCGATCCAGGTTGCCGAGGAGAAACCGCGCGCTCAAGACCAGCGGCCCGACGACGGCGCCCGATGCGAGCGCCACCGCGCCGAGCTGGGGGCGCAACACGAGTGGCTGGCGATACACGAGCTGGATCGAGAGTCGCAGCAGCGCGACGATGCACACGAAGTTGATGCCGAGCCACACGGCGCGCGCGAGGTAGACGCTCACGCGCGCGAGCAGGGCGAACGGGATGCAGACGACCGCGTAGAGCGGCGGCCACGTGTTCACGTCGGGGCGCGAGTCCGCGTAGATGTCGCGGCCCTGCAGCACGAGCTCGCCGACCTCGATGTAGCCGCGAAAGTCGCCGTCCTCCTTGATGTTGCGGATCGCCGACCCGAGCAGGACGCCGGCGAGCACGAGCAGGAGGATGCGGGTCGGTGTGGAGAGTCCGGTCATCACGCGCCGGCCTCCGCGAGGTAGGCGGTGCGCAACACCTGGAAGTCGTTCGCTTGCAGCACCAGGCCGCTCCGCGCGAGCTTCTGCAGCGAGCGGCCCAGGCGTCGGAGCTCGCGCTCGCGCGTACCGCGCGCGACGGAGTCGCGAGCGTCGGCGCGGTCGAAGTCGATGAAATACACCCGCAGCTCACCGGCTTCCTCGCGGACGAGGATGTTGGTGGCGTTCAGATCGTGGTGGTGCACGCCACGATCGTGGAGGCCGCGGACCGCTCGCCCGACGGTCTCGAGCAGCCGCGTCCGCGCCGCGGCGTCGGGGCAGCGTCCGAGCTCCGCCGCGAAGGTCGTCGCTCCCTGCAGCTCGCGAGTCACGATCGCGCCGCGATACCAGCCCCAGGGGAGACGATCGACGCGCGCCGCGAGCACCTGCGGCGCCCGCACTCCGCGGGCGATCGCGGCCTCGGTGACGGCGAGCTCGCGAATCGGGCGCGGCGTCCAGCCGAAGTAGCGGTCGTGAATGAGGTGGCGTACGGCGCCGCCGCGGCGGTACCAGCGCAGCACGCCGCGCTCGTCGCCGCCGAGCGCGACGGCCCACACGGCGCCGCGCCCGCCGGCGAGCGGCATGCCCGCGACGACTCGCGGCGTCGCGTCCAACAGCGCTTCACGGAGGATCGGCGGCGTGCCGTCGCGGAGCGTGAGCGAGCCCCACGGCGTCCGCCAGAAGTGAAAGCCGGGCGGTACGCCGCTCGCGCGCTCGGCGCGGCGCGCCGCGATGCCATGACGCTCCCACGCCTGCGCGACGCGGAGGACCTCGCCGTAGGTTTCGAGGATCGAGAAGATGAGGCCGGGAATGCCGTCGCGGCGACGGAGCCAGAGCCGGCGGACGAGCGCCACCAGCGGCCGTCGCACGAAATCGGCGCGACCGACCGCGGCGGCGCTGCGGGTGCGGTTGGCCAGGGCTTCCAGCCGGTCGATGACGGCGCTCACGCTCGGCGGCGCAATCGCGATCGCACCGGGCAGACGAATCGGGGCGGAACGGCCGCCGCTGCGCTCGCCACGCCACGCGAAGGTCACCGGCGCCGAGACGATGTCGCGCCCGAGGAAACGCACGCGGCGCGTGGCCGCGTACGCGTGGGCGCCGGGCGCGCTCGGCCCGAGCCCGGCGAGCGCCACCGCCAGGTCCGGCGTCAGATGCTCGTGGTCCTCCAGGACGACGACCAGCTCATCGGGGGTCCGGCGGACGCGTGCCGCGATCGCCGCGCGGTCGTGGTCGGGATCGATCGCCAGCTCGACGCCGGCGGGCACCGGCAGCTCGGTCAGCGCCGGCGGCCGCACGAGCACGCGGCGGGTCGCGGCGAGCGTCGCGAGGGCCGGCTCGGGATCGATCTCCGGCGCGACGTGCACGACGACGAGCACGAGCGGCTGCGCGCGCGCCGGCTCCGCGGCAATCTCAGGCGGCACGTGCGCACACCTGCGCGACCGCCGTTCGCACGTCCTCGACTGTGACGAGCTCCATGCAGTCGTCGGTGCCGCGCGGACACCGCTCTCCGCCGTGCCGCCCGCAGGGCCGACACGCCAGGTCGCGCTCCACTACGAGCGCTCGCGGACCGAGCGGGCCGTACCCTTGCGCGGGAACCGTGGCGCAGAAGATCGCCACCTGCGGGACGCGGGCGGCGGTCGCGATGTGCATGGGGGCACTGTCGTTGGTGACGGCGACGGCGGCGCGCCGCATGATGGCGGCGAGGACGGGAAGATCGGTGCGGCCCCCGAGATCGACGGCCGCGGTGCCGGCGGCGGCCGCGACGCTCGCCGTGAGCGCGCGCTCGTCGGGTCCGCCGAGGACGACACAGCGATAGCCGTCGGCGTCGAGCGCTCGCGCGAGTGCCGCGAACGCCGGTGCCGGCCAGCGCTTGGTGCGCCAGGCCGAGCCCGGACAGAGCGCGGCGAGCGGGCGGCCGTCGCCAACGGGTGGTGCCAAGAGGGTCGAGGCACGGGCCTCGGTGTCGGCGTCGAGCGCGATCCAGGGTTGGGCGAGCTCCGGATCGATGGTGGGGATGTCGAGCGGTGCCAGGAGGCCGAGCAGGCGATCACGGTCGTGGCGATCGAGCGGGCGCGCGACGCGATCGGTGTAGAGCCGCGCCGCGGGCGCGCTCGCGAAACCGATCCGGCGCGGGATTCCCGCCGCGCGGAGCGCCAGCGCCGTTCGCACCGACTTCTGCGCGGCGATCGCGATCGTGAAGTGGTTGTCGCGGAGCACCCCGACCAGCCGTGCGAGGCCGCCGAGCCCGCGACCGCTCCCGCGCTTGTCGTCGACCAGCACGCCATCGAGTGCCGGGTGGCCGGCCACGAGCGGCGCGCCGGCTGGTGTCACCAACATGGTGATCTCGGCCGTGGCGTCGTGACGGCGGAGCGCCGTGATCAACGGCGTCGTCAGGATGACGTCGCCGAGAAACGCCGTCTGGACGACGAGGATGCGTTCGCGGATCACCCGCGGCGTCAGCCGCGTGCGAGCGGTTTCGCCTCGTCGATCAGCATGACGGGGATATCGTCCATGATGGGATACTCGAGGCTACACGGGGCGCAGGTGAGCCCCGTGCCCGCCGCGTTGATCTGCACAGGCTGCTTGCACTTCGGACACGCGAGTATGTCGAGCAATTCCTGACTGACGGCCATGACTACCTCCTCGACCGCGGCCGGCGCCGCGCGTCGTCTATAATCCACTCTGCCGCGGCACGAAAGTTCGCGGCGACGTGCGCGGGCGGCGTCGCCGGATCGAGCGCCGCGGCCGTTTTTCGGCCGTGACCCGTCAGGACCAGCACGCCCCGGGTGCCGGTCGCGGCTGCAAGCCCGAGATCGACGGCGCTGTCACCGACGCAATAGCTGCGGGCGAGATCGAGCCCAAGCGCGCGGGCGGCACGCCGGACGAGCCCCGGCGCCGGCTTCCGGCAGCGACAGCGGACCGGCATCGAGCCGACCTCGGGGTGATGCGGGCAGACGTAGATCCCGGCGAGCTGCGCGCCAACGGCAGCGAGACGCCGCTCGAGCTCGTGATGGATCGCGTCGAGCGTGGCAGGGGCGATCAGTCCCCGCGCCACCCCCGACTGATTGGTCACGACGACGACGGCGAAGCCGGCGTCGTGCAGGCGGCGCACCGCCGTGGCCGTGCCGGGCAGAAGCCGCAGGTCGGCGACGCGTCGGAGGTAGTGGACCTCCCGGTTCAACGTGCCGTCGCGGTCGACGAAGACCGCCGGGACGCGCGAGGCCGTGCGGGAGGGTCGTCGCACTGCCCTGCTCTGCCGCCCGACGCTCACGCCGGATCCGCTGTGACGTCGCCGATGACCTGGGTCACCAGATCGTCCCCGTCCTCGACGTCGACGCCGAGCCGGAGGGCCAGGAGCTTGCCGCGCGCGAACGGAAAGACGTCGAGCTTCACGAGATCCTTCTCGGTCGTGACGATCAGGTCGACGTCCTTCGCGGCGCCGGCGATCTCCTGCCAGTCACGTTGATCGTAGGCGTGGTGATCCGGGTACTCGAGGACGTGGACGAGCTCCGCTTCCCATTCGCGGAGCGCGCGGTAGATCGGCGCTGGTCGCGCGACCGCGCTCACCGCCAGCACGCGTTGGCCGGCGAGCGCTGCGAGGCCGATCTCCTCCCAGCCCGTCGCCGCGGGCTGCACGAGCGCGCGCGGCGCAAACCGCACGCGGAGCGCGCGCTGGTGCGCCGCGAGCTCGGGCACCGTCCCGTCGTCGTCGCGATCACTCACGAGGATCACGTGGGCGCGCTTCAGGGCACGCAGCGGCTCGCGGAGCGGTCCGATCGGCAGGAGCCGGCGGAGGCCGCCGCGCTCCCCGGCGTCGACGAGCACGAGATCGAGATCGCGCCGGAGCGCGCGGTGCTGGAAGGCGTCGTCGCAGACGAGGAGCCGGCTGCCGAACGTCGCGACGGCGAGCTCGGCTGCGGCGGCCCGATCGGTGCCGGCTACGACGGGCACGCCGCTCGTGCGCGCGAGCATCACGGCCTCGTCACCGGAGCGGCTGACGTCACCGAGCAGGGTGACCCCGTCGCCGACGACGTGCGGCTCCCGCGCGTCGCCGCCGTATCCGCGACTCACGATCGCGACCGGCACGCCGCGCTCGCGAATGCGACCGACCAGCCAGCGCGTGAACGGCGTCTTGCCGGTGCCGCCGACGCGAACGTTGCCGACGCTCACGGTCCGGACCGTCGCGGCGTGGCTGCGGAGCACACCGACGCCGTAGGCGACGTTCCGCATGCCGATGCCGGCCGCGTAGAGCCCGGCCGCGGGCGTCAGCAGCACGCGGCCGAGACGGGCAACGAGACCCGTCGACTCCCACAGGCGCTCGACGGCGCGCGCGGCGTCGCTCACGGATAGCCCTCGGCGGCACCGGTCGCACCCGCGTCGGCGGCGAGCGTACCGCGGATGATCGCGAGCGTGACGGTGAGCGGGCCATCGGCGGCGCCGACTGCCAGTCTCGCTTCGTTTCCCGCGGCGGCGGCTGCCGCGCCATTGACGAAGAGCGCGGCGAGCCGGACGACGAGATCGTCGGCATCGCGCGCGACGATCGCCCCGCCGGCGCCGACGAGACGCGCGACGTCGCGCTCGACGTTCTCGACGTGCGGGCCGACGACGACCGGCGTACCGACCGCAGCGGGCTCGAGGACGTTGTGGCCGCCGATCGGGGCGAGCGTGCCGCCGACGAAGGCGACGCGGGCGCCGCGATAGAGGCCCGCGAGCTCGCCGAGCGTGTCGAGCACCAAGACCGTGGCGTCGGCGGGCCAACGCGCCGCCGGCCCGGGTGCGAGCGTGGAGCGCCGGACGACGCTGAAGCCGCGTGCGCGCGCCAGCGCGGCGACGTCGGCGAAGCGATCGGGCTTCCGGGGCGCGAGCAAGAGTCGCGCGTTCGGCACGGCGGAGCGGATGCGGGCGAAGGCCGCCAGGATCGCCTCGTCCTCGATCAGAGCGTCGTGGGTGTCGGCGCGCGTGCTCGCTGCGACGAGAACGGGCATCGTGTCGACCCCGAGCGTCGCGAGTGTCATCCCGTCGGGCGATGGCGCGGCCGGTCCCACCGTCTTCAGACTGCCGGTCACGATGACCCGGGTGGCCGGGGCACCGAGCGCCACGAGGCGGCGCGCGCTCTCGAGCGTCTGCACGCAGAACCAGCGCACGCTCTCGAGCGCCGGCGCGAAGAGCCAGCGCCATCGGTGATAGCGCGCGAAGGCGTTCGGTGAGATCCGGCCGCTCACCATGATCGCGGGGATGCGGCGTGCGGCGAGCGCCGTCAGGAAATTCGGCCAGAGCTCGGTTTCGCTGAAGAGTACGAGGCTCGGCCGCACCCGGTCGAGCGCGCGCGTGACGGCGGCGGGGAGGTCGAGCGGAAAGAGCATGTGCGTGTCGGCTTCTGGGATGCGCGTCACGGCGGCGTGGCGTCCGCCGATGGTCATGCTCGAGAGTACCAAACGATGATCGGGAAGCTCGCGGCGGAGCGCGCGCACGACGGGGGCCAGTGCCGTCAGCTCGCCGACCGAAGCGCCGTGAATCCAGATCGCGGGGCGGCCCGGCGGCGTCGCAGTCACGGTCCCGAAGCGCTCCGCGAGCCCGACCCGCCAATCGCGTTTCAACGCGAGCGCAATCAGCGCGGCCGGCGACAACAGGACACCGGTGCTCACGACGGCGGCGTTGAACAGGCCCAAGCGCGCTCGCCACCAGCCCGGCGCCGTGCGGGCGTTCGTCATCGCGGTGCGCTCAGTATTGCCAGGCGCCCTTGGCGTACCGGAAGATCTCGGTGACGTCGAATTGCTCGACGATCGTCGCGGTCGCGGATTGCGCGGCGGCCTCGTTCGCCCCTTCACGCCGATACTTGATCTCGCGGTACGTGATTTTTCCGATCGGAACCTTGCCCGGCTCCTCGCGCGCGACGCACGTGCGGTCGGTTCCATAGGTGGTGTACTCGCCGTAGACGCCCGGTCCGCCCTTCGTCCACGCGATGTGTGCATCGTTGTAGGTGTTGCGGTCATGGAGCTTCTTCATCCAGGTGTCACAGAACGTCCGGAAGTCCCGCACGTCCTCGCCCTCGATCATTTCCTTGAGCGCGTCCTTCGCTTCGACCGGCTTCTTCGCAGCCGCCTTCTTCGGGGCGGCCTTCTTGGCGGGCGCCGCCTTCTTGGCTGCGGGCTTGTCGGCGGCGTCGGTCAGGCCGGGAACCGCTGCGCCGACTGCCGCGACGATTCCGAGCACGAGCAAGAGACGAGACATCCGGACGGCCGCATCGAGCATGGCGGCTCTCATACTAATGACGGTTCTGGCTTGCAATTCGCGCCGGCGATTCCGTCGTTTCGAGCGCCCCGACCTCGCGCTCGGCCTCGACGCGTACGCGCTCGAGCTCCCGTTCGAGCGCGACGCGCGCGGCATCTTCGTCCTCGGGCGTGGCGCTGCGGTCGACGCGAATCGGCGTGCCGACCACGAACGTGACGCGGGTCCCGGGCAGCGGCAGGATCATGCGATCCCAGCTTCCGAGTCGGCGGTGCCAGCTGGCTGCCGCACCGACGGGCACGATCAACGCGCCGGTCGCGCGTGCCGTGTGGATCACGCCGGTCTTGGCGGTCCGGCGCGGTCCGCGCGGTCCGTCCGGCGTCCAGGCGAGGCTCGCGCCCTCCTGGTAGGCGGCGAGAATCTGTCGGAGCGCACCGCGCCCGCCGCGCGTCGACGATCCGCGCACGGCTTCGATGCCGAGCGGCCGCACCGCGCGTGCGATCAGCTCGCCGTCGCGATGCTGGCTGATCATGATGCACACGCGTGGCCACCAGCCGAAGCACGGCATGAGGACGAGATGCTCGTGCCAGAACGCGATGATGAGCCGCTCGCCAGCACGCCAGCGGGCATAGAGCCCGTCGTCGTTGATGAGCCGCTTCCGGGTCGTCCAACGCAGCAGCAACAGGATGGCGGCGATCAGCCAAGCGCCGAGCGGCACTAGGCTCTGGAGCAGGGCGCGCCGCCGAAAGGCGCCCGCCATCAGTGCAGCAACCGATCGGGATCGGTGGCGGTCGGACCGGGATCTTGGAACTGCAAATCGTAGAGCTTCCGATACTCGGCCCCGAGCGCGAGGAGCTCCTCGTGCGTGCCTTCCTCGATGATCTCGCCGCGCACGACGACGACGATGCGGTCGGCGCGCCGAATCGTGGACAGGCGGTGCGCGATCACGAGCGTGGTGCGATTCACCATGAGCCGCTCGATCGCCTGCTGCACCAGGCGCTCGGATTCGGTGTCGAGCGCCGACGTCGCTTCGTCGAGGATGAGGATCGGCGCGTCCTTCAAGAGCGCGCGGGCGATCGCGAGGCGCTGGCGTTGGCCGCCCGAGAGCGTGACGCCGAGCTCGCCGATGGGCGTGTCGTAGCCCTGCGGCAACGCGGTGATGAACTCGTGGGCGTTCGCGGCTTGCGCCGCCGTCACGACGTCGTCCATCGATTTACCGGGGTCGCCGTAGGCGATGTTGGCGCGCACGGAGTCGTTGAAGAGGAAGGTGAACTGGGTGACCAGCGCGAGCTGCGCGCGAAGCGAGCGCAGCGTGAAATCGCGGACGTCCACGCCGTCGATCGCGATGCGGCCCTCGGTCACGTCATAGAAGCGCGGGATCAAGTCGGAGAGCGTGCTCTTGCCGCCGCCGCTCATGCCGACGAGCGCCACGACCTCACCGGCGTGGATCGTGAGGTTCACGTTCTTGAGGACGGGTTCCGCGCCGTAGCGGAAGCCGACGTGCTCGAAGACGATGCCGCGCCGCATGGCGGTGAGGGCGCGCGCGCCGGGCCGGTCGATGACGTCGGGTGCGGTGTCGAGCAGATCGAATACACGCTCGGCACCGGCGACGCCTTGCTGGATCGTCGCGTTCGACTTGGTGAGGCGCTTGAACGGCTCGTAGAGCAGGAACATGGCGGTCAGGAACGCCAGGAACGATCCCTGACTGCGGGTGCCGGTGATGACGCTGTTGCCGCCGTACCAAACGACGCCGCCGATCGCGAAAGCGGCCAGGACCTCGAGCGCCGGCGTGGTGAGCGCCTTGATCATGCTCGCCTTCATGTAGAGGCGGTAGAGACGGCGGTTCTCGGTCTGGAAGCGCTCGCGCTCGTATTCCTCCATGCCGAAAGCCTTCACCACGCGATTGCCTTGGACGGTTTCCTGTAGGAGTGACGTCAGGATCCCGAGCGTGCGTTGACCGCGCTTGCTGAAGCGGCGGAGGCGCTGGGAGAGCTTCACGATCGGCAGCACCGAGGCCGGGAAAACCAGAAACGCGATCAACGCCAGCGTCGGATCCTTCACGAACGCGACCACGATCAGGCCGATCAACGAGGTCGCGTCGCGCATCACCGAGGCGACGGCGTCGGTCAGCGCGGTGCGAACGAGCGCAACGTCGTTGCTGACGCGCGAGAGGATGTCGCCGGTCGGCGTGCGGTTGAAGTACGAGAGCGAGAGCCGCTGGATATGCTGATTCATCTCGTCGCGCATGTCGCAGATGATGCGCTGGCCGACGAGGTCCATCAGGTAGTTCTGGGCGAAGCTCGTGATCCCGCGGAAGAGGAAGAGCCCGACGATCGCGATCGGCAACCAGTTGAGCGCCACGATCTTCCGGTCGGCGAAGATGTCGTCGAAGATGCGCTCGACCAGCAGCGGGAGGATGCCCGTCGTCGCGCTGAAGAGGAGCATCGCGATCATCGCCGCGGCGAACCAGGGCCACACGTAGGGCCGGAGGTAGCGCAGCAGGCGGAGGTACGTCGTCCCCGAGCCGCGTGCCTCGGGCTTGGTGGAGCTCACGCGAGCATCTCCGCGGCAATCGCAGCCGCGCGCTCCGCCGCGCCGCCATCGCCGAGCGCGTGGCGCAGCTCGCCGAGCGCGGCGGATGTCGCGGCGGCGTGCCCCGGGTCGTCGAGGAAGCGGGTCACCTCGGCGACCATGTGGTCTGCGGTGGCGTCGTCCTGAATGAGCTCGGGAACGACGCCGCGGCCGGCGATCAAGTTCGGCATGCCGATGAAGGGCACCGAGACCAGGCGACGGGCGAGCGCGTAGGTGAGCGGGGCGGTGCGGTACACGATCACCATCGGGCGTTCCAGTAAGGCCGTCTCCAGGGTCGCGGTGCCGGACGCCACCAACACGACGTCGCTCGCATGCACCAGGTTGTAGGTGTCGCCCCTCACCACGGGTACCGGCAAGGCGGCGCCGCGCATGCTAACGGCTATGTCCGCGTCGCTCAACGTGTCGGCGAGGGCCATGGCGCACTGGCAGTCGTGCCGGTCCGCAAGGCGGGACGCGGCCTCGGCCATGGCGGGGAGAAGCAGCTGCATTTCCTTCGACCGGCTCCCCGGCAAGAGCGCCACCAGTCGTTTCGCCGGATCGAGACCGTGGGCGGCGAACGTAGCGGCGCGGTCGCGGGTCGGCCGGACGCGGTCGAGCAAGGGATGGCCGACGAAGTCGGCGCGGACGCCGCTCCCGGCATAGAGAGGAACCTCGAACGGAAACACGACCGCGAGTCGGCTCACCCGCCGCGCGATCTTCCGCACCCGCCCCCGCCGCCAGGCCCAGATCTGCGGACTGATGTAATAGAGCACCGGTACGCCGGCGCGGCGCGCGACCCCGGCGAGCGCCATATTGAACTCGGCGAAGTCGATCAGAATGACGAGGTCGGGCTTCTGATCGCGAATGATCCGGCGCATCGCGCGATACGCCCGCAGGAGGGTGCCGAGACGGTCGCGCGCTTCGACGAGCCCCATCGTGGACAGCGTCGTGGCGTCGATCAGCGTGTCCATGCCGGCGCTGCGGAGCTGCGCCCCGCCGATGCCGCGGACGCGGACGTCGGGCCGTTGAGCGCGGAGCGCCGCGACGAGATCCGCACCGTGCATGTCGCCGGAGGCCTCGCCGGCGACCAGGAGCACGTCGCGGTCGCGCACCTCCGTCGCCTCGGACGGCGTCACCTGGTCGACTCGATCGTCGCGGCGATGCGTTCGGCGAGCTCGAGCGCGCGGAGCCCCTCGCGGCCGCTGACCAGCGGCGTCGTACGATGCGCCACAGCCTCGACGAAGGCGGCGATCTCGTCGCGGAGCGGATCGCCCTGCCCTGCGTCGTGCTCCTCGGCCGTGATGTTGGGGAGCGCGTCGGGCGTGACGGGCGCGCCGCGCCGGATGATGCGGACGCGGCGCTGGTCGTAATCGATCGCGACGTAGGCGTCCGGCTGGAAGAGGCGCAGGATGCGCTCGCGTTTCATCGACACGCGGCTCGCCGTGACGTTGGCGATGCAGCCGTTCGCGAACCGCAACCGCGCGTTGGCGATGTCGACGCGGGGCGTGAGCACCGGCACGCCGACGGCCTCGACGCTCTCGACCTCGGCGGGGATGAAGCTCTGGATCACGTCGAGGTCGTGGATCATCAGGTCGCGAATCACGTCGACGTCGGTGCCGCGATCGACGAACGGCGCGAGCCGATGGCATTCGAGAAAGCGCGGCTCGGTGATGACGGCGGCCGCCGCGCGGAGCGCCGGGTTGAAGCGTTCGAGGTGCCCGACCTGCAGGATGCGACCCGCGGCGTCGGCGGCGCGGACCAGCGCGGTACCCTCGGCGGCCGTCGATGCGAGCGGCTTCTCGATCAAGACGTCGATTCCGGCGGCCAGCAGCTCCAGTCCGACGGCGGCGTGCGCGGCCGTCGGGACGGCGACACTCGCGCAATCGATCTTGCCGACGAGCGCATGGTGGTCGGCGAAGACGGGAACGCCGAGCGCCTCGGCAACTTCACGAGCGCGCGCCGGGTCGCGATCGACGACCCCGACCAGCCGAACACCCGGGAGCGCCGCGTACTTGTCGGCGTGGTAGCGGCCGAGGTGACCGACGCCGACGACCGCTGCGCGGAGGTCCGTCACCCTGTCGCCGCCCATGCCCCGACCCTCGTCATCACGACCCAATCACGACCCACCGGGCGTACCACGAACGCGGCGGGCCTTGAAATCCGTCGGCGAAGGATCGGAGGGTTCGGACGGCAGGAGATAGCGCGTCGCCAGGGCGGTGATCTCGTCCACCAGCGCCGGATCGCGCAGGCGATCGGGGAACTCGAACACCATCGCGTTGGTGACCGCTTCGAGCGCGTGGACGAGCACGACGGCCGCGACGTCGAGATCGACGACGGCGAGCGTCGCGCGCCGCGGCTCCAGTACGAGCGCGCGCACGGCGGCCGTCATCCGGCGGATCTCGCCGTGGCGCTGCTCGATCCGTCCTGCGTCCGGCAAGCGGTCGAGGAAGACCCGGTGCAGATTCAGATCGATGGTGTCGGCTTCGAGCAGGATCTCGACGATCTCACGCAGGACGGCCGGCACCGGGCGCGTCGCGAGCTCGCCGAGCTTGGCCGAAAGCGCGGCGATGGTCTGGGTGCCATGTCGATCGATCAGCTCGCCGAGGATCGCCTGCTTGCTCGGAAAGTACTGGTAGAGCGACCCGATGCTGACACCGGCGAGCTCGGCGATGCGGTTGGTGTTCACGGCGTCGAGGCCGCCTTCGGCGAAGAGCCGCGTCGCCGCTTCCAGAATGGCGTCGACGGTGACCTGCGACCGGTCCTGGCGTGCGGCTTTTCGGGGTCGCGTCGGGCTTTTTCTCGGCATGGTGGGTTCGGAAAACGTGAGCCGGCCAACGGCAGAGGCGACGACGCGAGTCGTTAGAGCCGCGAACGCCTCTGATTTCAAGGCGTTCCGCGGTGGGGACGCGGGCTGAGCCGGAGCCGGCAATGCGAGTTGGGGGTGCCTCTCGGCGCGGGTACATCTCTACCATCCGAACCCGCGAAGGAGACCGCACGATGCGCACGATCGACGAATGGCTGGACACCTACGGCGCGAGCCACCAGAACCCCGTGAACAAGCTGATCCACCGCATCGCGGTGCCGATCATCGTGGTCGACGCGCT
>JBDSJB010000627.1:0-3876 GCA_039917665.1 Binatia bacterium
GGTGTTGCCGCTTTCGCCGCTCGTCGCGTCGACGATCACGGTCCCGGTGGCGACCCCCGTCGCGACGTCGACGTCGAGCCCGCCGCTCTCCAGCGCGAAGCTGCCGCTGACGTCGTGCAGCGTGGCGCCGACGTGGAACGCGATGACGGTGTGATGGGGATCGAGCTGCAAATGGCCGACGCGAGTCTCGGCGGCACTCACGTCGCCGGCGGTCGTCAGGATGGCGAGGGCGAGCAGCAGCCCGGTCCAGGGTGCACGTGGGGTTGTCGGGCGATCGTTGGGCATCGCTAGCGAGTCACAGCAACTTCCGTGCTCACGGGATTCGGGAAATGCACGCCGATCGCTCCGCTCCGGACGCTGCGTCGCGCCCGCATCGCCGATCAGGAGCTGCGGTTACCGACCTCAGGCTGCGACGTTGCCGCGCTGCGTGTTTGCTGGGCTCGCTTCCGTCGTCGACGAGATGGCGTCGGCCAAGCGCCCCGCGTGCTTCAGGTGGCGCACGAAGGCCCAGAGTGTCGCCGCCGCCAGCCATAGGCCAATCAACGCGGGCTCGCGTCGGAGCCAGGCAGCGCTTCCCATCCGGGCGAATTCTTCGGTACCCGCCAGCAAGAGCGCAGTCGTGAGGGCGGCGAAGATGGTTCCGTGCTCCTTCCGGATGCCCCGTCGCCAATCGATCGCCATGCCGACTGGGCGGCGCGGGAACGGTAGACGCGGCACGAATCGCGGCACCCGCCGACAGTAGTCGCGATATCGATCCCCGAAGTCGTTCGCGAGCACGCGCTCTTCAGCCGCGACGATGCTGCCGATGGCAAGCAACGCGGTCGGCAACGCAAAGGCGACCATCCAGCGGGAATCGAAGATGAGGCCGAGTCCGACCAAGATGATGGCATTGCCGATGTACAGCGGATTTCGACACCAGGCATACGCACCTGTGTCGTACAGGGTCGGAGCGATGACGCGTCTGCGGACCCCACTCCGGCGAATGCTGCACGTCGCGACGACCACGAAACGGATCGCGAGACCGAGCAGCATCGCGAGCGCGCCGAGAGCGTCGAGCCAACGACCATACGCGGACGACACCAGGAAATCACCGGGTCGTGCGCTCACCACGAGCATGAGCACCGTCACCGGCGCGAGGACATCCCGGCTCCGAAAAACGACGTGACCGATGGCGCGGCCGAGGCGCGAGATCATTGCGCGCGCCAACGCGCGGCTTCAGCTGCCAGCAAAAGCATCAAGCCGACCGAGGACTCTGGACTTGACGCCGCCGATGACGACGGAACGGCCTGCTCCGACCTCCCCATGACCGGCGGTCGCGCCGGCGACGACGCGCGCGAAGCCGGCGACGGGCTTTCCGATACCGCGCGAGACGATGGGTACTGCGGCGCGGCATCCTGCGACATCGCAAGCAACAGTAGCAACAAATACCCGCGAATCTCCACTCCCCTCACCAACCTCTCTGGGACGCGTTGACCACCTGGGCGCGCCGCATCGAGGCAACGGGTGCGCCACGGTTCGACAATAAAACTCGCGCGCGCCGTCCGTCCCACCAGACGTGCGAGGGCGACGTGGTAAGGCGACGTATCGCGTCGAGATGACGTTCGCGCGTGAGGAGCACCACGGGGGCGGCGCCCGACAGCAGCGCCGCGGCTTCCGCTGCGGTCTGCACCTCATACGTTGGGCGCTCCGCGTAGTACTCCATTGAGTACGCGGATGTCCGGTACGTGTAGATCGCGACGTGGTCACCGGAAGCGCGCACGAGCCGTGCCGGCTCGGCAAGGCTGTAAACGTCGTCGAGCGCGGGAGCGACGGCGCTGTAGTAAAGACCGGCGTCGAGCAGCGTGAAGGCGGCGACGGCCGCGAGCGCCGCTGAATGGTGTCCGTTTCTGACGCCACGGATGGCGAGTCCCAGTGGCACCACCGCCGCGAGCGGACAGCTCGCGAGTATCCACCGTTCGGGCGCGACCTGGTGCAGGTAGACGAGCAACGCGATCGCTCCGACAACCGAGAGCGCGCATAGGATGCCGAGAATGGCCTGGTGCACCCACGCGGGGACATCGGCGTCCACGTCCCGTGAGGCGACGACGGAGAGCGCGCTCGCCACCAACACCGCCAGTGGCGGAAAGGCCGGCAGGACATACGTGACGAGCTTGCTGCCCCCAATCGAGAAGAAGCCCACCACGGCCGCAACCCAGACCATGCAGAACACGATCGGCCGGGCTGTCGGGCCCGTCCGCGCGGAGCGCACCAAGACCGCGACGGTCGTGGGAAAGTAGAGGCTCCACGGCAGATACGCCGCGGGCAGCAGGTACAAGAAGGTCAGCCCATTGGCCGAATGTCCGCCACCGCCTTCCGCGTAGCGGCGGACGTTGTGGTTCCAGAGGAAGTTCCAAATGTATTGTGGTGCTGCCACTGCCGCGGCGGCGTACCAGGCTCCGGCGACGACCAGCAGGATCAACCCGCCCTGGACCAGCCGGAGCGCGCGGAGCGGAAGCGGATTGCTGGTGAGCCACGCGAACGGTACGAACACCAGCAACGCGAGGACCGGCGCCGCCGGCCCTTTGGTGAGCGTCGCGAGCGCGATGAGCAGGTAGAAGGGCCACGCTGGCCACTTGGCTCGCCAGCCATCCAGCCACCATGCGCCGCCGTAGAAGAAAGCCGCGACGAGCCAGCACGAGAAGGTCGCATCCGTCAGCACGATGCGACTCATGCCGACGAACCCGAGCGTCGTCGTGAGTATCAGCGCCGCGAGAACTCCCGTCGACCTGCCGAAGTAGTTTGCGGCCCACACGCCGGTCGCGATGACGGTACACGTGGCGGCGACGACGCCCGGCAGCCGGACCGCGAAGTCGCTCGTACCGAAAAGCTGCAGAGAACCAGCGATCAACCAGTAGTAGAGGGCGGGTTTATCGTGGAACTGGCCAAAGTTGATCGTCGGCACGAGCCACTGGCCGGTCGCCACCATCTCGCGAGCGACCTCGGCGCTCCGTCCCTCATCGGGGTCAAACAGGTGGTAGCCCCCCAGGCCAAGGAAGAGCGCGATGAAGCATGCGACCGCGAGCAACGTAGGCCCCGCCCAGGGATGCGCGAGAGAACGCGAGAAGGTGGTCGACGCCGCTTCGGGCCGAACGGGCGTCGTGACCCACGGCAAGACGGCTGTTCTGCTCGCTCGCATGACTTCTGCGGACGTTGACAGCAACGGTTGAGCCAGCCGTTGCTCTCGTTTGGGTCGCGATTAGCGGACTCATTCCACGCCGCACCCTGCAGGAGTCTGCACCACCCGCGCAGATCGTGGCGTGGTGCGGCCGCTCCTTGGTGAGCGAGACTTCGAAGCCCGGTTCGGCCTTGGAGCCGTGCGACCGGTGACAGGACGGCGCTATCCGTCGGCCACCGGCAGCACCAGCCGAAACGCGGCGCCCCCAAACGGCGAGACGTCGACGGTCAGATCGCCATCGTGCAGCCGGGCGACCATGCGCGCGATCGGCAGTCCCAATCCGGCGCCCTCGGGATTCCGCGCGTCGTCGAGCCGTACGAAGCGGTCGAAGATGCGTTCGCGGTCGGGCGCGGCGATCCCGGGTCCTGAATCTTCGACGACGACCACGGCGACGCCGTCGCGCCGCTCGATCCCGATCCAGATCTTGGCGCCGCCCTCCGTATGGACGAGGCCGTTCTCCAGCAGGGTGGCGACGGCGCGCTCGATGAGCTCGCGATCGGCGCGGACGGTGCCGGCCGCGTTGGCAGCGACGACCAGTTGCTTGTCGAGACGCTCCGCGGCCGGCGCGTAGAGCTCGCCGAGGCCAGCGATCATCGCGCCGAGGTCGACGTCGTCGCGCGTGAGCGGTAGGCCACCGTCCTCGCCGCGCGCGAGCAGCAGCA
>JBDSJB010000628.1:0-20672 GCA_039917665.1 Binatia bacterium
GCGAACCGGTTCAGCGCATTCGCAAAGGTCACGGCCGAGTTGCCCTCCGGCCGGCGCGTTTGCCCAAGCAGCTGGTGCATCGTGAAGCTCTTCTGCATGCGCGCAATCGCCGCCTTGTAGGCGAAGCCCTCGGCGTCGAGGTCGAGCAACGTCTTCGCCACGATCCAGTAGGCCTCGCGAAAGCTATCGAGGATGCCGTCCCCGAAGACCAGCAGCACGTGACCGGGACGCACGCGATCGCCGTCGATCGCGCCACGGGCGCCGAAGTACGCGAGCGTATCTTCGATCTCAGCGGCCACCGTCTCGCGTTCCGGCAAAGCAAACTCCCAGCGGAAGAGGTCGAGCCACCACCAGACGGTGTCGCGCAGCTCCGCGCGCGGAACGCCCCGTCGAAGCGCATGCGCCACCAACGACGGAATCAGGAAGAAGTGGATGCTGTTGTTCTTGTAGAAGTCGAGAATCATCCGCTTCTCGTCCGGAGCGTAGATGATGTCGCCGTCGCGATCCTTCATCCATTCGATGAGCTTGCCGTTCTGCAGGAAATTGAGGCTCTCGTAGAAGTTCTCGATGTTGCGCTGCAGCGACGCCGTCGGGGTGACACCCTTGTGGAGCAAGAGCTCGGTGAACGCCCGCGCGGCCGTCGCGAAGTCGGCGTAACGGATCGCGGCCTCCGGGGCCGCCAACAGCACCGTCGAGGACACCGACGTCGCCCCCGCCACCGCCGCTTCGTTCACCTCACGTAAGAGGCGGAACCCGAGCTTCTGGATGAAGTGACGCTTCTCCTCTTCGATCGCGGGGTCGGCGATCGCCTGCTGGAAGCGCTCGCGGCGGTCGCCGAGCGCCGCGTCGAGCGAGATCGGCTCGGCGAACGTGACGTACACCGTGCCGTACTTCTGCCGCAGCACGCTCCGAGCCTTCAGCAACGCCCCAAAAGATTCCTTCTCCTTTTGACCACCGAGGAGCTCCTGCTTGTACGCCTCCTCCTCGACGATCCGGCCATAGTGGATCGAGACGGGAACCAGATACAGGTCGCGCCGCACGCCGTCGACGAAGACGTTCACGATCGCCGACAACATCCCCAGCTTCGGGGTGAGGATCTTTCCCGTCCGGCTACGCCCGCCTTCGATGAAGAACTCCTGCGTGTAGCCCTCGCGGATCAGATACTCGAGGTACTTCCGGAAGACCGCCTTGTAGAGCGGATTGCCTTCGAAGGTCCGGCGGATGAAGTACGCACCGGCGCCACGGAAGAACGCGCCGAGTGGCCAGAACGCCATGTTGATGCCCGCGGCGATGTGCGGCGGCGACAGCGCGTTCTCGTGGAAGATGTACGACAGAATGAGGTAGTCGAAGTGGCTCCGATGGCACGGCACCAGCACGATAGGGTGCTGCTTCATCGTCTCAACGACGCGATCGAGCCCGCGCACGTCGAGACCCGAGAACATCCGATTCCACATCCGATGAAAGAAGAAGGCGAGCACGGCGAAGTAGTACCCGTGGAAGTTGGCGGCGATCTCGTCGAAGTAGCCCCGCGCCTCCTTGGCCAATTTCTCGACCGGCACCTTCTTTTCGACGGCGAGGGTCCGCGTCAGCTCCTGGACCTCGTCCGAGTCGACGACCATCTCCCGCACGAGACGCTTGGAGCGCAACGTCGGTCCCCAGACCAGCTTCTCTTCGCGGTACAGGAATATCTGGAGCGCCCGCGTCAGGCGCCGCACGATGCGATCCTCGCCCTCGTTGCGGTACTCCGCCATGAAGGCGTTCAGCGGGACCTCGGCACCGACGGAGATCGTGAGGTCGCGCGCATTCCATACGTAGGTCGCGAGCTTTTTGACGTCGCTCGGTGCCTCGTGGACGCTGTAGACGAAGCTGGCCAGCCGCGAATTCTTGCGCCGCATACCCGAGCCGCGAAAGATCGCGAGCGGCACCAGGAATACCGGCTGGTCTTTGCCCCACAGGCCATGGACGATCTCGCGCAGATAGTCGGCACCAGGGCGAGCTTCACGCACGCTCTGCGCCGTCCGATTGCGGCTCGTCCGCCGACTGCTGCGAATGAAGAGGAGCACGGCGCGGCCCTGCGCGGTCAGCCGGGCGACGAGATCCCGCTCACGCGCTTGGCGCGCCTCACTGCCGAGCCGGTACGATCGCAACGTCTCCCAAAGACCGACCACCACCTCGCGCACGGGACGGATCCAGAGTGACGAGATATCGTTCGTGAAAAGCGGCAGCGGCAGACCTTCTCGCAACAAGAGGAAGTTGACGAGGAAGTAGTCGACCAGCGACCGATACCGCATCACGTAGACCAGCGTGCCCTGCGCAGCGAGCTGCCGGAGGCGCGCAATGTCCTGCGGATCGATCTGCAGATAGCGGAACGCCAGACGGGCAAAGAGGCCCGCGAAGACCCCGAAGCGAGGCGACATGGCGGAACGATGCGGCCGCTCGCTGCCGAGCCGATCACGACTCGCGCCCGCCGGCTTTTCCGTCATCTGCGGCTGACTCATCCTACGAACACCGTCACAACAAATTCCGAAGACCGCGCCGCGCCAATTCGTCGACGACCTTCCGGACGTCCTGGGCCCGATCGCGGTGACAGACGAGAATCGCGTCCGGCGTGTCGACGACGATCACGTTCTCGATGCCCACGAGCGCAACGAGACGCCCGTTGCCGAACACGACCGCGCCCTTGGCATCGATCGGTACGACCCCGTCCAACGACTGGGTGCCCTCGAGGTCGGCGAGCGCCGCCCAGCTACCGACGTCGCTCCAACCGAACGAGCCGGCCACGACCAACACCTCGGGGGCATGCTCCATCACCCCGTAGTCGATCGAGACGGACGGCAGCGCGGCATAGGCGCGAGCGAGCGCCTGCGGACGGCGGGCCGCCGGCTTGGCGTAGGCCGCGCGGAGCGGCTGCGACACCGTCGGCAGGAACCGATCCAGCAACTCGAGGATCGTCGCCGTCTGCCAGGCGAACATGCCGCTGTTCCAGAGATACTGGCGCGACGCGACGAAGCGGCGAGCGCGCGCCGCCGACGGCTTCTCGACGAAGGCACGCACGCGCGTCGTCCGGCCCGCCACACGCGGACCGAGATGGATGTAGCCGTAGCCCGTTTCGGGACCAGTGGGACGAATCCCGATCGTGACCGCGACAGGTGCCGCGCTTGCCCACGCGAGCGATTCGAGCAGCGTCGCGCGAAACTCGCGCGGATCGGTGATCGCGTGATCGGCCGGCACGCTCACGAACGTCGCCCCTGGCGCGCGGCGCTCGATCTCGAGCGCCGCCAGCGCCAGGCAGGGAGCCGTGTTGCGTGCGATCGGCTCGCTCAAGATGTTGCGCGCCGGCAGCTCGGGCAATTGTCGGCGTACGGCAGGAGCGTGATCGCGATGTGTCACGATCAGAATCTGCGACGTCGGCACCAGTCCGCGGAAGCGGGCGACGGTCTCCTGCAACAGGCTGCGCGCACCGAGCACTGGCAGTAGCTGCTTCGGAACCAAGCGACGGCTGCGCGGCCAGAACCGCGTGCCGCTGCCCCCCGCCATGACCACCGCCCATCGATCGCCGAGTCGAGGCGGACGCGGTACAGATGATCGCCCCATCTCTTGGATTTAGGCAGCGCCTAATCGAAAAGCAAGACGAGGTCTGCGAAGTCGCGTAGCACGACGATGACGCAGGACGGCGACGCGTCAGCTGCGCGTCGCGAGCACGTCGAGACAACGCGCGATGTCGTCCTCGTTGCAGTAGAAATGCGGTGAAAATCGCACGCCTCCGCCGCGCGGGCTCGCCAGTATGGCCGCGCTCCGCAAGCGCCGGACGACGGCGTCGGCAGGCTCGGTCGTCCGGACCGTCGTGATGCCGGAGCGCTCGGACGTGGGGTCGGGACTCAGCAACGCGAGGCCCTGCGCCGCGAGCCCGTCGCGCAACCGCGCCGTCACCGCGAGCACGCTCTGCTCGATGGCGTCCACACCCGCGTCGGCCACGAGATCGAGCGCCGCGCCCAGCGCGTGGATCGCCAGGAAGTTGAGGCTGCCGCATTCGAACTTCTGGGCGTCCTGCTTCAGCTCGAAGTGATACGGCAGGTAGCGACTGGAGTCGACGACGCTCTTCCAGCCGATGCGCTGCGGCATCAGGCGGTCGAGCCAGCGCCGCGACACATAAAGGATGCCGCAACCCTCGGGCGCGCACAGCCACTTGTGGCCGTCCGCGGCGAGCGCGTCGATCCCGTCGCGCTCGACGTCGATCCGGAGCGCACCCACGGCCTGGATCGCGTCGACGCAGAAGAGGACGTCGCGGCGGCGACACAGCTCGGCGATGGCCGCGAGTGGTCGCCGCTGACCGGTTGCGAAGTCGACGGCACTGACGCTGACGACCCGCGTCGATTCGTCGATGAGCGCGGCGACGGCGTCGACGGTCAGCCGACCGGCGACGATGGGCGCGAGCCGGGTCTTCACACCGAGCCGCCCGAGCGCCCACCACGGATAGACGTTGGCGGGAAACTCGCCGTCGACCGCGACGACCGTGTCGCCGGGCTTCCAGTCGAGCGCGGTGGCGATCGCCGAGAGACCATCGGACGTGCTCGCGACGAACGCGATCTCTTCGGTTGCCGCGTTGATGAGCCGCGCGGCGGCGGCACGGACGACCTCTGCCCGGGCTTCCCAGGCCGGATAGTGCAGCCGTCCGAAGTCACGCGCGTCGGCGATGAACGCTTCGACCGCCGAGGCGACGCGGCGAGACACCGGCGCCACGCCCGCGTGGTCGAAGTACACGCACGCGGTCGTGACGGGGAATTCGTTTCTCCATGTAGTCTGCGTCATGGCGAAGCCTCGGGACGACGCTGAAAAAATCGCGTCGCCGTCGAGGCACTATGCTACAGTCCGTAGCCATGGAGAAGCCGCTCGCAAGCGCTCGGCTCCACGATTTCTTCCTGCGAACGACGGAGAAGAGCTTTCACGAGCTCGGCGTCGGCGACGAAACCGTCGTCGGCTACATCGCCGCCGTTTTGACCGAGTTCGCGCGGAGCGACCGTCTGTACACGCTCCGGACCCAGCGCGGTCGCGCCGTCGACGGCGTCGGCGACATGCGGCGCGCGACGCGCCAAGCCCCCGAAGACCAGCAGCACGCGCTGCGGGCTCGCGCGCTCCAAAAGCACCTCGGCGACTACACGCTCTTCATGAGCGGCCTCTTCCGCTCGCACGTCGAGAGCCGTGGCGCGCTCGGGTACTACGTGGAAGAGGGCCAGCGCTCTTACCGCGCCGTCTCCGCCCTCGATCTCACGATGTTCCGCACGGGCTTCTATTTGTTCGAGCAGCTCGCCAAGAACTTCGAGGATTACTCGGGCGCGCTCGACTACATGCGGAAGGCTTACTTCACGCCCCAGCCCGGTCGCAGCCCCTTCGCCGAGTTCCTGCGACAGGTCGAGGGCTGGATCACCAGCGGGCTCTCCGATAACTGACTCCGCGCCGTTCCGCCTGGTCGTCACGGGCGAGACGATTCGCCTCGATCGCCTGCTGCTCGCCCACGAGCCGGGCGCCGGGGTCGGGCGACGCGGACTGCACGCGCTCTTCGTCGCAGGGCGGGTCCGCGTCAACGGACAGCGCGCGCGTAAGGGCACATTCGTGCGCGCCGGCGATGCCGTCACGGTGACACCCCTTTCCGATGATCCGGGGGCTTCGACCACCCCGGTCCTCACGGTCGTCTACGCCGACGACGATCTGGTCGCGATCGACAAACCACCGAGCCTCCCCACCACCGTCGGACGCACACCCGGTCCGAGCGTCGCGGCGGCGCTGACGGCGGCGTACCCAGAGATGGCATCGCTCGGCGACGTCCACCACGCGGGGTTGGTCCATCGTCTCGACACGGGAACCTCCGGCTTGCTGATCGCGGCAAGGAGCCCCGCCGCCTATGCGCGCCTCCGCACGGAGTTCCGCGCCAAAGCCGTCGCGAAGGACTATCTCGCGGTCGTGTCCGGCCGCCTCGCGTCCGCTGAGATCGTGGACGCACCGCTGGCGCGACACCGCCGGAGTCGCGGCCGTATGATCGTCGCAAAGAGCGGCGCCAAAGCGTGGCCCGCACGGACGGAGATTTCGCCGCTCGCGAGCGACGGCGACTACACGCTCGTCCACCTCCGCATGCGTACCGGGGTCACGCACCAGTTGCGTGTCCACCTGGCCATCCTCGGCCACCCGATCATCGGCGACCTTCGTTACGGATCAGTAGCGCTCCCGGCGCTGTCCGGCTCGACGGAGACAGGCTGGCACTTTCTCCACGCGCGGCGCGTCCGATTCGATGGTGCGGAGCTGCCGCGCGAGCTCGCGACGGCGTTCCCGTCGCACTGGCGGCCGCTGTTCGCCGCACGTGGCTGGTCGACCGAGCTCGCCGACTGAAGCGACGGAACCGTCAGGCCGCGGCCTGACGACCCTTCGCTGCTTTGTCTTTGCCGTCCTTGGTGTTGCTGGGCGGCTTGGTGCTGCACGGACCGCAGAGATTGCGGACGTTGTCGGGATCTTCCATCAGGCCATCGTCCACGTTGTGACAAACCTTCGCGCACTCAGCGCAGATAAAATAGATGCCCTCGATCGTCTTGTTGATGCGCTCGCGGTTCAGGATGCGGCCGCGCAACTTCTGAATCCGGATGCCGAGCAGATCTTCGTACTGCCGTTTGATCTTGCGACGCCCGGCTTCGTCTTTTGGGAGCTCTTCTTCGCTCGACGCTATAGCCGTTTCGTCTTCGTCGAAGATGTTGAAACCCTTCTTCGACTTCTCTTTCTTGACCTTCTTGGCCATGACCCGATGCCCTCCGGGCGCCAACAAAAAATCCGGCGACAGCAAGGCTATCAGCCGGATGACGTGGCACGCTTTCCCTCCAGCGGAGTTATACCAGCGGTCCGGCTTGGTCAACGCACCGGCCCTACGCGGCCACGCGCTTGTGGGCCCCAGAGGCCGATGGTAGCGTCCCGCGCTTCACCCCACCGTCGCCATGCAGATCCGTCTCGAGCCCCAGGGCAAGCAGATCACCGTCTCTGGTCGCAAACGGGTCGGGGACCTCGTCCAATCGCTCGGCATCCTCGCCGGAACCGTCATGGTGATCCGCGGCGACGAGCTCCTCACCGACGACGAGTTCGTCGACGACACCGACAGCATCGAGCTGCGGGCAGTCATCTCGGGGGGTGTCGCGTGAAGTGCAAGCGCTGCAAGGAAAAAGCGACCGTGCAGCTGCGGAGCCACAATGCGGCGTTCTGCAAGCCCTGCTTCATCTTTTTCTTTCAACGCACCGTCGAGCGCGCGATCGACCGCGAACACATGTTCACCCGCGACGAGCGGGTGCTCGTGGCCGTCTCGGGGGGGAAGGACAGTCTGGCGCTCTGGGACGTCCTGATCGACCTGGGTTACCAGACCGAGGGGCTGTATCTCGGCCTCGGGATCGGGACGTACTCGAAAGCCTCCGAGCAGAAGACGCGGGCATTCGCGGAACAGCGTGGCCTCACGCTCCGCGTCGTGGCGCTCGACGAAACCGAGGACAACCTTGCGATCCCGGAGGTCGCCGCGACGACCCGTCGCCCGCCCTGCTCCGCTTGCGGCACCTTCAAGCGCCATCACTTCGATCGCGCCGCGCTCGACGGCGGCTTTCCCGTGCTCGCGACCGGCCACAATCTCGACGACGAAGCGGCTCGGCTCCTCGGCAATGTGCTGCACTGGCAGCTGCCCTACCTGGCGAAGCAGCTACCCGTGCTGCAGCCGACGCATCCCCGCTTCGTTCGCAAGGTTCGTCCGCTCTTCCGGACGAGCGAGCTCGAAAGCGCGACGTACGCGTTTCTCCGTGGCATCGACTACGTCGTCGACGAGTGTCCGAACAGCCACGGCGCGACGCAGCTCGTCTACAAGGACCTCCTGAATAGACTCGAGCACACGATGCCCGGCAGCAAGCTCGCCTTCCTGACGGACTTCCTGAATCGCGGGCAGCCGTTGTTTGCCGCGGGGCCCGATGGCGCCCTCGGCGAGTGCGAGCGATGCGGCATGCCCGCCGCCGGCGAGCTCTGCGGCTACTGTCGGCTCGTCGCCGAGGTCGGACGTCGGCGTGCGCAGGCGGTGGCGCATTCCTGAGCCGACGACTACGCCGGACGTCGACGCGGTCCCCGACGTGACGAGCGGCGCGCTCTTGCGCGACGGCGACTCGATCCTCTTCATCGACCGCAAGTCGCGCCAATATCTTCGGACGCTCCGGAGCGGAAAACGCGTGAACGTGCGCGGCGCCGCGTTTCAGGCCGACGAGCTCATCGGTCTCTCCGAGGGCGTGGTCCTGCGCTCCTCGATGGGCGAGTATCTGCAGATCTTCCGGCCGACGTACGCGCAGCTGATTCCGAACCTCCCGCGCCAGGCCCAGCTCATCTACCCGAAGGACGTCGGGACCATTCTCATGTGGGGCGACATCCACCCCGGAGCGCGCGTCATCGAGACCGGCGTCGGTCCGGGCGCAACGACGATGGCGCTGCTGCGCGCCATCGGTCCCACCGGACAGCTTTTCTCCTACGAGCTTCGCGAAGAGTTCGCGACGATGGCGCGCGACAACGTCGTGCGCTTCCACGGACCGTCACCGCAGTGGACTCTCAAGATCGGCGATGCGTACGAAGGGTTCGAGGAGACCGAGATCGATCGCATGGTCGTCGATCTCTCCGAGCCGTGGCGCGTCATCCCCCACGCTGCGCGCGCACTTCGCGCCGGCGGCGTGTTCGTCGGTTTCACGCCGACCGTGTTGCAATTGAAGCAACTCGTCGACGAGCTCCGCGCCGGACCCTTCGCGGCCGTCGAGATCCTCGAATCGCTGCAGCGCGGATGGCACGTGAAAGATCGCAGCGTGCGTCCCGAGCATCGCATGGTCGCGCACAGCGGATTCTTGGTCTTCGCGCGCCGCCTTGCCGTCACGGCGACCACGTCGATCGAGGAGGTCGAGTCGCCATCGGAGCCGGACGACGAGGCAACCGACTCGGACGACGCGCCACCGCCAAACGAGTGACGTCGGGACGCGGCGTGACGCGGCGATTTTGTTGACATCGTTTCTTCCGCTGATGTACGGTCCCGCGCAGTCGCGAAGCACCGCGTGAGGTCGACCGCATGACCAAAGAGGATCTTCGACGGAAGGTCTGGCAACTTCTGGAGCACCACGCCGTGCAGCGCTTCCCCGGCGCCCAGGGGCGCATTCCGAACTTCCTCGGCTCCGAGCGCGCCGCCACCCGCCTCACCGAGCTCGCCGTCTGGAAGAAGGCGCGCGCGATCAAGGTGAATGCCGACGCCCCGCAACTCGCCGTTCGCCGTCAGGCGCTGCTCGACGGTAAGGTGCTCTACCTACCGGTGCCGGCGCTTCGCACCGAGAAATGCTTCCTCGAGATCGACCCGAAGCGTCTCGGTCGCCGCACGGCGCTCGCCGCGAGCTTGCTCGGTGCCACCAAGTACGGCCGGCCCGTCAGCGCACGCGAAGTACGCACGATCGACCTCGTGGTATGCGGCTCGGTCGCCGTGCGGCGTGACGGAACGCGCGTCGGTAAAGGCGGCGGCTACGTCGACCTCGAGTACGCCCTGCTCCGCGAAGAGGGGAAGCTCAAGGAGACGACGCCGATCGTCACGACGATCCATCCGCTGCAGATCGTCACCGAGAAGGTCGCAATGCTCGCGCACGACATCCCGCTCGACTTCCTCGTGACCCCGTTCGAAGTGGTGGCGACCCGGCCCGCGTTTCCGCGTCCACGCGGGATCTACTGGGATCTCTTGAAAGCGGCCAAGATCGAAGCGATCCCGTCGCTCAGGAAGCGCCTGAAGCAGAGCTCGCCCGACGTGCCGTCGCGCCGTCTCTAGCCGAGGGCGACCCGACTCATTCGCCGGGGAGGCGAGCGCTCCGCGCCGTCGCCGTGACGACGGCCAGGCCGAGCAGCAACACGAGGCCGTTCAGCTGCACGGCACGACGGTGCAACCCGTCGAACTCGGCGCGAACCGCCGGATCGACCGGCTCGACGTGGAGCGTCGATCGGAGCACCCGTGCTCGCGGGCTCACGACGGCGCCGGCATAGATCGTCGCACCAAGCATCACCGCCAGCATCGCCACGACGGCGCCCGACACGCCGACCCCGTGCGTGCGCCTGCGAATCCAGAGCGCCGCGAGCAGCGCGACCACACCGCCGCCGGCCGTGAACGCGTAGTACGCCGGGAACACCCGCCCCATCACGGTGCCGGCCGTCTCGCTCGGCACGGCGCCGAACACCGCCGGCGCCACCAGGAACGACACGACGACGATCGCACCCACCCAGAGCCCGAGCGCAAGCTGGAAGAGCACCTTCGCCACCGTCAGCATCACGCGCCCAGACTACTGGAGCGGCGTCGTCGAGGCGGTCGGCAACGGCTGTCGACCGGAGAAACCCTCGTCGATCGCATGCCAAAAGCCGATGGACTTCTCACCATACTGCCAGCACAGCAGTGCGGGTCGACCCTCGACCTCCCCGAGAAAATCGACCAGGCCGAGATCGATGCCCTTGAACTGTCCGCCGAGGCGCTCGATTTCCGCCACGGTGCTCTCGATCTCCGCCACGTACGGCGCGAGCTCTGGACGTACGCGCAAAACGTCCACCGTGGTCCGCACGGCGGGCTGCGGCTCGGCATCATGGACGGCGCTCCGCACCGCCAACGCGGTCCGCTGCAGGCGTTCCATCAGCATCTCGAGTCGCGGAATGAGCTCGTTCGCTTCGTCGATCGTGAAGCGGCGCAGCGCCATGCGGGACATCTAAACAGTTTCCCGGATACTGTCGAGATTACATCGACGATACGGAAGGTTCGGGGTTGTTCGTGCGGAAGGCCTGTACTATCTTCGCGCGACACACACGCAGTCGTTCGGAATCGAGGTGGCGGCCATGGCAAGCGGCGAAGAATTCGATCCCGAAAAGTCGTCACAGGATCCGAGCGAGCACAAGTTTTACGGATTCGAAGAGGACGTAACCGGGATTCACGTCCCGCAAGAGCTCTCGATCCTGCCCCTGCGCGGCGTCGTCGTGTTTCCCTCGGCGATCGCACCGCTCCTGATCTCGCGTGGCGCCTCCCTGAAGCTGGTGGAGGACGCGCTCGCCGGTGATCGCGTGCTCGGCCTCGTGGCGCAGAAGAACGCCGAGAGCGAGAACCCCGGCACCGACGGGCTCTACTCGCGCGGCACCGCCGGGCGGATCCTCAAGATGTTGAAGTACCCCGACGGCAGCATCAGGATCTTGGTCCAAGGCCTCCGTCGCCTCGAGATCCAGCACTACACCAAGCGCGACCCGTATTTTTCCGCCCAAGTGCGGTTGCTGAACGAGATCCCCGATCCGTCCGGCGACGTCGAGGCCATCCAGGCCCACATGGTGCAGCAGTTCTCGAAGTTCGTCTCGATGATTCCGTACCTCCCCGACGAGCTCCAGGTCGTGGTGACGAACATCAAAGATCCGAGCAAGGTCACCGACCTGATCGCGTCGAACCTCAACATTTCGCTCGAAGAGAAGCAGGATCTCCTCAATACGCTCGAGCTCCGTGCCCGCCTCGAGAAGCTCGGCGCGATCCTCAATCGCGAGATCGATCTTCTGGAGCTCGGCCACAAGATCCAGTCGCAGGTCCAGACCGAGCTCAACAAGAATCAGAAGGAGTTCTACCTCCGGCAACAGATGAAGGCGATTCAGCGTGAGCTCGGCGAGGGCGATTCGCGAAGCGCGGAGATGGACGATCTCCGCGTGAAGATCGAGAACGCCAACATGCCGGAGGACGCCAAGAAGGCTGCCGACAACGAGCTCGAGCGCCTGCGCATCATCCCGCCAGAGTCGGCTGAGCACACCGTCGTCCGGACCTACCTCGAATGGCTCGTCAACATGCCGTGGGCCACGTCCACCGAGGACAATCTCGACATCCCGCACGCCCGGAGCGTCCTCGACGAGGACCACTTCGACCTCGAGAAGGTCAAGGACCGCATCCTCGAGTATCTCGCGGTGCGAAAGCTGCGAAAGGATCCCAAGGGTCCGATCCTCTGCTTCGTGGGCCCTCCCGGCGTCGGGAAGACCTCGCTCGGACGGTCGATCGCAAAAGCGATGGAGCGGAAATTCATCCGCATTTCGCTCGGCGGCGTTCGCGACGAGGCCGAGATCCGCGGCCACCGTCGCACCTACATCGGCTCTCTTCCCGGCCGCATCATTCAAAGCCTGCGCACCGCCAGCTCGAACAACCCGATGATCATGCTCGATGAGATCGACAAGCTCGGCGGCGACTTCCGCGGCGATCCCGCGTCGGCCCTGCTCGAGGTTCTCGATCCCGAGCAGAACCACGCGTTCGTCGACCATTACCTCGACGTACCGGTCGACCTCTCGAAGGTCATGTGGGTCACGACCGCCAACTATCTCGATCCGATTCCGCCCGCCCTCCTCGACCGCATGGAGGTCCTCGAGCTCTCCGGCTACATCGAGGAAGAGAAGCTGCAGATCTCGTGGCGCCACCTGCTGCCGAAGCAGATCCGCGAGAACGGCCTCACCGACGCCAACATCGCATTCACCGAGGAGGCGCTGCTCAAGGTCATTCGCGGCTACACGCGCGAAGCCGGGCTCCGGAATCTCGAGCGCGAGATCGGCCGCGTCTGTCGCAAGGTCGCGCGCGCCGTCACCGAAGGCCAGACCGAGCTCGTGACGATCACGCCGGAGAAAGTTCGCGAGTTCCTCGGCCCCGAGCGTTTCTTCGCCGAGGTCGCCGAGCGGAGCGGCGAGCCCGGCGTCGCGACTGGCCTCGCGTACACGCCGAACGGCGGCGACATTCTCTTCATCGAGTCCACCAAGATGGGCGGCAAGAAGGGACTCACCCTGACTGGCCATCTCGGCGAGGTCATGAAGGAGTCGGCCCAGGCAGCGCTCAGCTACATTCGCTCCCGCGCCGATCGCCTCGGCATCGCGCCCGACTTCTTCGAGACTTGCGACCTCCACATCCACGTCCCAGCCGGCGCGGTCCCGAAGGACGGGCCGTCGGCAGGCGTGACGATCGCCACGTCGCTCGCGTCGCTGCTCACGGGACGGCCCGTAAAGCACGCCCTCGCCATGACCGGCGAGATCACGCTGCGCGGGAAAGTGATGCCCGTCGGCGGCATCAAAGAGAAAGTCCTCGCGGCCAAACGCGCCGGCATCACCACCGTGGTTCTCCCGCGTTTGAACGAGAAGGATCTCGAAGAGCTGCCGGAAACCGTACGGCAAGAGATGCACTTCGAGTTTGTCGACACGATCGCCGAAGCGCTCGACCGCGCGCTCGAGCCGATCGTCGACGCGGGCGTCGCCGACGACGAGATTCCGGCGCGCGCGGCCAACTCCTGAGCGCGTCGCCACGGAGATGATGCCGGCGCCGCGCATCTTGATGGCGGCGTCCGAGATGTCGCCGTTCGCCGCGACCGGCGGGCTCGGCGACGTGCTGGGGGCCCTGCCTCCGGCGCTGGCCGCGCTCGGCGCCGAGGTCCACGTCGTGCTGCCGGCCTACAAGACGATCAAGAGCCCGCTGGCACACGGGCCGATCCAGACCACGCTGCAGGTCCCGTTCGCCGGTGCCGTCCGCGACATCGGCCTCCGCACCGTCCGCCATCGCGACGTCGCCGTCTCGTTCGTCGTGGCCGACGATCTCTTCGGTCGCGATGCCCTCTACGGCGATCCCAGCGGGGATTTCGGCGACAACCCGGCCCGCTTCGCGTGCTTCGCGCAGGCCGTGATCGCGCTGACGGCGCGCCTCGACCCGCTCCCCGACGTCTTGCACTGTCACGACTGGCAGACCGGTCTCATACCGGCCTTGGCGCGCACCAGCCCGGACGCCCGTCTCACCCGGATTCCGACCGTCTTCACGATCCACAATCTCGGGTACCAAGGACGCTTCGGCGCGGCCGTGTGGCCGCTCCTCGGACTCGATCGGCGCTACTTCGCGCCGTCGCACCTCGAGTTCTACGGCGACGTCAATTTTCTGAAGGCGGGCCTCGTCTTCGCCGATCGCCTCACGACCGTGAGCCCACGCTACGCCGAGGAAATCCAGACCCCCGCGCAAGGCCACGGTCTCGACGGCGTCCTGCGCGAGCGGCGGAGCGTGCTGCGCGGCATCGTGAACGGCATCGATACCGAACGCTGGGATCCGGCACACGATCCCCTCATTGCCGCCCCCTTCGACGCCGACGACCTGCAGGGGAAAGCCGCCTGCAAGGCCGACCTGCAGCGCTCGTTCGGCTTGCCGGTCGCGCCCCACGTCCCGCTCCTCGGCATGGTGACGCGGCTCGCGGAGCAGAAGGGCCTCGACATCCTCGCGGCCGCGCTTCCCGAGCTCCTCACGCTCGACGCCCAGCTCATCATCCTCGGCAGTGGCGACGAGCGCTACGAGCGGTGGGTGCAGGACGCCGGCCGCCGCGACCCGACCCGCCTCGCGGTCCGGCTCGCCTTCGACGAGCGCTTGTCACACCAAGTCGAGGCAGGGGCCGACGCGTTCCTGATGCCCTCGCGCTACGAGCCCTGCGGCCTGAATCAGATGTACAGCCTCCGCTACGGGACGGTGCCGATCGTGCGCGCGACGGGCGGCCTGGACGACACCATCGACGACGTCGACGCGACTCCAACCGGCGGCACCGGCTTCAAGTTCGCCGAGTACACGGCGCCCGCGCTCGTGGCGACCGTTCGGCGCGCCCTCGCACGCTACGCCGATACGGCAGGCTGGCGGCGCCTGATGCGAGAAGGCATGCGACGTGATCATTCGTGGAGCCGCGTCGCCGCCACGTACCTCGATCTCTATCGCGAGCTCGGCGCCCCGGTAGCCTGAGAGCGCCCCCCGCGGCTGGAGCGGCAGAGACGCCCCGGCAATTCCTGCCGCCTCGCCCGCGACGGTTCGCTCAGACGCGCACTTGCGGCCGGCATCCCGCTTGCTCTGACGGACCCAAGGGAGGACTCGCTCGTGCGTATTACCAACGATCATCCGTGCTCACCGGCCGCCAACACGAAAACCCGGGTCTCGTCACCGCAGGCCGACAACGGCTTCGCGTCCACACTCGCGTCGGCCGTCGAGTCGAGTGACGGCGACAGCGACGGGCCTCCACCCGAGTTCTCCGCCGCGACCTATCGCCTCTTCGCGGCGATCGATCTCGAGCGCGGCGACACGGCGCACGCGGCCATTCACCTGAGCCGCGTCCCCGACGCACGCGAGGCTGGCATTCCGCTCCATCCGAGTGGCGTGCTCTCCGAGCTCGGACGCTGGGACTACACCGAGGGGGCGGCCGCACTGCCGGAAACCGGCCGCTTCGACACCGCTTCCGGTCAGGGCTCGCACAACTTCATTCCGTACAACGTGACCGGCGACGACGAGCCGGCCGCCGAGGACTGCGCTCCGACCGAGACGGCTGCCGCCGCCGATGCCACCGCGGCAGTCGCCAACGCGACGACCGTCGACCGCCTGCGCGGCCGCTTCGCCACGCTCGGTGCGGCCAGCAGCGAGGAGCTCAGAAACCGTCAGCTCCGCGCCGGGATCGAAGACCTGCTCGACGTGTAGGGATCATCGCAGCGAGGGCTCTCTCCCTCGCCGCGCCCTTCGCGCGGAGCATCGCGACTAACTCTCGACGAAGGCCCGCTCGATCACGTACTGCCCGGCTTCGTGGCTGCTGCCCTCGGCGAAGCCACGGGCCTCGAGGATCGCGACCGTGTCGCGCAGCATTGGCGTGCTGCCGCAGATCATGATGCGATCGTCGGCGCGATCGAGCGGCGGCATCCCGAGCTCGGCGGCCAACGTGCCGCTCTCCAGCAGGTGCGTGATGCGGCCGCGGTTCGGGAACGCCTCGCGCGTGACCGTCGGATAGTACCGCAGCTTCGCGCGCACCAGATCCCCGATCAGCGCGTTCTCCGGCAGCTCGCGTCGGATGAAGTCCGAGTAACCGAGCTCCGGCACCGTCCGCACCCCGTGCACGACGATCACGTGCTCGAACGCGTCGTAGATCTCGGGGTCACGAATCAGGCTCATGAAGGGCGCGAGGCCCGTGCCCGTGCCGAGGAGATAGAGCCGCTTCCCAGGCAGAAGGTTGCTCGACACGAGCGTCCCCGTCGGCTTCCGGCTGACGAACACCGGGTCGCCGGGGCGGATGTGCGACAAGCGTGAGGTCAGCGGGCCGTCCGGCACCTTGATGCTGTAGAACTCGAGGTGATCCTCGTACGGGGCGCTCGCGACGCTGTAAGCGCGCAGCAGCGGCCGCCCCTCCACCTCCAGCCCCATCATCACGAAATGGCCGCTCCGGAAGCGCAGACCCGGGTTCCGGGTCGTCTTGAAGCTGAACAGCCGCTCGTTCCAATGGTGCACGCTCAGGACCCGCTCTTCACTCAAGTTGCTCATCGCTGCGCCTCCGCATCGTTCGAGATGGACGCACCGTACCTGCGTTGTCATTATCGGCAAAACGGGATATTCAGATATGCGTCTGCGGTAATGCCAATATGAGATACACGCTCCGTCAGCTTGAAGTGTTCCTCGCCGTCGCCCGCACCGGCAGCGTCAGCCGTGCCGGCGATGAGCTCGCGATGTCGCAATCCGCGGTCAGCGGCGCGCTCGCCGACTTGGAGCGTCAATTCGACGTTCGACTCTTCGACCGCCTCGGCAAACGCGTGCGGCTGAGCGACCTCGGACGAGCGCTGCGCTCCCGCGCCGAGGCCGTGTGGGACGAGGCGCACGAGCTCGAAACCGCGCTCGCCGGCCACGACGACACTTCGCGCTTGCGTGTCGGCGCCACCCTCACGATCGGCAACTACGTCGCCGTCCCGCTGATGGCGCGCTACATGCGGGAGAAAGCGGGCGCGCTCGTCCGTCTCGACATCGCCAACACCGAGGAGATCGCCCGGCGCGTCGCCAACTTCGAGA
This sequence comes from Binatia bacterium, assembly GCA_039917665.1. GTDB lineage: Bacteria > Desulfobacterota > Binatia > UTPRO1 > UTPRO1 > UTPRO1. The sequence goes on from JBDSJB010000628.1 coordinate 16,889, forward strand.
TCGACGTCGGCTTGATCGAGGGCGAGCTCTCGCACCCCCATCTCACCGTCACGCCGTTCCGTGACGACGAGCTCGTGGTCTTCGCCGCGCCCTCACACCCGCTCGCGAAGAAGCGATCGCTCAGCGATGCCGACTTGCGGGACGCGCAGTGGATCGTTCGCGAGCACGGCTCCGGCACGCGCCAGGCCTTCGACCGCGCCATGACGGGCATCCTCCCCGATCTGCACATCGCGCTCGAGCTGCCCCACACGGAGGTCATCAAGCGGGCGGTCGAGGCGGGACTCGGGCTCGGCTGCGTCTCGCGGCTCGCCCTCGTCGACGCCTTCAACGCGGGCACGTTGAAGGCGCGACCCGTGCCCCACCGCGACTTCCGCCGCCAGTTCTACACGGTCGTGCATCGCCAGAAGCACGTCGGTGCCGAGCTCCGCCGCTGGCTCGCGCTACTCTAGAACCAGCTACTGGAGCCCACGTCGACAGATCGCGAGCAGCTCGTGTGGCTCGACGATCTCGAACGACGCGCCGGCCCCCTGCACTGCCGCGCCGTTGAAGCCCCAGAAGACGGCGCACGTCGCGACGTCCGCGTTCTGGCCCGTGGCGACGTCGATCGACGAATCGCCGACCATGAGGGTCGCCGCTGCCGGCACGTCGACCGCGGCGATCAGCTGCTGGAGGCCGGTCGGATCCGGCTTCCGCACGGGCAGCGTGTCGCCACCGATCAGGCGTGGGCAAAGACCCTCGAGGTCGAGCCCACGCAGGATCTTGGCGCTCATGTCCTCCAGCTTGTTGGTGAGCACCGAAAAGACGGCACCGTCGGCCGCGAGTGTGTCGAGCGTGGCGCGCAGACCGGGATACACCGCCGCGTGATCGAGCAGGTGTTCCCGATACCAGGGCATGAAGATGTCGATGCCGGCTTCGATCAGGGGGCCCTGCTCCGCCCCGATGGCGCGCTCCAACAAGACGCGCACCCCGTCGCCGACGTACCCGAGCAGCGTCCGGGCATCCTGCGGCGGAAGGTGCAGAGCGGCGAGCGTTGCGTTTGCCGCCGCCACGATGTCGTCCTTCGTGTCGACGAGCGTGCCGTCGAGATCGAGGACGACGTGCCGAAAGGCGAGCGCCGTGTTCAGCGCGCCGCCGACCACCGACCGGTTAGGCCGAGAACGACGACCCGCATCCGCAGGTTCGAGTGGCCTTGGGGTTCTCGAACTTGAAGCCCGCGCCGTGCAGACCGGTCACGTAATCGATGATGGTGCCATCGAGGTACTCGTGCGAGGCGGCATCGATCACCACCCGGACGTCCTCGAAGGTGTACACGGAATCGTCGCTCTTCGGCTCGTCGAAGCCCATCGTGTACGAGAAGCCGGAGCACCCGCCCCCGACCACGCCCAATCGCAGCGCCTTCTCGGGACCCGCGCCCTCTTTCTTCATCGCCGAACGGACTTTGTTGACGGCGTCGGCGGTGAGAACGATGGGCTCGAAGGTGACGGCAGCGGATTGCGGCTCGGTGGTCATGGTGGCGTTCTCTTCCATCAGACGAAGGTAAACGCCGCGGGAGCGAGAGTCAATTCGTTCACCACGCAGCGGAAAGCTGGAAAAGAGCCACGTGGGGCGAAGGTGCCGCAGCACCCTCGCCCGCACACCACTTCCGTCAGGCGCGAAGCGCCTGCCCCCCCGCCATTGCTACGAGGTCGCCGAGCACGCTCGGGTCCGGCTGCATCGGCAGCGGACCGAGCCGCTCCACGTCCTCCCCCACTCCAAGACTGGCCGCGCGGGTCTCGCGCTTGCGCTTCAGCTTTTCGAGCAATGTCGTGCGATTCAGCTGCAGCAGACGCGCGGCTTCCTTCTTGTTGCCGCGACTGATGTCGAGCGCCCGCGCGATGATGCGATCCTCGATCGATTCCATCTCGCGGTAGAAATCGATGCCGCGGCCGTCGAAGTCCCATGGCGGTGCCGACCACCCGTTCGCGCCATCACCCGCCATGTGGCCGTGCAGCTTGGGCGGCAGATTCTCGGAGCGGATCACGCAATCCGCCGGTCCCAGTACCACCATCTGCTCGAGCAGGTTCTTCAGCTCGCGGACGTTGCCCGGCCACTGGTACGCCGTAAGCACTTCCATCGCGTCCGGCGCGATCTCGAAGCGCGGCAGCCCCTTGCTCATGTGCAGCTGATTCAGAAAAAACTCGATCAGGAGCGGGATGTCTTCGCGACGGGCGCGCAGCGGCGGCATCTCGATCGGCACGACGCGCAGGCGATAGTAGAGGTCCTCGCGGAACTGGCGATCGGCGACGGCTTCTTCCAGATTGCGATTAGTCGCGGCGACGATCCGCACGTCGACCTGCTGGGTGCTCACGCTGCCGACCGGCTCGAACATGCCGTTCTCGAGCACGCGCAGGAGCTTCACCTGTAGCTTCGTGCTCATGTCGCCGACCTCGTCGAGGAAGATCGTGCCGCCGTCGGCGAGCTTGAAGCGTCCGGTCCGCGCCGCCACCGCGCCCGTGAAGGCGCCGCGCTCGTGGCCGAACATCTCGCTCTCGAGGAGCTCTTCGGGAATGGCACCGCAATGGACGGGCACGAGACGCTGGGCGTGTCGGCGGCTCTGCGAATGGATGGCCTGGGCGACGAGCTCCTTGCCCGTGCCGCTCTCGCCGGTGATCAACACGGTCACGCCGGTCGGCGCGACCCGCCGGATGACGTCGAAGATCGCCTGCATTCTCGGATGCCGCCCGATGATGCCCGCAAACCCCGTCGTCTCCGCGTTCACCGCCGTGTCATCCTCCGCCACCACCAGCCCAACCGTTTCCCGTGCGTCCATGTGCCCTCCCAGGCTCAGAGTCGTTTGCGCCGTTCAGCGCGTCAGACCATTGAGCAAAGCGGGTGCCAGAAACTTGAACCAGCTCCCAAAACTCCAGGGAACATAGTGAGGGTCAGGATTTTACAGTGGAAAAGAGACGGAAGCCTGACACGGGGCGACCGCCGTACCCAGGCCTCGAGGGCCCTGAAGCGTACAGGTTTGTCGCGCGGCGTTCAGTTTTCGTCGGCCGGAGGGGTCGAGGGTCAGCTTTCCGCCGCCGCGGCGGGCCGCGGTTCGCAGACGCGGTACGAAGGATCACAGCGACCATCCTCCAACACCATCTGGATCGACCGGCGGGTACGCACATCGACGACGACGGGGGCCATCAAGTTGACCGTCATGGCGAACGGGTCCGTCGGAATGGTGACGATCACGAAGAGCGCGACGTCCGCCGGGTCGGTCCCGAGCGTCCGGGCCGCGAGCTCGAGCGGCGCCACGTAGTCGGGCACCATGCGCGCCGGCTCGACCACCGCGAAGGCGACATCGGGCTGCTCGAGACAGAGCATCCACTTGAAGGGCGAGCCCGGCCGGTGATCGAGGATCACGAACCGCCGCGCCTTCGGGAAGCCGATCATCCCCTGGGCAAAGTGCAGGACGCGATCGGTCGGCACCTCGAAGTCCCCGAACCGACGAGAGCTGATCTGAACCATGTCCTCGTCGCGTCGCCGCAGAGGCGCCGTCGCTGCTTCAGCCACGCTTGCCATCAGCATACGCCTCCCACACCGCCGCCGCGTCGGCGAGCCGGGATTGATCCGGCAGCTGCGCGTCCTGGTTCTGTCCCTCGATGGCGAGGAAGATCTCCTCGCGAAAGATCCGTACCGCCGCGGGCGCGGCGAGGCCGAGTCGTACCTGACCGCCCCGCACCTCGAGCACTTGCAACGTCACCTCGTCGCCGATCCGAATGCGTTCGCCGACTTTCCGTGTCAGTACCAGCAT
>JBDSJB010000629.1:0-5174 GCA_039917665.1 Binatia bacterium
ACGGCCGCCGCCCCCGCATGCTCGTCGCCAAGATCGGCCAGGACGGCCACGACCGCGGCGCCAAAGTCATCGCCACCGCCTTCGCCGACCTCGGCTTCGACGTCGACGTCGGCACGCTCTTTCAGACGCCTGAGGAAGTCGCGCGCCAGGCCGTCGAGAACGACGTCCACGTCATCGGCATCTCGACGCAGTCGGGCGGCCACAAGACGCTGGTTCCTGCCCTCATCGAGGAGCTCAAGAAGATGGATGCGGGAGACATCGTGGTGACGGTCGGCGGGATCATCCCGTCGAAGGACTACAAGATGCTGGAGGCGGCGGGGGTGAAGGCGATTTTCGGGCCGGGGACGCAGATTCCGAAGGCGGCGCGGCGGGTGCTGTCGCTAGTCGCGGAGCAACCGGTGACGGCGGCGGTCAGGCGATAGGCTCAGCAGGTCCGTACCGCGGCGTTACGCCATCCTCGACGACAATCAGCAGCTTCTCGAGGAGCGCCTCGCCGAGCTCGGACGCGATCTCCCCGGTGCCGTCGCGTCTCGAATATGCGCCGCATGCGTGATCGGCAGCGTCGCTGAGGGATGCGCGCGCGACGCTTCCGACATCGACGTCGTCCTCGTGCTGCGGAAAGGCTCCCCCACCCGCAGCGACTATACGTGGTGGGACGCCGAAGTCGCTGCTGCGGTCACGCGCTCGGGACGATTCCCGATCCAACCGATCTTCATCGCGCGCACCAGCCTCGCCACCGACGAGCCGAACCTCCGGCACGCGCTCACACACGGGTTCCCGCTGTGGGCTCCCGAGGGGGTCTTTCGTGGTCAATCCTAATCTCGCACGGGACCCCTGCGATTCGAATGGCTGCGTTGCTCAGACGGAAGACGGTAGAGGTAGAGTATGCTCCTATCGCAGCGCGCCGCCGCGATCATCGGTTCCGCGATCTTCCTGGTCATCGCTCCGGGCACGCTCGCCGTGTACGTCCCTTGGTACCTCACGCACTGGCACTTCGCGCCTCCGCTATTCCCGATCGCGCGCGTGCTCGGCGCCGCCCTGATCGTCGCCGGGTTACCCATCTTGCTCGATTCGTTCGCTCGCTTCGCGTTGCAGGGCCTCGGCACACCGGCGCCCGTGATGCCTCCCAAGCGCCTCGTCGTCACCGGGTTCTATCGCTACGTCCGCAATCCGATCTACGTCGCAGTCACGGTGTTGATCGCCGGCCAGGGCCTCCTATTCGGCGGCGTCACGGTGCTGGAGTACGGCGCGATCGTGTGGGCCGGATTCGTCTTGTTCGTTGTCGTCTACGAAGAGCCTGCGCTGGGCGAGCAGTTCGCCGACGAGTACAAGCGCTACCGGGCGAACGTGAGGCGATGGTTACCGCGCATCACCCCATGGCGCGGGTAGGTGGTAAGAGACGGTAAGAGGTATTGCCGCCCCTGTTGCCGTATCCCGCTCTCTATCGGACCCTGCGCGATCCCCGCTTCTTCCTTCACTCTGTAACGAGGCGTCTACCCCGCAATCGGCGGCGAACGGCGCATCGACATCGGTCAGTCAACGACGTCGTTGCCTTTGCCGCTATCGATGGACTTGGATCCGCCCGCGGTCGCACCGCTGGCGTGAATCACGTCGCCGTTCTTGCCGGTCTTGACCGTTAGATCGCCGCCGAACACCGACGTCTTGAAGTCGATCGTGTTGGGGCCGTTGCCGTACTTGACCGAACCGTCACCCGCTATCGTCACATCCTCGGAGATCAGGTCGTCGGCGTCCGCACCCGCCTTGGCTTTGAGGGAAGCCGCTTGGACGGCGAAGAAGAATAGGAAGTTGTTGCCTGCACCGAGCGATGCCGTGAGCGCGCCGCCGATCGGTGTTCCCACCAGCACCACGGAATCGTCGCCGGCGCCGGTCTTGATGGTGAACGGCCCTCCAACGGTCGTGCCGGCCATCGCCAACGCGGCATTCCCCGCCGCGCTGGCAGTGAAGGAGCCGGTACCGCAGTCGATGCCGCCGCTGAAGAACGGTGGGTCCACCAATTTGACGTTCAGCGCGCCGCCGATGGTGTTGTAACAGACACCCACGAGAGCAACATTCTTGATGGCGATGGAGCCCGCCGTCGTCGAGTCGTTGTAGCCGAGGATATGCCCAGCGGCAGCGCCTTTCACGGTGACGTTGCCGCCGAAGGCGTCGTCGCCGAAGACGACCGCGCTGGCATCGACCGTGCTCGTGGATCCGGTCCCGCAGGTCACCTGCGCTACGGAGCCATTGGTGCCCTTCCCGAGCTTCACCACGACGTCACGTTGGAAGGTCGCGGAGCACACGAGAACCGCGTTGTCCCCCGTCCCGGCGTCGATCGTGACCGGATCGCGAAACGTCGCGTCGCTCAGCGTGATGCGATCCGAGCCCGTGGCGCCCTTGATGACGACCTTGCCCGATAGGGTCAGGCTCGCAAGCGCGATGACATCGGCGCCATCGCCAAGCAGGATCTTCGCGCCCTTCCCGGCGAGACCAGGAAACACCTGCGCGCCGCCGGCGCCGTTCACGGTCGTCCCGCCGCCCGGCGTGATGCGTACGGAGTCCTCCCCCAGGCCGTTCTGATCGACTTGGAGCGTGTTGGCGTCGTCATCACCCTTGATGACGAGCCCCCCGTTCTTCACCTGCACGACGACGTCGTTGGCGAAAGCGCTGGCGGTGAACAGCAGCATGAGAGTTGCAAAGATCAAACGGCGCATCATGAAGAGGACCTCCCGGTTGGCGCGCGATTGAGCTGACGCGTCGTCTCCCCGTGCCATAGGCGACCTGAGGAGTTCAAACCGCCCCCTACGCCGCGTGCGCCGCCTCTGCAAGTATCGACGACGAAAATCTCCGCGACGCCCCCCCTGATTCATCCGGATCGGTGGCCCGCGATGAGTCGATCGCACCGCAGACGCCTCCGTGACATCACGAGTAGGGGTCAGCGGGGTCGTCGCCGGCCGCACCTGCTATGTGAGAACCGCTGGCGAACACCTCAAGGGACCTCCGGAGGGCGACATGTGGGTTGACGAGCGGCTGGAAGACTTGCGACACGCTTCCTCTCGCATGCGTCGTGACGGTAGGCAGCCGGGATCACGACGATCGTCGCCAAGGCAGGCGCCCACGGCCGAGCAGCGCTGTCGATCAAAGGGCGGGGCTCCGCGCCGGACGTCAGCCTCGCTCTCCCCGAACCGGTCACGGTGCAGACGCTGCATACGAACACCGGGGTGTGTTGTGCAGCAGCTACAGCGGCGCCGAGATCCGTCGCAAGACCCCGACGATGTTCAAAGCCAAGTCGCCGTGAATCGTGCGGCGGAGGGTTAGCCGCCTGGTTGACGTATCGGCCTGCGGTCACTCACTCATGCAGACGCGGCGCCCGCTTGATCGCGTGCGCACCGATTACAGTCGCGCGTGCCGTGACGGAGCGCGGCACTCATCGATCGGAGGAGCGCCGCTGGGCCTCCCCCAAATGGATGACGCCGGGCACCCAGCCGAGCGTTATACCTCCGTCGTATGCCTGAGACCGAGCCTTCCGCCGAAGGATGTCGCGCGACCGACGGCGAGACGCGCGACTCGTGGAGCCACGAGGTCACGATCGAGCCGAACGGCTCGGAATATCTGGTGACGATCAAGGGCGCCGTATTCGTGGCCCTCTCGCGGGCCCAAGCCGAAGCGCTCGCCGTTCGCATGCGCGGCCGAAAGTGATCGCGGGTTAGTAGTAGTCGGGGTCCGGGTGCGTCGGGATTGCGCACAGGATGCGCATCAGATCCCCTTGCGTGCGGGAGTCGGTCTTCTCGAAGAGCCGCTTCAGATGCGTCCGGATCGTGGCCTGCCGCAGCGCGAGCTTCTCGGCGATCTCGGACACGCGATGACCGTCGGCGAGCAGGCATGCGATGCGTGCCTCGGCCGGCGTCATCGCGAACAGCTCGCGGAGGACGCTCTGGCTGTCGGTAGGCACGCGGTCCGGCTCGGTGACGAACACGATGGCGCAGGGCGCGTACGCCACTAAGTACGAGGGCGGGTGTCGGAGGGGTGAGACCAGCAGATGAAACGGGCGGCTATTCGACGGCCGCGAAATGCGGAGCGCTCCGCCGGGATGGCTCCCATTCCCGGCACCCGTCGCGCACGCCCCAGCGACGACGGCTCCGAGGCGCGTCGATTCCGTCGCGCGCGACGCCGCGAGGAACCCGCGCGCGTCGAGAGTGAGGCCGTCGCGTTGATCCAGCAGGGCGCGCGCGGCTCGGTTGAAGAAAACGACGCGACCGCCACCGTCGAGGACCAGCATCGCGCTCGGCGCGTGATCGAGTGCGGCGGCTGCGCTGCGCCGCTCCAACTCGAGCTGTCCGAGCTTACGTTCAATCGTGATCGCCCGCCGGACGTGCGGTCCCAGCCATGTCAGCACCCGCGCTTCCTTCGGACCGTAGGCGAGCTTCTTCGGGTCGCGCAGCGGCGAGAGCTGCACCGACATCATCGGATCGCTGAACACCGTCAACGCGATATTGTGACCCACGCCGAGACGCGGGCGCAGCCATTCATTGTAGAACGCTGAGCGTTCAATCGCGCCTTCCGAAGGGTGAATGATCCTGATCTGCCCTGCCTGAAGTCGCGGGCTCTGCCGAACATACGGATTGTGCGGAGCCCAGGCGACGTATTCGCGCATCGTTGTCTCATCGAGCGGATAGAGCCGGAGCACCTTCCCGTCGCGCTTGGAGTAGTCCCAGACCAGGAACGGCACGATGTCGCTCTGGGTGACGGCTCCGAGCTCGCGGAGGAACGACGTCCATTCCAACGGATCGACGGCGGCGGCATACGCAAGGTCGATGAGCGGCCGTAGCGGCCGTGGCACGTCTTCCTCCGGAGAAGCGGAGTGTCCACCGCGATGCATCTGCATACGATGGGTAACGTGGAAGGGTGTGAAGCGTCAACGGCGCGATCTATAGATGTCGAAGGCCAGCGATTCTGTCCTTCGCTTAGGCAAGTTCCGAGAGATGCGAAGGCCGATAAGGGCGCTTACGTCATAGCTCGCCGCTAATGCCGACCACCGACCTTTCTGCCCGTCGATTGCGATGCCGACTATCAAGAGGATTACGTGGTGACGGAAATGGGGCCGTCGATCAAGATCACCGACACGTTGGGCGCCTTAGGCCCTAGTGCACCGCCGTCGAGATGCGATCAAGCATTCG
>JBDSJB010000630.1:0-5445 GCA_039917665.1 Binatia bacterium
ATCGCGACGGGCGCCGACCGCGAGCCGCGAGAAGAGCGGCCAGAGCAGGTAGTACGTGACGATCAACGGCACGAAGTAGAGGTGATACGCCGCCGAGCCGCGCAGCAGGTGGCTCGTCAGCCGACCGACGTCGCCGAGCGCCGCGGGCTCGCTGCGGACGAGCGCGAGCACGGTCCAGATGACGTAGGCGGGCAGGATGCGGCGGGCGCGGCGGGCGAGGAAGGTGGCGTACTCGCTTCCGAGTCCGAGCGGCCGCGGGTAGCCGAGCGCCAAGCTGGCCAGCGAGAGCGCCACGAACAGCGGCGTCGCGAACGTGGTCAGCATGTGCAGCGTGAGGGCCTGCCACATCGCGGGACTGCCGGTAGGGGCGGCGCGGAGAAACCCGAATGTCACGTGGACGCCGACGACGGCGACGATCGCGATGCCGCGGAGCGCGTCGATCTCGCCGAGCGTCCGGGGCGTCGCGGCCGGAGCCGGGCGTGTCGTGGTGACCGCGGCCATCACGGCAGAATGCCCGACCTAGCGGCCTTCGAACTTGGGTTCGCGGCGCTCGAGAAAGGCCTGCACGCCTTCTTTGAAATCGCCGGTGCGGAAGAGCTGCAAGAGCTGCATCAGCACGTGGTGGACGTTGGCTTCGAAGGTCTCGTCCTGCTCGTGCCGGTGATGGCGTTCAGCCGGTCGGGTCGGTTCAGCGTGATGGTGGCGACGTGGGCGCGGCACTCGACGAGGATCTCGCTCATGCGAGGGATGTTCCGCACAACGTGGCGGGCTGCAAGAGCCCGAGGGGGCTTCGCACCCCACCGACGATCTGCTAGCGAAAAGCGCCATGACGGCGGCCGCGGAAGCGAAGGCGCGTGCGCGTGATCGGCTGCTCACGTTGCTCGCCGAACGCGCCTATCAACATCGACCGGAGCGCCCGTTCACCCTCTCCTCGGGGGCGCTCTCGGACTACTATCTCGACGCGCGTGTCGTGACCTGGGACCCGGAGGCGAAGCCCCTCATCGGCGCGCTCGTCTTCGACGCGATCTCCGGTCACGCCGACGCGGCGGGCGGTCTCACGCTCGGTGCCGATCCGATCGCCGGCGCCGTCGCCTACTACAGTCAGACCGCGGGTGCGCCGATCCGATCGTTCACCGTCCGCAAGCAGGCCAAGGCCCACGGCATGGCGCGTGCGATCGAAGGCTCGATCCGGCCCGGGGACCGTGTCGCCATCGTCGACGACGTCGTCACCACCGGAACGTCCACCCTCGACGCGATCGATCGCTGTCGGGAGGCCGGCTACACGATCACGGCCGTCGTCATCATGGTCGATCGCGAAGAGGGCGGCCTGGCGCGCGTGCAGGCGGCGGTGCCAGGCGTGCCGTGCTCGGCGCTCTTCACGCGAAGCGAGCTGCAGCAGCGTCTCGACGAGCAGCGCGCCGGAGCGCGCTGACCAGCGTGCCGCGCCCGGGCGGGAAGTCCCGCCGTCCGACCCCCGATCACGCGAGCCAGCGAGCGGCGCCAGCCGCGTCGGTGACGCGCCCGCCGCTCCCGGGATCGGTGCCATGGCTCTGGCTCGCGAGCGTCGCGGGTGCGGCGGTCGCGGTCTACGCCAATAGCCTCGGCGGCGGGCTGCTCTACGACGACGTGAACGCGATCCGCAACAATCCGTTCGTCCGGACCGGCGACGTCGTCGGCATCCTCACCGAGCCATCGTGGTGGGGGGTCGTGCGCGGACCGCTCTGGCGTCCGCTCACGACGCTCTCGTTCGCGCTCAACCACGCGCTGCACGGTCTCGAGCCCTTCGGGTACCACGTCGTCAACGTCGCGCTGCACGCCGTCGTGAGCGTGCTCGTGCTCGTGGTTTTCGCGGCGGTGACGGCGGCGCCCCGCGTCGCGCTGGCGAGCGCGCTGCTCTTTGCGGCGCACCCCGTGCACACGGAGGCCGTCGCGAACCTCGTCGGACGCGCCGAGCTGCTCGCGGCCGGCGGTTTCTTTCTGGCCTGGCGCGCGTGGATCGCGGCGGATGCGGCCACGGCGCGCGGCGCCGCAGCCCTGCCGTGGGTGATCGCGACGGCAGCGGCCTACTTCCTCGCGATGTGCGGCAAGGAAAATGCGGTCGCGTTGCCAGCCGTGCTCGCGTTCGCCGACGTGCTCGCGCGGAAGGACGAGCCGCTAGCGGCCCTGGGGCTTCGACGCGCCCCGCGCTACGCCGCGCTCATCGCGACCGCGCTCGTGTTCGTCGCGTGTCGAGGCGCGGTGCTCGGCGCGCTCACGCCGGCCCCAGATCTTCTCGACAATCCGCTCGCCACGCTCGCGCCGGGGTCACGTCTGATGACCGCGATCGCGGTGATCGGCCTCTACGCGCTGCGCTTGTGCTTTCCGCTCTGGCTCTCGGCCGACTACTCCTTCGACCAGGTCACCCCGGTGACGTCGGTGCTCGATCCGCGTTGGCTCGGCGGCCTCGCGGTCCTGGCCGCCGCGGCGGCGCTGACGCGCTGGGCGTGGCGCCGACTGCCGTCGATGGCGCTCGGCTTCGGCGTTCTCGGGCTCACGTTCGCCGTGGTCGCCAATCTCTTCTTCTTGATCGGTACGATCATGGGCGAGCGGCTCGTGTACTTACCCTCCGCCGGGTTCTGCCTCGCCGCGGGGGCGGGCCTCGCGTACGCGGCGGGCGCGGCACACGAGCGGCGCGGGGCGTGGTCGACCGCGTTCGTCGTGCCGGTCGGGATCGTCGTCGCGCTCTTCGGTGTCCGGACGGTGGCGCGGAATGCGGTGTGGCACGATCCGATCGGCTTCTTCACGGCGATGGTCGCCGATGCGCCGCGCTCGGCGCGGAGCCATCGTGAGCTCGGTACGGCGCTCGCCGACGCCGGCCGCTTTCCGGAAGCGCGGCAGGCGTTCGAGGCTTCGCTCGCGATCAAGCCCGACGACGCCAACACGCTCTACAACTTCGGCAACGCGCTCGGGCACGAGAGTCGGTTCGACGAGGCCGCCGCTCTCTACGAGCGCGCGCTCGCGACGAAGCCCGACTTCGTCGAGGCGCTCTCGAATCTCGGCAACGTGGAGAGTCTGCGCGGCAATCAGCCGGCGGCACTCGCGGCGATGCGGCGCGCGCTGGTGATTACCCCGGAGGCGCCGGGGCTTCTCATGAACATCGCCAACACGCTCTATCGCGCGGGGTCGATCGCGGAAGCGCGCACCGCATACGAGCAGGCGCTGACGTACGCGCCGACGTCGCCCGACATCCTCACCAACTACGGCTCGTTTCTGTACGCGCAGTCCGATTTCGCGGCGGCGGTCGGTGTCTTCCAACGCATCCCGCCGCCGACACCCGTTCGCGCGTTGGTGCCACTGGTCGCGAGCCTGCGCATGCTCGGCCGCACCGCCGAGGCGCGTGCGACCCAGGCCGACGCTGAACGTCTCTATCCCGGCGATGCGGGCCTCCGGCAGACGGCGGTTCTCCTGCAGCGCGACGCGGCGGGAGGCGCCAGCCCGTGAACGTGCTTCGGCCGATCCTGTTGATGCTCGCCGGGGTGATGGTCTACGCCCGCACGTTCGGGGTGCCGTTCGTCTTCGACGACATCCACGCGATCGTCCAGAACCTGCGGATCCGCGAGTGGTCGTGGGAGCTCTTCATGGCGCACCGCCCGCTCGTCGAGATCACGCTCGCGTTCAACTACGCGCTCGGCGGGCTGAACGTCGCCGGGTACCACGTCGTCAACCTCCTCCTGCACCTCGGGTGTGGGTTGCTGCTGTACGACGTCGCGCGCCGGACGTTTCGCTCGACCGGGGTGGTGGCAGGCCGTGAGGACGCGACGGCATTCTTCGCCGCACTCTTCTTTCTGTTGCACCCGCTACAGACCGAGTCGGTCACGTACGTCATCACCCGCAGCGAAATCCTGATGGCGCTCTGCTATCTCGCCACCCTCGACCTGGCGCTGCTCGCCGAGGCCCGTCCCCAGCGGCGCTTCGTGCTCTGGACGACCGCGGTCGCCACGTGCGCGTTCGGGATGGCGGCCAAGCCGATCATGGTGACGGCGCCGCTCGCGGTGTGGTGGCTGTCGTACTGCGTTTTGACGCCGCCGACGCGGCCGCGCCTCGCCTTCGCCTCGACGCCGCCCGCGCCCGAGGTGCCGCGCCGCTGGCCCCTCCATCTCGGCGTCGTCACCACGTGGCTCGTGCTCGCCGTGTTGCTCGCCGAAGGCTCGCATCCGGGCGCCGGGCTCGACATCGATCTCGAGCCGCTCGAGTACTTCCGAACGCAGCTCGGCGTGACGTGGCACTACTTCCGGTTGCTGATCTGGCCGGTCGGGCAGACCCTCGACTACGACTGGCCGCTCGTGACGCGCTGGAGCGATCCGCTCGCCGTGATGCCCGCGATCGGATGGCTGGTGGTACTGGCGTCGCTCGTCTGGCTCGCGCGTCGGCGCCGGCGCGCCGCGACCTTCTGGCTCGGCTTCGCGATCCTGGTGCTCCTGCCGAGCTCGAGCTTCATTCCGATCGCCGACCTGGTGTTCGAGCACCGCATGTATCTCACCGTCGGGGGCTTCGCCGTGTTGACGGCGCTCGCCGGCGGCGGCGTTGCCGCCAGGGCCCCGCGGACGGCCGCCGTGGCCGGGCTCGTCATCGCGGTGGCGCTCGGGTGGCTGACGATCGCGCGCAACGAAGTGTGGCGCGATCCGATCGCGCTCTGGACCGACAATCTCGCCAAGGCCCCGGCGAAGCAGCGGGTCTATCGGAATCTGGAAGAGGCGTATCAACGGCGCGGCGATCAAGCCGGCATCCGTCGCGTTCTCCTCGCCGAGATCGAGACGCTGGAACGGCTGCACCACGAGCGTCCGCGCGACGCGCGACTGCTGACCGGCCTTGCCAACGGTCTCGCGCGGGTCGGCCGCACCCAGGAGTCTCTCGCGGTCGTCGCGGAAGCGATTCGACTCGATCCGCGTGACCCGGTCGCCCGGGCTGCCCATGGGGCGCTGCTGATGCAGCTGGCGCGGCCCGAGGAAGCCGTGCCGCCGTTGGAAATGGCTGCGGCCCTGATCGAGGGCCACGTCGGTTGGGTGGAGCGCGACACGATGCGGATCGTCGAGGTCAATCTCGGCTGGGCGTACGCCGCGGTCGGCCGCCCCGACGACGCGCTCCGCGTGCTGCGCGAGGCGGCTGCCGACGACGATGTCTCGGCGATGAACAACCTAGGCTCGGTGCTCGGGCGTGTCGGCCGCTGGGAGGAGGCCCGCTCGGTCCTCGAACGTGCCACCCGCCGCGATCCCGAGGATCCGAACGTGCAGAGCAACCTCGGGTGGGTCTACGCCAATCTCGGCAAGCTCGACGAGGCCAACACGCTGCTCGAGCGGGCCATTTTGCAGCAACCGAACGAGCCGTCGGCGCACGGCAACCTCGGCTGGGTCCGGCTCCGCGCCGGCGATCCGACCGGAGCGCAGCACGCGCTCGAGATGGCGCTGA
>JBDSJB010000631.1:0-8456 GCA_039917665.1 Binatia bacterium
AGTTGCTTGTCGAGACGCTCCGCGGCCGGCGCGTAGAGCTCGCCGAGGCCAGCGATCATCGCGCCGAGGTCGACGTCGTCGCGCGTGAGCGGTAGGCCACCGTCCTCGCCGCGCGCGAGCAGCAGCAGCTGGTCGATGGAGCGGCGCATCGCATCGGCCGTGTCGCGCACGCCGGCGAGCGCATCGTCTTTCGCGGTCGGGTCGTCGGTCGTCGTCAGCGCAACCTCCGCTATGTTCAAGATGCGGTTCACCGGCGTCCGGAGCTCATGGGCCGCGTCGGCACTGAACGCCGCGAGGCGCGTGAAGGCCGCCTCCAGGCGCGCGAGTCCCTCGTTGGTGGCGAGCGTGAGGGCATCGACGTCGTCGCCGTTGCCGCGCAGCGGGATACGGTCGGCGAGACGCTGCGGGTCAATCGCGCGGATGGCGGCGGTCGTGTCGCGGAGCGGCCGGAGCGCGCGGCGCGCGCTCACGACGCCGAGCACGATCGAGCCGAGGAACCCGCAGAGCACGACGATGATGGTGCGAGACGTGAGCTCGCCACGCTCGCGGACGAAATGCTTGAGCGGCGCCGCGACCTGGACGACGCCGCCGTCGGACCGATGCCGTTCGCGGACGATGTACTCGTCGGCGCGGGCAAAGAGCGCTGTCCAGACGCTGACCTCGTATCGCAGGGCCGTGGGCGACGGCCACGAGCCGCCGGCGTCGAGCTCCCGGCCGTCGGCGCCGCGCGCGCGCCATGACACCCCGGGGTGCGGCGTGGTGACGTGCGTGATGCCGGGCGCCTCGCGATCGATCGCCACGATCATGTCGTCCGCGCGTGCCACCTGCTCTTCGAGGCTCTCCTTCAGGGCGTAGGCCAAAAGCCCGCACAAGAGCGCCGACGTGAAAACGGCGGTGAGACCGGCGAGATACAGCGCCAGACGCACGTCGACCCGTGTGAGCAACCGCCGCGGACTCATGGCGTCGACGCGTCTCCGAGCGCGTAGCCGACGCCGCGGATCGTCCGGATCGCGCCGGTCGCGCCCGCGAGCTCGAGCTTCCGGCGGAGGCGGCCGACGTGGACGTCGACGACGTTCGTGCCGGGATCGAAGCGGTAGCCCCAGACGGCGGCGAGCAAATCGCGCCGGGTGAGGGTGCGGCCGTCTTGCTCCGCGAGGGCCAACAGGACGTCGAACTCGACGCGCGTGAGATCGAGACGGCGGCCCTCGATGCTCGCGTGGCGGTGCACCGGGTCGAGCTCGATGCCAGCGACGCGCACCGTTTCGAAACGCTTCTGCGGTCGGCGGAGCAGGGCGCGGAGGCGGGCCACCAGCTCGGCGAATGCGAACGGCTTCACGAGATAGTCGTCCGCGCCGCGCTCCAATCCATCGACGCGATCCTGCACGCGGTCGCGCGCCGTCAGCATCAGCACCGGCGCGTCGTCGCCGTCCGCCCGCAAGCGTCGCAGCACGTCGTAGCCGCTGCCCCCGGGGACGACGACGTCGAGGATCACCGCGTCGAAGCGGTTGCTCGCCACCTGCTGCACGGCGTCCGGCGCGTTCGCCGCCCAGGTGACGGTGAAGCCCGAGCGCCCGAGCCCGGCACGCAGCGCGTCGGCGGTGGCGGCGTCGTCCTCCAACAAAAGCACGTGCATGCGGGACGCATGCTAGCGAGGCGCGCGCGCCCGGCAAGATGACAAGTGCGTCATCTTCGCCTGCGGCCCTTGTCGGCACGCCGGCCGCCACGCACCCTCGGAGCCGATGAGCCTTCGCCGGACATCGGCCGTGCCGGTGGTGATGGTACTCGTGGCGCTCACGACGAGCGCGTGCCAGCACATCCCCCCTCGGCCCCTGCCACCCGAACGGACGGCGGCGCTGCTCGAAACGCGGCGCCTCGACGACCCGGAGGTCCTGCGGTTCGTCGCGCGCGCGCTCGGCGAGCCTCTGCACGTGGGCGTGATGCCCGCGTGGGACATGACGCGGCTGACCCTCGCCGCCCTCTATTTTCAGCCGTCGATGGGGGTCGTACGTGCCCATGCCGCGCTCGTGGGTGGCGCGGTGGTGACCGCGAGCGCACTGCCGAACCCGACGCTTTCCGTGACGCCCGAGTACGGAGTGAATCCGATGGGCGCGGTATCGCCGTGGGTGGCCGCGGTGCACGTCGACTGGACGCTGGAGACGGCCGGCAAGCGGCGCTGGCGCATCAGGCGGGCCGAGGCCGATGCCGACGCCGCGCGCATCGCCATCGTGACCGAAGCGTGGCGCGTGCGGCGGCAGCTCGCGACGACGCTCGTCGCGCTCGGTGGGGCGCGTGCACGGGCCGCGGCGCTCGCCGAGGAGGCCGCGGCGACGGAGCGGTTGGCAGCGCTCGGGGCGGCCCGGGTGACGGCCGGCGCGGCATCCACTGCCGACCTCGCGCCGCTGCGGGTCGCGTCGTTGCAGACCACGGTGGAGGGTGCGGCCGCGGAGAGTCAGATCGCCGAGGCGGAAGCGCGCGTTGCCGCCGCGCTCGGCGTGCCGGCGCGGAGCCTCGCCGGCGTGGCGCTGCCCAGCGGATCGGACGTGGTGGACGAGCGCGATCTCCTCGACCTCGTCTCGGCCGACGCGCGCCGGCGGGCACTACTCGAACGGTCGGACGTGCAGCAAGCCGTCGCAGCGTATACGGCGGCCGAGGCTGCGCTCGGTCTCCAGCTCGCCCGCCAATACCCCGACGTGCATCTCGGTCCGGGTTACCAATTCGATCAAGGGCAAAACAAATGGAGCGTCGGCCTGTCGGTCGACCTGCCGATCCTGAACCGCAACGAGGGGCCGATCGCGGAGGCCGTCGCCGCACGTGACGAAGCAGGCGCCCGCCTCTTGGCGACGCAGGCGACGGTCCTCGCCGATCTCGAGCAAGCGTTGGCGCGACGCGCGGGAGAGCGGGCGCGCGCGGAGCGATTACGGGCGCTGCTCGGCGATCGCGAGACCGACCTCGGACGGGTGGGCTCGGCGTTCGCGGCGGGCGCGGTCGATCGCGCGACGCTCGTGGCGGCCGAGGTGGAACGCTCGCGTGCCGCGCGCGCTGCCGCCGAGGCCGAGGTGGCGCTCGCGCAAGCGCTCGTCGATCTCGAGGCTGCGGTCGAGGGGCCCATTCCGAGCCTGCCGCCGATGGCCGGGCTCGCGGGAGGTGCGCCATGAACGGTCGGCGGTGGCTTGCGGTCCTCTGCGCCGCCGCCATGACGGCGAGCGCCGGTGGCTGTGCACACGATCCGGACGCGTTCGAGCCCGAAGTCTCGCGCGCCGACGGCGCGACGGTCGACGAGGCGCAGCCCGGCCCCGTGCATCTCGACGCTGACGGTGTGCGACGCGCTGGGGTGAAGAGCGCCGTCGTCGAACGGGCCGAACGCCGTGCCGAGGTCGAAGCGTTCGGCCGCGTGCTCGATCCGTTGCCGCTCGTCGAGGCGCTGCAGGCGCGTGCGGCCGCAACGGCCGTCGCCACGGTCGCTCACGCCGAGTACGAGCGGGTCGCCCGCTTGCACCGCGACGATCAAAACGCGTCGACACGCGATCTCGAGGCCGCGCGCGCCACGCTCGACAAGGCGACCGCGGATCTGCGCGGTGCGAGCGCACGTCTCACGTTGGGATGGGGCGCGGCGGGCGAAGCCGGTGACGCGGTGATCGACGGACTCGTTGCCGGCCGGCTCGCGCTCGTGCGCGTCGATCTCCCCGCCGGCATGCCGCCGACGGTGCCACCCACCGCCGTCACGATCCTCGGGCGTGCGGCGCGCGTGCTGGGGCGCGCGCCTACCGTCGATCCGTTGGTGCAAGGCGACGGGTGGCTTGCGCTCGTCGACGGCGATCCGCCGCGGCCCGGCGCCGTGCTCGCCGTCCGCGTTGCGCGCGAGCCGGAGCCGACGGCTGGCGTGGCCGTCCCGGCGACGGCGCTGGTGTGGGTCGACGGCCACCCCACACTCTACACTGAGCCGGCACCGGGAGAGTTCGAGCGTCGGACGTTGACCCTGGGCGCGCGGATGGCCGACGACTGGATCGTCACGGCCGGCGTCGCTCCCGGCGAGCGCGTCGTCGTCGCGGGTGCGGCGCGCCTGCTTTCCTCGCAAGTGATGCGCGCCGAGCCGGGCGCGGACTGACGATCCGCGATGTTCGCCGCAATCATCGCGCGCGCCCTCGCGCACCGCCACGTGGTGCTCACCCTGGCGGCGGCGTTCTTCCTCTACGGCACCTGGGTCGCGGGGCACGCGCCGCTCGACGTGCTGCCCGACTTCGCGCCGCCCCAGGTCGACGTGCAGACGGAAGCCCCCGGCTTCGCGCCTGATCAAGTCGAGCGTCTCGTTACGTTGCCGATCGAGAGCGCGCTCGGCGGCGTGCTCGGACTCGAGACGCTGCGCTCGGAGTCGATCCAAGGCCTCTCGGTGATCAAAGCCGTCTTCGCCGATGCGACCGACGTGTACCTGGCGCGCCAGGCGCTGGCCGAGCGGCTTGCCGACATCGGCCCGCGTTTGCCGGCGGGCGTACTGCCGCCGCGCCTGTCGCCGCTCACGTCGGCGACGATGGACGTGCTCAAGATCGGGCTGACCTCGGCGACGGAGTCCCCGGTCGACCTGCGCACACTTGCGGATTGGACGATCCGCCCCCGCTTGTTGATGGTGCCCGGCGTCGCGCGGGTGAATGTGTTCGGCGGCGAGATCCGTCAGGTGCACGTCGAGGTGCGGCCGGCCACGGCGCGTGCGCATGGCCTCACGCTGGCGGACGTCGTCGCGAGCACGCGCGCGGCGACGACGCTCCGTGGCGCCGGGTTCGTCGAAACCGCCAACCAGCGCATCGTCCTCGACGCGACTGGGAGCGCTCGTACGGCGGCCGACGTCGGTGCGACCCTGGTCGCCACGGCAGGGGGCACCCCGATCCGGATCGCCGACGTGGCGACGATCTCGGAAGGGGCGGCGCCCCTCTTCGGCGACGCGATCGTGCAAGGGCAGCCGGGCGTCCTGCTCACGCTCTCCTCCGCCTACGGTGCGAACACGGTGGACGTGACGCGCGCGGTCGAGGCGGCGCTCGCCGAGCTCCGCCCGCAGCTCGAGCGCGATGGCATTACGCTGCATCCGGCCCTGCACCGGCCCGCGAGCTTCGTCGAGTCGGCGATCGGCAACCTGCGGCGGTCGTTGCTGATCGGGGCCGTCCTCGTCGCCTTCGTGCTGCTGGCCTTTCTGCAGGATGCCCGCGCGGCTTTCGTCTCGCTGACGGCCATCCCGCTCTCGCTGCTCACCGCCGTGGTCGTGCTGACGCGCTTCGGCATCACGCTCAACACGATGTCGCTCGGCGGGCTCGCGATCGCGATCGGCGAAGTAGTCGACGACGCCATCATCGACGTCGACAACATCGTCCGCCGGCTGCGGGAGAATCGCAGCAGCGGCGCCGCGCAGTCCGCGATGGCCGTGGCGCTGGCGGCGTCGCTGGAGGTCCGGCGCGCCGTCGTCTTCGCGACGCTCGCGGTCGCGCTGGTCTTCGCGCCGCTCCTCGGGCTCGGCGGTTTGCAGGGCAAGTTCTTCGTGCCGCTGGCGCTCAGCTATCTGCTCGCGATCATGGCGTCCCTGGTGGTCGCGCTGACGGTGACGCCGGCGCTCGCCCTCACGCTGCTCGGCTCCCCGCGGCGTCGACCTCCGGCGACGCCGTGGTTGCAGGCGCGGATCGCGTCGGCGTACGCGGGCGTGCTTCAGCGCGTCTGGCGGCACGAGCGCGTGGTGCTGGCGGCTGTGGCGCTGGCCGCCGGCGCATCCTTCCTCCTGGTGCCGTTCCTCGGCGGTGAGTTCCTCCCGGCCTTCCGCGAGCACCATCTCGTCGTGCCGGTGACGACGGCGCCGGGGACGAGCATCGGCGTCATGCGCGAGCTGGCGCAGCGGCTGTCGCGTGACCTGCTCGCCGTCCCTGGTGTGCGTACCGTCGAGCAGCAGAACGGCCGGGCGGAGCAGGGCGAGGATACGTGGGGGCCGAATCGCGGCGAGCTCCACATCGAGCTCGCCCCCGACGCCGACGACGTGGCGACGGCCGAGCGCGTGCGTGAGGTGCTCGCAGCCACCCCGGGGATCGCGTTCGAGGTGCTGACGTTCCTCGGCGACCGGATCGCGGAGAGTATCAGCGGCGAGACGGCGCCCGTGGTCGTGAACGTCTTCGGCGACGACCTCGATCTCCTGGATACGAAGGCCCGAGAGATCGCGGCGGTGCTGCGCGCGACCCGAGGCGCCGTCGACGTACAGGTCGGGCTCGCCGCGACCGCGCCGCACGTGGTGATCGGCCTGCGTCCGGACGCGCTGCAACGCCATGGCTTCCGGCCGTCCGAGGTGTTCGACACCGTCGAAACGGCCTTCGCCGGCGCGATGGCGGGCCAGGTGTATCGTGGTGAGCAACCCGTCGACGTCGTCGTGACGCTGCCGGCCGAGGATCGCACCGACCCGGAGACGGTGGGGGACTTGCTGGTGCAGAGTGGGAGCGGCGCCGTTGCGCCGCTCCGGACGCTCGCCGACGTCGACATCGTCGCCGCGCGCGACGTCATCAGTCACGAGGGCGCGCGCCGGCGGCAGACCGTGACGAGCAACGTCGAGGGCCGCGACGTCACGTCCTTCGTGGCCGACGTGGAAGCGCGTCTGGCGCACGACGTGGAGATGCCGAGCGGGACGTACCGCACCGTCGGCGGCACCGCGCACGCGCGCGCGCAGGCGACACGCGACCTCGCGCTGCACGCGGGCCTCGGACTGCTCGGCGTCGTCCTGCTGCTCGCGGTCGTCGCGGAGCATTGGCGGAATCTCGTGTTGCTGTTGCTGAACCTGCCGATGGCGCTCGCGGGTGGGATCGTGACGATGGCGGCGTCGGGGACCGGGCTCTCGCTCGGAGCGCTCGTTGGGTTCGTCGCGCTCTTTGGCATCACGCTCCGGAACTCGATCATGATGCTCGCGCACTATCAGCACCTGGTCGGGATCGAGGGTCGACCGTGGACCGCGGCGACGGCGCTGCAGGGCGCGGCGGATCGGGTGCAGCCGATTCTCATGACGGCGCTCGTCACGGGCCTTGGCCTGCTCCCGGTCGTGCTCGCGTCGCAGCAGGCCGGAGGCGAGATCGACGGGCCGATGGCGATCGTGATCCTCGGCGGGCTCGTCACGTCGACGGTGCTGAACCTCTTGATCTTCCCGACGCTCGCGCTCCGCTACGGGCGCTTCGCCGCAGCCAACGAACGAGAATGATGGCATGAAACTCGCTTCGTGCGGGCGAAGATGGGGATGACGAGGTCACGGAAGACGCGGATGCTGGCCCTGCTCACGCTCGCCGCCACGGCGTGCACTCACAGCCAGCCCTTTGTGCGCGGTCCGAAAGAGGCGCCGCCGCCACTCGCAGCGCTCGATCACCGTCTGATCTTGATCGGCGACGCCGGCGACGCCGACCCGAACGGAGAGCGGACGCTCGCCCTGCTGCAGCAGCGTGTGCGGCGCGATCCCGCAGTCACGACGGTCGTGTTCCTCGGGGACAACGTCTACGAGACCGGCATGCCCGAGCCGACGGTGCTCGAGGGCACGGCGACGGAGGCCGTGCTGGACGAGGTCCTGCTGACGGTCTTCGAGAGCCGCCGCGATGCCGAGCGCCGGCTGAAGGCGCAGGTGAAGGCGGTGCGGGCGCCCGGGGCGCGCGCGATCTTCGTCCCGGGCAATCACGATTGGGGGCAGGGCAAGATCGGCGACGGCTCGAAGCGCGTGCTCGCCGAGCAGGAATACATCGACGACATGCGGCGTACGGTCCGCGACGTCGACCTTGCCGTGCTGCCGCGTGACGCCTGCCCCGGACCCGTCGGCGTCGATCTCGGCCGACGCGGCCGGCTGGTCGTGCTCGATACGCAGTGGTGGCTCGAGTCGGGCACCAAGCCTTCGGCCGACAAGCCGGGGAGCTGTGCCGAGGTGACGGAGCAGGGTGTCCAAGCCGCGCTCGAGCGGGAGATCGAGTCGGCGGTCGCGGCCGGACGGCGTCCCCTGGTGGTCGGACACCATCCGCTCGCGAGCAACGGCCCGCATGGCGGCTTCGTGCCGCTGATCGAGCAAGTGTTCCCGTTCAGGATGGCGGCGGCCTACGTGCCGTTCTTCGTCGAGTGGATACCGCTGCCGGTGCTCGGGTCGGCAATGGGATACGGGCGCGCGTACTTCTCGCCGAGCTCGCAGGATTTCTCCGGGCCGGGCAATGCGCGTTTCCGGGCCGCACTGATCGAATCCATGGAGCGCGCATCCGCGCGTGGCGCCCCGACGTTGGCGTACGCCGCCGGGCACGATCACAGCCTGCAAGTATTTCGCTCCGAACGCGGACCGCGCTGGAGCTTGGTCAGCGGCCTCGGGTCGCGCGGGAAGGCATCCGGTGTGTCGCACGATCGCGCGACGGTGTTCGCGCATTCGAATGGCGACACCCCCGGCTTCATGGAGATCGATTTCCTTGCCAACGGCGCGGCTCGGC
>JBDSJB010000632.1:0-5744 GCA_039917665.1 Binatia bacterium
GCGGCATCCACGGCCGCGGTCGGGTCCGCGTCGATTGCCCGTGGTCGGAGGTGGTGGGGTGGGGCAGCGCGACGATCCCGCGCTTGCCGAGCCACGCCTGCGTCGTGTGCGTGTGGGGAACGTCGCGGGCGCGTGAGACGCGGATCTTCGTGACGGCGTCGGCACGCAGTGAGGTCGAGGCGTGGGTGCGTCACGCCGCGCCGGCCGCCAGCGAGCGGCCGCCGCCGCCGCTGGACTGACCGACCCTACTCCGCGCCGCTCTCGCGATATTGGTCGTGACGGCGGAGCCAGAACATCGGATCGAACGCGTCGCCTTCGTCGCGGTCGTCCATGCGTCGCGCGATACGAGCTTCGGCGTCTCCATGCTTGGATCTCCTTCTGTGGGATGCGTCAGGTGGGGAGGGCGCGGCGAGCGGCAGCCGTCGCGCCGTCGGCGATGGATTGCAGCAGCTTCCGGGATTGACCGGCGCGGCCGAGCACGCGGATCGACACGGCCGCGCCGAAGCAGAGCGCTTCGAGCTGCGCGATGTCGGCCGTGGCGTGCGCCGTCGTGGCGACCTCGCGCAAGTGGCGCCGCAAGAGCTGGTGCATCTCGTCGAGGCCGGCTTGCAGTGCCTGGCGTGTCTCGTCGGACAGTGTCGTCGATTCCGGAATGGCGTTCAGCACGAGACAGCCGCGGCGCTCGCGATCCTTCACAGTCAGCCGCACGACGGTGCCGAGCACGTGCTCGAGGGCGGCGAGGCCCGTCAGCTCACTCGTGAGGGCGGCGCGGATCTCGGACACATAGCGGTCGACGGCGACCCGAAACATGTCCTCCTTGCTGCCGAACGCGGCGTAGAGGCTGCCCGGCAAGAGGCCGGTCGCTTCCGTCAGGTTGGGGATCGAGGTGCGGGCGTAGCCATGACGCCAGAAGGCGGCGAGCAAGCCTTCGCCGACCTCGTCCTCGTCGAATCCGCGCGGGCGTACCATGGCGTCGGCTCGTCGCGATCAGGCGCTGTGGCGTTCCGACTCGAGCGCCGCCCCTGCGATGCCGAGCACGCCGAGGTTCATCACGATGCGTTCGGACGCGAGCAGCCCGTCGGCGTCGAAGCGATAGAAGCTGACGAACGGCAACACGACGTCGCAGCCGGTGGGTGCGAAGCCCTGGAACTCGCCCGTGTGCTTGGCGAGCATGCGGCCTTCGACGATGACCTCGTCGTCCGTATAGTGCTCGCGGTCGCGGACGGTGCGGATGTTCGCCAACCCGCCCGGCTGCTCCGACATGCCGATGTAGCCGTGGGCCCAGCGGATGTGGTCGGCCACGGTGAAGTGTTGACCGTTGTAGATCATCTCCGCGCCCTCGGCGAAGGTTGCCATGATGCGGTCGATGTTGGGGGCGTTCTCGGCGTCGTAGTGAGCGGCGAGCAATGCTCGCCGACGGTCCTGCTCTCGTTGGTCGCTCATTCGGGTTCCTCCTGGCGAGCAGAGCTTTCAGTTCTTGAGTGTTCAGTCAATAACCTGCTGCTGGTGTGGACGGCGGGCGGATCGGGGATCGCTCCTACGGTCGCGGGGTTGGTGGTGCCGGCGCTTACTACCCGGCAGTGCCACCTTGTATTGCGCACACGCCGGCTCTCCCCGCACCGTCACCCGGCTTGCTCCACGGGACGATTCGCGGCTAGTCCACGGCGCGTGATGTCGATCGTGTCCTTGCTCGTGCTGCTCGCGACCGTTGGTGCTCAGCCGGTGCCGATTTTGCCTGAGGAGCTGCGTTGGGTTCGGCCGCCGAATACCGACAAGGTAGAAGGGGCGTGGGTGGTTGGCGCGGAGACGAAGGCCGAGCCGTATCTCTTGCGCGTCAAGCTTGGTGCGGGAGCGAGGATGCCGGCCCATACGCATCCCGACGCGCGGCAGACGACGGTGCTCAGAGGGACGTTGTACGTCGGGTTTGGTGAGGCGTTTGACGAGCGGGCCGTCGTCGCGGTGCCGGCGGAGGCTGTGTATGTCGTGCCTGCTGGGGTCGCGCACTTCGTCTGGGCCAAGGACGGCGACGTCGTGTATCAAGAAACTGGTGTCGGGCCGACCGCGACGACGCCGATCCGCCGCTGAAGGAGAACTCCATGCCTACTGATTCTCGAGCATTCGACGCCGTCGTCGTCGGCGCCGGCTTTGCCGGCCTCTGCATGTTGCACCGCCTTCGCGGCATCGGGCTCACGGTGCGCGTCTTCGAGGCCGGCACCGGGGTCGGCGGCACGTGGTTTTGGAATCGCTACCCGGGCGCGCGCTGTGACGTCGAGAGTCTCGAGTACTCGTACCAGTTCTCGGATGAGCTCCAGCAGGAGTGGGAGTGGACGGAGCGCTACGCGTCGCAGCCGGAGATCCTGCGCTATCTGAATCACGTCGCTGACCGTTTCGATCTCCGCCGCGACATCACGCTGCAGACGCGAGTGGCGTCGGCGACGTTCGACGAGGCCGCCAACGGTTGGACCGTGCGGACCGACGCCGGCGACGAGGTGTCGGCGCGCTTCTTCATCATGGCGACGGGCTGCCTTTCGTCGACCAACACGCCCGCGATTCCTGGACGCGAGACGTTCGCGGGGCCGATGCTGCACACGGGCCGGTGGCCGCACGAGCCCGTCGACTTCACCGGGAAGCGCGTCGCCGTGATCGGCACGGGCTCGTCGGCGATCCAAGCGATCCCGCTGATCGCCGAGCAGGCGGCGCACCTGACCGTCTTCCAGCGCACCGCCAATTTTTCCGTGCCGGCGCAGAATCGCCCGCTCACGTCGGAGCAGCAGCGCGCGGTCAAGCGCGACTACGCCGACCTCCGGAGCCGCGGCGCGCAGATGGCCTTCGGCTTCGACACGCGCTCGAGCGAGCTATCGGCGCTCGCGGTCAGCGAGGCCGAGCGGCAAGCGGAATACGAGGATCGCTGGGCGCAAGGTGGGCTGCCCTTTCTCGGCAGCTATGCCGACATGCTCTTCGACCGCGCCGCCAACGCCACCGCTGCCGACTTCATCCGCGGGAAGATTCGCGCGCTCGTCGGCGACCCGGTTGTTGCCGAAGCGCTGACGCCGAAGGGCATCGTCGGCTGCAAGCGCCTCTGCAGCGACACCGAGTACTTCGCTACCTTCAACCGCCCGAACGTGTCGCTCGTCGACCTCGCGGCGTCACCCATCCAGGCGATCACCGAACGCGGCGTGCAGACGGCGACGGCCTTCCACGAGGTCGATGGCATCGTCTTCGCGACCGGCTTCGACGCCATGACTGGGCCGCTCCTGCGGGTCGACATCCGCGGCCGGGGCGGGCGCACGCTGCGCGAGAAGTGGGCGGAAGGGCCGCGTACGTATCTCGGGCTCGCGTCGGCGGGCTTCCCGAACTTCTTCATCATCACCGGACCGGGCAGCCCGTCGGTACTGTCGAACATGGTGCCGTCGATCGAGCAGCACGCCAATTGGATCGCGGCGTGCGTCGCGTGGATGGACGCGCGCGGTCTCCGTCGCATCGAAGCGTCGCCGGAGGCCGAGGACGCGTGGGTCGCGCACGTGAACGAGGTCGCCGACGGGACGCTCTATCCGTCGTGCAACTCGTGGTACCTGGGCTCCAACATTCCCGGGAAGCCGCGCGTCTTCATGCCGTACCTCGGCTTCCCCGCGTACGTGCAGAAGTGCGATCAGGTCGCGGCCGGAGGCTACGAAGGGTTCGCGCTTGCCTGAGCTCCGGATCGCGATCGTCGGCGCCGGGATGGCCGGCATCCTCGCCGCCGTGAAGCTGCAGGAAGCTGGCATCGACGACGTCGTGGTCTACGAGAAGGGCGACCGGCTCGGCGGCACCTGGCGCGAGAACACGTATCCGGGGATCGCGTGCGACGTGCCGTCACACCTCTACAGCTACTCGTTCGCGCCGAATCCCGACTGGAGCCACTATTTCTCGCCGGGCGCGGAGATCGCGGCGTATCTCGATCGCGTGGCGCGCGATCACGCGGTGACCAGCGCGATCCGCTTCGACGAGGAGGTCACCGCCGCGACGTTCGCCGACGGCCGCTGGCAGCTCACGACCTCGCGCGGCCGGCGCGACGTCGCCGACGTCGTGATCGCAGCGACCGGCGTGCTGCATCACCCGAAGCTGCCCGACATCCCCGGGCGGGAGACGTTTGGCGGCGCGGCCTTTCACAGCGCGCGCTGGGATCACGCCGTCACGCTCGACGGCCGCAGCGTCGGCATCATCGGCACCGGCTCCACCGCGGTCCAGATCGTGTCGGCGCTCGTCGACCGCGTCGGCGTACTCCGGCTCTTCCAGCGCACCGCGCAGTGGATCATGCCGCAGGAGAACCTGCGCTACACCGACGAAGAGCACGCCGAGTGGCGCGACCACCCGGAACACATGCGTGCGCTCCGCGCCGAGATCTCGCAGGTCTTCGCCGATCATTTCGCGAACGCCGTCGTCGACGCCGCGTCGCCGCAGATGCAGCTGATCGATCAAATGTGTCGGATGAACCTCGAGATGAGCGTGCCCGACGCCGCGCTCCGCGCGCGGCTCCAGCCCGACTATCACGCGGCCTGCAAGCGTCTCGTCATCTCGCCCGACTTCTACCAAGCGATCCAAAAGCCCAACGCCGAGCTCGTGACCGCCGGCATCGAGCGCGTCGAACCCGCTGGCGTTCGCACCCGCGACGGCCGCCTGCACGAGCTCGACGTGCTCGTGCTCGCGACCGGCTTCCGCGTCGACCGCTTCATGCGCCCGATGACGATCGTCGGTCGCGACGGTCTGCGCCTCGACGACGCATGGGCGGCTCGCCCGTCGGCGTATCTCTCGGTTTCGGTCCCGTCGTTTCCGAACCTCTTCATGCTGAACGGTCCGAACGGTCCCGTCGGCAACTTCTCGTTGATCGAGGTCGCCGAGCTCCAGTTCGCCTACGTCATGCAGCTGATCGAGCTCGTGCGTTCGGGCCGGTGCCGCGCCGTCAGCGCGACCGCGGCCGCGACCGCGCAGTTCGAAGCCGAGCGCGTCGCCGCCGCGCAGAAAACGGTCTGGATGACCGGCTGCCGCAGCTGGTACCTCGACGATCGCGGCATTCCCGCCGCATGGCCATGGACCTTCGAACGATTCCGCGCCGAGATGGCCGCACCCCGGCTCGACGCCTACGAGCTGATCTGACAAGAGCCGAGCATGTCGCCGATCCCCGAACGCTGGCGCAGCAAAGTGATGACGGCCGACGCGGCCATCGCGATGATTCCCGACCGGGCGTTCATCGTGCAGGGCTCGGCCGTCGGCGAGCCGCCGGCGCTGCTCGACGCGGTCGCGGCGCGAGTGCGGGCCGGCGGCCTCACCAAGCTCACGATGACGGCGCTCTTGCCGCTCGCCGCGTCGGCGCGCTCGATCTTGGCGCCCGACGTCAGGAAGGTGATCCACTGGCGCTCGATCTTCGCCAGCGGCGTCGACCGCGGCGCGCTGGCGGCTGGCGAAGCAACGTACGCCCCGGCGCTCTTCCATCAGGTGCCGCGCATCTATCGCGAGTTTCTCGAGGTCGATGTGGCGCTCGTCCACGTCTCGCGCATCGACGAGCACGGCTACATGAGCTTCGGGGTGGGCGTCGATGCGAGCCGCGCCGCCGTCGATTCCGCCGACCTCGTCATCGCGCAGGTGAACGAGCACATGCCGCGCGTCCACGGCGACGCGTGGCTGCACGTGTCCGAGGTCGACGCGCTCGTCGAGCACGCGGCGCCGCTCTTCGAGCTCCCCGTTCCGCCGATCCACGCGGAAGACGA
>JBDSJB010000633.1:0-8374 GCA_039917665.1 Binatia bacterium
CCTGTGAGCAGGGCGTCGCACTGTACGCGCGTTTTTCCGGCAACGTGCGCAGCACCGACAAGAGCAGCTTCTCCTACACGTGGCAGCAGCCGAAGACGGGGTTGCAGGTCGATGTCGGCGACTATCAAGCCAGTGTCGGCAATCAGAAGGCCGTCGACGATTGCATGCGCGCCTTCGATGGCAGTGACAACCCGCCGAGCTGCATGGGTGGTATCACGGTGCAGCAACAGGCGCCCGAGCCCGTGCAGGGCGTCCGGCCGCGCTAGCTAGCGATGATCAAAGCTTCTGCCACACCGTGGCGAACCAGGGCTGCTGCGCGCGCGGCAGTCCGGCCGGGCGGTAGTAGTGGTCGAGCTCCGCGAAGCCGGCGGCGGCGACGATCTCCCGCCAACTCGTGGCATCCAGGTAGGTGCCGTAGCGACTGCCGTTCCAGCCTTCCTGATTCTGCCCGTGTGGGTTCGAGCTGAAGAGCACGCCGTCGGGTCGGAGCGTCCCGTGCAATGCGCCGAGAACGCGCGGCAGCTCTTGAGCGGGAATGTGGAAGAGCGACGCGTTGGCGAACGCACCGTCGAACGACGACGCCGGCAGGTCGAGCGCGAGAAAATCCTGCTGCCACACTTCGCAGCCCGTGTGGGCGCGTGCCATCGCGACGAAGCGCATTGCCCCGTCGAGACCGACCGCCTCGTGGCCGAGCGCCGTCAATGCCGCGAGATCACGGCCGGGACCGCAGCCGAAATCGAGAATGCGACGGCGGCCCGGCGGGAGATGTCTCAGGAGTGCGGCGATGTTCTGGCTGACATCGTGGGCGCGCGTGCCTTCCCAGAAGGCCTCGGCGCTCGCATCATAGTGGGCGAGCGTCGTCCCGGTGATGTGCTGGAGGTCGTCGCGATCGAGCGTAGCCACGACCGCACGCTAACCGGACGACGCGGGCAATTCCATTGGCCGGTGCCGTCACCAGCGTGTGCGTCGATCGTGACGAAGCCCTGGCGCGGAGTGGCGGCGACTACTGGCAGAGCTTCCGCAGCGACGGATC
The DNA here is from genome assembly GCA_039917665.1 of Binatia bacterium. Taxonomy (GTDB): domain Bacteria; phylum Desulfobacterota; class Binatia; order UTPRO1; family UTPRO1; genus UTPRO1. The sequence continues at coordinate 1,034 of JBDSJB010000633.1, forward strand.
GTCGCGCATCGACTTCTCCGGGATGGAATCGCAGATCTTAGCGACGCGCCCGGAGCGGGCCGTGTCCGCGTCGGCCTTTTGCTTCGCGGCTTGCGCGGCGTGCTGTGCGCCAGGCTCGCGTTTCGCGCTTTCGGACGCGATCGCCGCTGCGATGTCCTGCTCGCTCGTACCTTCCGGCGCCTGCACCTTGACGCTCACTTCGGCCGGCGGCACCTTCGCGACAGCCGGCTCGTCTTCAGCCCATGCTTCCGCGCCGACGCCGAGCGCCAACGCCATTCCCGCGATCACGATGAGTTTCATTGCTGCGGCCTCCCTGCGGCGGAACTGCATGGCACGTGCCACGCGCGACCCGACGTTTCGTCGCCTGGCCGCGTACGGAGATCCGTCGCAACGATGACGGGCGACGCAGCGATGACGCCCGCGCGCGGCGCGAAGCCGCATGCGCGAACGCACGGCGCGGAGACCGTTCAGGATCCGGGGGAGGGAATCGGAACCGGCGCGAACGGCGCCGGCTTCGCGGGCGGCGCCGCCATCGGAAGCTGACCTTCGGCCCGCGCAACCGGATGACCTTGCTCCACCCAGATGAACAGGCCTTCGTTGAGGATGGCCGTGTTGGTGTAGCCGCGCTTCCGGAGCTCTTCCAGCACGCGCCCCGACTCCTCGTGCGGACACACGCAGTAGGCGACGATCCACGTCCCGTCGTTCGGCACCTTGTCGAGATCGTGCATGTCGAAGTACGGCACCGAGATCGCACCCGGGATGTGCATGCGGAGGTAGTCGGAGGTCGGGCGGGCGTCGATCATCACGAAGCGGCGCTTCTCGTCGTAGGCTTTCGCGACGTCGGCGACCGAGGCGTAGCGGCCGAGGCTGAGCGTGAACGCCGGCGGCTCCCCCTTCGGGTTCATCACGATCGGAGTCGAGGCTTCCGCGACGGGTGACGGGGCGGCGAGCGGCGGGGGCGGCACCGGGCGCGCGAGCGACCGGATGTGCGCGATCGTATCTTCGATCTCGGCGCCGGAGAGCCTCCCGTTCCAGGATTCCATCGCGGTGCCGGGGCGTCCCTCTTTGATCGCGACCCGCAGATAGGCGTCGGAGGCGGTCTCGAGAAACATCGGATTGGCGAGGTGCACCGCGTTGCCGCGTTGGGTGGCCGTGCCGTGGCAGGTTTCGCAGTGCGTGGCGTACACCGTCGCGCCCTTCTTCGCGTCACCCGTGGATGCCTTGGCGGCGAGCGGCGGCGGCGCGACCGCACCGCCGCGAATGAATGCGATGAGCGCGTCGACCTCGGCGGGCTCGAGCGGACCGCCGACGGCCTTGCCGTACCCGGCCATCGCCGTCCCCGCACGCCCGCGTTCGATCGCGGCCTGCAGGAATGCGGTGCTCGCCGACGAGCGGAACGTCGGCGACGACAGCGACGGGGCATTGTCGGCCGCGTAACCTTCGAGCTTCGCACCGTGACAGAGCTGACAGTACTTGCCGTACAGCGCGCCGCCGGTTTCGACGGCAGTGGCAGCACGCGCGGAGGAAACGGAGCAGAGCAGGGAGGCGAGGGCGGCGGCAGCGGCACACAGCCGTCGGGCGGTCGGCGTCGTCATGAGGGCGAGGCGGAAATGTCACAGATCGCGGTGAGGAGCCACCCCGTCCGCTGCGCTGGAGCAGCGACGCTTGCCCGCCGGAGGCCGGTGCGTCAGAAGCATCCCGTGCCGACCGGGATTCCGCGGGTGCTCGCTTTCCTGCACCCGATCGTCGCACTCGCCACGTTGGTGTTCATCGTCTGGGTGGCGTCGCTCGGCCTACGCTCACGCGAGCGCACCGAGCGTCACCTGCGCCCGCAGCACGCGCGTCTGGCGGTCGTTGCCTACTGGTTGATGGTCGCGAATCTCGGCCTCGGCGTCCTCTCCACGTGGCTGTGGCGCGCCGACATCGAGTTGCTCCGCAGCATGCACTTTCGGCTCGGACTCGCGATCGTCGCGCTCTTGAGCGTCGCGGCGCTGACGTCGCGCTGGATCGCCAACGACTCCGCGCGCATCCTGCACCCGATCCTCGGTCTGCTGGCGGTCGTGCTCGCGGCGCTGCAGGTGTTCTTCGGCATGCCGCTGCTGCCACTCTGACGTGCGGCTCTCTCCTCGACGGGCAGACGTCTCAGAACGGACTGAACCAGCCGCCATTCGGCAGGGGCGTGAACGTGTCTTGCAAGGCCGCGCGCGGTGCGCCGTCGACGGTGATGAGGATGAGCATGTTGGCCTGTTGCGCCGCAGACAGGTCTCCAAAGCTCTCGAACCAGACGCGATTCCCGTGGCCACGGCGGGCGTACTGCACCCGCAAGAAGCGGACGCCGCCGGCGGATGCCGCGGCGGGATTGCGGAAGTAGCACGAGCGGCCGTGATCGTGGCAGGCCTCGCCGGGAAGCGACACCTCGTACACCCGCTCGCCGAGCACGTAGCCCGTCACGGGATCGTAACCGCAGACGATCAACGGGACGCGGTCGGCGATGAACGCGGGCAGCACTCCGTTGGCGCAGTTCCAGAGCTCGATCCCGAACGCGCTGTTCGGGTCGAACGGCTGCGTGGAATAGTTGCCGTGGAAGAAAAAATTGTCGTGTGGCGACCGCGGTCGCAGCGTGATCTTCGCGTGCGCAACGTCCGCGACGACGACCAGCGCCACCAGCAGCGCCGCCACCCCAAGGCCCAGGCGTCTTTTCGGCATGCCCATCACCTCCGTATCCGGTGTCGTGCTCGTCGTATGGGCTGGGTGTGTCGCAGGCAAGCGAGAGTTGCGTTGCTCGTTCGCAAGGACGGTCCTTGACGGTCGCGCGCCAGTTGGGGTTTCGTGCGCGACGCCGCCGCCCGGAGCTGCCGTGTCCGACGACGGAGGTGTGGTGACCGTCATGCCTGCCATGGGAACGCGTTTTGCGATGACGCTGCGGACGCCGACGGGCGTGCGCGTCGTCGCGCTCGTCGTGGCGCTGCTCGGCATTGCGGTGGCCCTCCGTACGACCGTCACCAGCCTGGCGTGGATCGGGCGGGTCTTTCCGGGGTTCGTCATTCTCGACAACCGCGTCGTCGCCTCGGTGGGTCTCGCGCATTGGAGCGGAACGGCGCTGCCCGACGTCTATCAAAACGAGATCCTCGCCGTCGACGGACAGGCGATCGGCTCGACGCCCGAAGCGTACGCGATCGTCGCCGGGCGCGCGCCCGGCACGCCCGTGCACTATCGGCTGCGGCGGAACGGCGTCGAGCGTGTGGTGGCTGTCGCCACCGAACGATTCGAGCAGCGCGATTGGTGGCTGCTGCACGGGTTGTTTCTCTTGAACGGCGTGGTGTTTCTCTGCGCCGCGCTCGTCACGTATCTCCTGCGCCCCGACTCCCGATCGGCCGCTGCGTTCCTCGCCGGCGGATCGGCAATCGGATTCTTTCTCTTGACCGCCATGGACCTCTACGGTCCCGCGACGTTCTTTCGTCTGCATGTGCTCGCCGAGTCGGCGCTGCCGGCCGGCATGCTGCACTTCGCGCTCGTGTTCCCCGAGCGCCATCGCTGGGCGCGTCTGCGCGTCGTCGGGTGGCTGCTCGCGCTCGGAATCGCGCTCGCCTACGAGCTCTTCCTCTATTCGCCGGTCGTCTACTCGCGGATCCTCACCACCAACATGTTCTTCATCGCGGCGGTGGCGGCCTTTTTCTGTGGCAACCTGGCCGTCGCCTACGTGCGGAGCGGGTCGCAGCTCGTCCGCCAACGGGTCCGCGTGATCCTGGTCGGGGCGCTCTTCGGGTTCGTGGTGCCGGCCGTCGTCCTGGTGTTCGCGGCCGTGACGGCGGGCGACGCGTCGATGAATCTCGCGGCAACGACGCCGTTCATGTTCGCCGTCGCGCTCGCGTACGCGATCGTGCAGCACGATCTCTTCGAGATCGACGCGATGGTGAAGCGCGGCGCGTACTATCTCGCCCTGACCGGTGCCGTCAGCGCCGCCTACCTCGCCGCAGTCCTGGCCTTCAATTTCGTGCTGCGCGTGGGAGCGGTCACGGACTCGGCGGCGTTTCCGGTCGTGTTCGCGCTCGCGGTGTTGCTGCTCCTGAATCCACTGCGGACGCGCGTGCAGAGCTTCGTGGATCGCGTCTTCTACGGCACGCGCTACGACGGCGCGGGCGTGCTCGCCGAGGTCGGCGCGGCCCTCGCGCAAACGCGTCAGCGCGAGGAGGTCGCGCACATCGTCGCGGAGTGCTTGCAGCGGACGATACCCAACGAGGGGACGCGGCTTTTCGTCGCGGGGCTCGCGCCCGACGGATTGGCGCCGCTCGACGGGGTGGGCACGATCCCACGCGCCGTGGCGGCGCGCTTCGAGAATGGGCGTGTCGTCACCGCCATCGATGCACCCGAGGGCGACGATGATGCCGTCCTCCATGCGGCGACGCGAGAGGCCATGGCGGCGATCGGTGCCACCGTCGCCGTGCCGATGGTCGCGCACGGCGAGCTGATGGGCGCGCTGACGCTCGGCGCGAAGCGATCGGGGTTTTTCTACACGGCGGGCGACGCCGACCTGCTGCGGTCGCTCGCGCACGAAGCGGCGATCGCGCTCCAGCACGCCGCCGGCTACGAGCGCATCGTCGAGATGAATGCCAACCTCGAAGCCCGCATTCGCGAGCGCACGGCCCAGCTGGAGACCGCCAACGAGGAGCTCGGTGACACGCTGCGCGAGCTGCAAGCCGCGGAGTCGCAGCTCGTGCACTCGGAAAAGATGGCGTCACTCGGCCGCTTGGTCGCGGGGGTCGCCCACGAGATCAACAATCCGGTGAGCTTCATCGCCAACAGCGTCTCCCCACTGAAGAAGCGGCTCGCGAAGGCGATCGCCGCGAAGCCCGACGACGTCGCGGCGATCTTGGAAGAAGCCGGCGAGATCGTCGACATCATGGCCAACGGCGCGCAGCGCGCCGCGGCCATCGTGAAGGATCTGCGCAGCTTCTCGCGGCTCGACGAGGCCACGCGGAAAGCCGTCGACCTGCACGAAGGCCTCGAGGTGAGTCTCCGGCTGCTCGAGCATCGCTGGCGCGGCCGCATCACGGTCGAGCGGGACTACGGCACACTGCCCGCGGTCGATTGCGACCCGGGTCAGATCAATCAGGTCTTCGTGAACATCCTGGCGAATGCGTGCGACGCGCTCGGTGAGCACGGAACGCTCACCGTCGCTACCCACGCCGACGGTGACATGGTGCGCGTGATGATTCGCGACGACGGTCCGGGTATTCCGCGCGAGGTGCGCGATCGCATCTTCGATCCGTTCTTCACGACCAAGGACGTCGGCGCGGGGACGGGTCTCGGGCTTTCCATCAGCCACGGCATCGTCACGGCCCATCACGGTCGCATCGAGGTGGACAGTGAACCCGGAAAGGGGTCAACGTTCACCATCGTGTTGCCCGCTGGACCACCCGCGCTTGACACGGGAGTTGCCCGAGGAGGCATGTAGGCTCGCCCATGGAGCTCGATTATCGCAGTCACCCGGTCGTCGTCGTGGACGACGAGCCGGACATCCTGAAACTCTTTCGATTCAACTACGGCGACGACTTCGAGATCGTGACCGCGGAGAGCGCGGCGCGTGCGCTCGAGCTGCTCGATCGCGCCGACGCGTCCGTGATCGTCGCCGACCAGCGCATGCCGAGCATGAGCGGCACCGAGCTGTTGGCCCGTTCGATGGCCATTCGTCCCGACGCGGTGCGGATCGTGCTGACGGGTTACACCGACATCAGCGCGCTCATCGAGGCGGTGAACAGCAGCCGGATCTACCGTTACATCACCAAGCCCTGGGACGACGACGAGCTCCGGCTCGCGCTCCGACGGGCCGTCGAGGTGTTTCACCTCGCGCGCGAGAACCAACGCCTCGTCGAGGAGCTCCGGCAAGCCAACGCGAAGCTCCAGGTGCAGAACGCGTATCTGCGCGAGGCCGTCGACGGCCCCGCGCACGCGATCGTCGGCGACAGTCCCGCCATTCGCGAGGCGTTGACGCTGGTCGGGAAGGTCGCCGCGATGCCGACCACCGTCCTGATCGAGGGCGAAACCGGCACCGGCAAAGAGCTGATCGCGCGGCGCATCCACGCCGCGAGCCCGCGCAGCAACGAGCTCTTCGTCGCGGTGAACTGCGCCGCGCTCTCCGAAGGGATCCTCGAGAGCGAGCTGTTCGGCCATCGCCGCGGGGCGTTCACCGGAGCGCACGGCGACCGCAAGGGCCTCTTCGAGGTCGCGAGCGGGGGCACGCTCTTCCTCGACGAGATCTCCGAAACCACGCTCGCACTGCAGGCCAAGCTCCTCCGCGTGCTGCAGGAGGGCGAGGTGCGCCCGGTCGGCGACGACCGCTCGCACCCGGTCGACGTCCGAATCGTCGCCGCCACCAACCGGAAGCTCGCCGACGAGGTAGCGGCCGGCCGTTTCCGCGAGGATCTGTTCTATCGCTTGCGGGTGTTCCCGATCCGGTTGCCGCCGCTGCGCGAACGCCGCGAGGACATCCCGGCGCTGGTCCATCATCTGGTGCAGCGGCTTTCAGCCCAGTTGAAGAAGCCGGTCGGCGAGCCGACCGCCGAGGCGCTCGCGATGCTCCAGGCCTATCCCTTCGAGGGCAACATCAGGGAGCTCGCCAACGAGATCGAGCGGGCCGTCATCATGGCCGATCCCGGCGCACCGATCACCGACGATCTCTTGTCCGAGCACGTGCAACGGGCCGCGATCGACGGGGCCGCGTCCGGGGTGTTGCAGCACCGCACCGACACCTTCGAACGCGACCAGATCGTCGAGGCGTTGCAGCGGGCAGGGGGGGTGAAGACCAAGGTGGCCGAGGAGTTCGGCCTCACTCCGCGCGGGCTCGCCAAGAAGATGCGGCGCCTCGGTCTCTGACTCAAACCGGAACACCCGGACCACAGGGACCTTCGACCGGAACCGGAGTTCCGGTCCGTGAACGAAGATCCATCAGCTATAACAGACACTTGCGGTCGTAAGGCCATTGGCATGCTCTTCGCTTTGAGAACTCGCGGAGGGAATGACCATGCAGACGGCCACCCAGCTCACCGAAACCCCAGCCACCACCAGCTACCTGAGCGCCCTGTTGAAGGGGTACCGCTTCCGCGTTGCCGAGACCGCAGAGGACGTCTTCGCGGCCTTGGAGATCCGTCGCGAGGTGTACTGTGGCGACTTCGGCTACGACGTCCCGGTGCCCGATCAGTACGACCATCGCTCCTACCTCCTGATCGCCGAGATTGAAGAGACCGGTGAGATCGTCGGCACCATGCGGCTCACCCCGCGCGAGTTCGGACCCGTCGAAGCCGAGGAGTATTTCACCCTTCCCGGCGACCTCGCCTCGTCGCA
>JBDSJB010000634.1:0-3060 GCA_039917665.1 Binatia bacterium
GAGCGCGAAAACTGAAGGGGGCATGGCGAGCTCCTGAAGAGGGGAATGCGAGACTGCGGAAGGGCCGGGCGCGCGCGGAGCCTAAGGAGCGTGGCTAACGTAGTCCACTGAAAATTTCGCTGCGCGACCTGACGCGGCGAATGACGCGGCGCACTGTCCGACCTCTGGCGTTTGGCCTGAACATGAGTCACATTCAGTGAATGAGCGTGATTGCAGTAGAAACCGCACGCGAGCGCAGCCGCCAAGACACACGCCGGCGTTTGATGGCGGCGGCCGCCGACGTTTTCGGCGAATCGGGCTTCACCGTGGCCACCACCGCGGCGATCGCGGCACGGGCCGGCGTCGCCGTCGGGACCCTCTATCTGCATTTCGGCGACAAAGAGGGCATTGCCCGGGCGGTGGCGCTCGACACATTCGAGGAGCTGCGCGCGCGCCTGCGTGCGGCGGTCGAGCGCACGCACGCGAACGTCGAGGCGGCGGCCCGCGCTCACGCCGAGGCGCTGGTCGACTTCGTCGCGGATCCGAGCACCCGCGGCCGGCTGCTCTTCGCGAACGATGCGCCGGGATTGCGCAACGACCTCTTCGACGCGATGGCGGCGGCGCAGGAGGCGCACCTCCGCGAGCGCCGCCGCGACGGCTACTTTCGCGCCGACATCGATGCGACCGCCGCCGCGCAGGCGTTGGTCGGGATGCAATCCCGATTGTTGATGTGGTGGCTCGAGCATCCGCGCCGGGCAACGCGTCGGACCATCGTCGACACGCTCGCCAAGTTGCGTCTCTCCGGCATCCACACTCCCCGCACCAAAACGAGGATCTCGTCATGATGATGGACCAAGCCGAGCGCCGTCACTTCGTTGCCGTCCATCGCACCTGCGTGTTCGGGTTCCAGCGCGTCGCCGGCCCGCCGTCGATGTCGATCGTGTACTACGTCACGAGCGGCGACGACCTCCTGATCTCGACCATGCGCGAGCGCGCGAAAGCCAAGGCGATTCGGCGGACCCGCGAGGCCTCGCTCTGCGTGCTCGACGAGCAGTGGCCGGTGACCTACCTGCAAGTCGGCGGCCCGGCCGTCGTCGACGAGGATTTCACCACGACGGTCGACGTCATGATGCAGGTCGCGGCCCTGATGTCCGGGCAGCCGCTGCCCGACGCGGCACGCCCGATCGTCGAGGCCAAAGCCCGTGAGGAAGGTCGCGTCGTCATCCGGCTCACGCCGGCCTGGACCGTGTACTCGCCACCGGTGCATTTGTATGCCGGTGACGACGCGTCGAAGATGCAGCATGACCTCGCCGAACGGATGGCCTGGCGGGACTGACCGTCCGTGAGCGACGAGCACGATCTCGACGCCGGCGACTTTGCGGCGTGGCTGCGTCAGGTGCGCGATGCGATCCGCGGCACGCGCGACGCCGTCGTTCCGTGCGGCGAGTGCGTGGCCTGCTGCACCTCGTCGCAGTTCGTGCACATCGGTCCCGACGAGCGTGAGACGCTCGCGCGGATTCCCGCGGCGCTCCTCTTCCCGGCGCCAGGAATGCCGCGCGGTCACGTGCTGCTCGGGTACGACGAGCGCGGCCACTGTCCGATGCTGATCGAAGGCCAGTGCTCGATCTATGCGCAGCGGCCGCGGACATGTCGGAGCTACGATTGCCGCGTATTTCCCGCTGCGGACGTCGTGGATGACGACGCGACGAAGGCCGACATCGCGCGCCAAGCGCGTCGGTGGCAGTTCGCGCATCCGTCGGCGGCCGATCGTGCGGAGCACGAGGCCGTACGCGCGGCGGCCGCGTATCTGGGAACCCACCCGACGATCCTGGTCGACGCCGGCGTCCCCGCCAGCGCGATCCAGATCGCCGTCGTGGCCATTGCGATTCACCAGCATTTCCTCGGGGCGGGGTCGAGGCCGGATGCGACCACGGTTGCCGCGGCGGTGGGCACCTGGGCAACCAAAGGGTTGCGTAAGAATTCACCGTCGCGTACCTAGGCAACCAGGAGGTTGCCTAGAACATGCCGAACACCGATCGCATCGAGAAGACCATCGTGCTGCGGGCGCTGCGCTCGCGGGTGTGGCGGGCGCTCACCGACGCCAAGGAGTTCGGCCAGTGGTTCCAGGTCGCGCTCGAGGGCGAGTTCATCCCGGGCACGGCGATTCGCGGGCGCATCACCCACCCGGGATTCGATCTCCCGATGGAGATGCTCATCGAGCGGATCGAGCCCGAGCGGCTGTTCTCGTACCGCTGGCATCCCTACGCCATCGAACCCGACGTCGACTATGCGGACGAGCCGACGACGCTCGTCGAGTTCCGGCTGGAGGACGTGGCGGAGGGAACACGGCTCACGATCGTCGAGTCGGGCTTCGATCGCTTGCCGGCCGAGCGCCGCGCCGAAGCGTTCCGGATGAACGACGGCGGATGGGCCGCGCAGCTCGGCAACATCGAGCGCCATGTCGCGACGGCGTGAGCGGCCCGACGCCGGCCTGACCGGCGCCGCGCCCGTCTTCTTCGCGCTCGGCGACGAGACGCGTCTCCGACTCGTCGCTCGGCTCTGCACCGAGGGACCGCTCGCGATCGCGACGCTCAGTGCGGAGGCCGACGTCAGCCGGCAAGCGGTGACCAAGCATCTCCACGCGCTCGCCGATGCCGGGCTCGTCCGCTGTCGATCGCGCGGCGGCTCGCGGCAACGGCTGTGGGAGCTCCGGCCGAACCGCCTCCAGGAGGCGCAACGCTTCCTCGCGCGGATCTCGTCGGAGTGGAATGGCGCGCTCGAGCGGCTGCGTGCGTTCGTCGAGGAATGACGTCTTCGTGTCCAACCCGCTTGTGTCGCCGCCTCGGACCCGGCTACAGCGTCGCATGCTCTCACGGGTGCTCACTCGAACCATCCTCGCTGTCGTGCTGCTCGCGACGAGCGCCACGCTCGCCGCCGCCGAGGAAGGCCAGCCAGTCGCCTTCGGCGATTGGGATCTCGGCCTCCAGGCCGGCTACCTCTTCGGCGTCACCAACAACGCGGCGGCCGTGACGTTCATGCCGCGCGTCGGCCGCATGCTCTGGGTCGGGGCCGGGGAGCAGC
>JBDSJB010000635.1:0-13446 GCA_039917665.1 Binatia bacterium
TGAACCACGCGTACTGCGAGCCCGCCACCCCCGACGCGCCCGCGATCTGCCTCGACGGCGACGTCTGGTTCGACAGCGAATGGCAGAAGCTCGCCGAGTGGTACGAGCGCCGCGACGACCTTCCGACCGCCCTCAGCTACCTGCGCCGTGCGGAGGCGGGAGAATCCCTGCGTGGACCTGGCCAAACCACCTTATGGATCGGCCGCCTCGAGCTCGCGCTCGCCGATCGTGCCACCGACCCCGCCGCCGCGACCCCGCATCTGACCGCCGCCATCCCCGAGCTCGAACGGGCCACCCAGTTCGGCTTCCACGTCTACGAAGCCCAGACCTATCTCGCCACGGTCTATCAACGCCTCGGCCGTGCCGACGACGCCGTCACCGCCAGCCGCACCGCGGTCCAGAGCCGTCCGCGTGATCCCGTCGTCGTGTTCTCGGCGCTCCGCCTCCACGCCACCCTCGGCCGCTGCGACGAAGCCCGCCGCCTCCGCGAAGACCTCCGCCAACTCCGCCCCGACGATCCGCAGGCCGACCAACTCATCGCAAGCTGTACCAACTGACGCGCCGATCACCGCGCATCGGAGACTGCGAGCGAGACGGGGTGCGCGGGCTCGCTTGCGGAGTCGCCTCTGCGGACGCACCTCGCGCTTTCCTGACGTGGTGCAGCGGCGTCCCCCCGTACCCTCGGCGCGCTAGCCGAAACGCTCGGCTACGTCCGCTGCCGGCGACCTCGCAAGCTCACCGCGATACCGACTTGTCCACGTCACAGAAGCCAGCAGCAACGACGAACGTCGCGCAGAGAGCCGCATCTAGCGCCCCAGGCGGAGAACTTCGCACTTTCCTTGGACAGGCAATGGGCGGAGGGGGAAGCCGAACTTCTACCGCCGCCGGCGGCGGCATCCAGGCGCGCCAGGCCGCACCGGCTTCACGGAACCTTGAGCTTCGTGCCGAGCGCTCGGAAGACATTCGTTGACTCGAAGCGGTTCGGCCCGAGGTCGAGAGTGGTCGTGAGCGCCGGCCGGTCGGCGCCGAGGAGGTTCAGCTCGCGCCCGCGGATCTTGACTTGCAGGCCGCCGCTCCGGTCGGCCGAGAGGGTCACCAGGGAGACCCCGGGGCCGGTCACGCGCCAGACGAAGCGCGTACGCCGCGCATTGGCAACGAACGACCCGGCGGGGATCGCAACGCTCACGATCGTGCCGTCCTCATCGCCGAGCGTGAGGGTGAAACTCTCGGTCGCTGGGTTGAACGCCGACAGCGGCAGGGGCACCACGCCGCTCAACGCGAGGCGGTCGTCGCCCTCGCCCGGCACGCGCCGGAAGGCCAAGAGGCCAGCAGATAGTCGCCAGGGAGTCCAGTTGCTGGGAGAAGATATGGCGCGACGCCGGTAGTAGACCTGGTAAGTCCCGCTTCGGTTGTCGATCCAAATCACGTGGACATAGCCCGGCGTCACAGCGTCGAGCGGTGTCGACGAGTCGCCGAATGCACCGCTCGATATCTGCTCCTCGGGATCCCAACTGGCGCCGCCGTTCGGGGTCCGCCGGTAGTAGATCTCGCGATTCGTGGGGTCGCGGTCGTCATGCCACGCGAGATGTGCGGCGTCGCCAGCGCCGATGATGGATCCGTGGTCGGAGGCGTTCGGGGATGTCGTCAAGCGGATCGGCGTCCCCCACGTCGCGCCGTCGTCGCTCGAGGCGATCGCGAAGAGCTTGGATCCAGTCTCACCGGGAACATCCACGTTATAGTTGATGACGACGTTCGAGGTTCCGGCCACTGCGATGTCGTTGCGACCCGCGAAGCCGGCCCCCCCGTTGGCGACATTGGTGATCGGGCTCCAACTTTGCCCGCCATCCAGGGAGCGCACGTGGAAGACGTCGGGGCACTTCGGGAAGGTGTAGGTGCCCGGCGTGCAGGAGGGATTGTTGCCGCGGTCGTCCCAGATCGTCACGTGCACGCTGTCGCTGCGCGCCGCGACCTGGGGCCGCTCGGCACCGAACGGACCGGTCGACTGCGCGAGTCGAACCTCCGCATCCCATGTCGCCCCACGATCCGCCGAGCGGCGGTAGTAGGTGTCCCAAGCCCCGGAACGGTAGTCCATCCAGACGAGGTGGAGTCGATTCGCAGCGTACGCGATCGAGATCCGGTACGCGGTGTTCGGCGTGCTCAACTGGATCGCCGCGTCCCAAGTGACACCGCCGTCGCGTGAGCGCCGAAGCCAGATGTTCCCCATGTCACGCGGACAGCACCAGTCACTCACGATCTGAATGTTGTCCAGGTACACAACCCACACGTCGCTGCCGTCGGCGACGATGGGGTCGGTAAGATGGATCGTGCCGCTGCCAACGAGCGTGCCCGCGCTCCAAGTAATCCCCTCGTCGGTCGACCGGCGGTAGCGGACCTCGTCGGTGCCATAGACGAGGTGGACCGTCGACCCCGCGGTAGCGATTCCCTCGCCCCAGACGTTGCCACCAGTGGCCGTCAGAGGAGTCTCGGGTCCCCATTGCGCACCTGCGGGACTGCCACTAGCGCAGAGGCCCAGCAGTGCCGTGACTGCGAGGAGTCGAGACCACATCATCGTACGAAGCTACCAATTCGGGCATTCCCCGCAAGCAAATTCTCCTATGGGCCGCCGTCACCACGACGATCACCGGGCGGCGGCCAAACGCTAGATCGTCGCAGCCAACACCTGAGAGTGAGCTATGTGCTCGTGACGACCGGCCAGGACGACGTGACCGGGTTCGCGCCCGGGCTGCACCTTCCCGTCTCGGAGCTGAAGCGCATGCGGCGCGCGCTCGTCGGTGCACTCGTCGCCGACGTCGAACGGACGATCGAACCGGCGCCGCAGGTGCCGCGTCTCCGCGCGCTGGCGTGCGCGCTCCGCCGTCACGCTGGACGCCGCGGGCGGCGCCCGAGCTCGTTGCGCTCTGCCGGACCGACGCGCGGCTCGAAGCCGTGATCGCGAGCGGTGCCCGCGCCGTCGAGCTCGATTGGATGGATCTCGTTGGGCTCGGCCGCGACGTCCGACGCGCGCGCCGCGGGCCTCGCCGTCACGCTCGCGACGGTCCGCGTGCAGAAGCCGGGCGAGGAAAGTTACGACCGCCGCCTCGCGGCGCTGGCCCCCGACGCGGTGCTCGTCCGCCCCTGGGGCGCGCTCGTCCGCTTCCAGGCGACGGTCGCGGACGCGCACCTCCCCGCCCCTCCACGGCGACTTCTCGCGGAACGTCACGAACTCGATCACGGCCGCCGAGCTGTTCGACCGCCGCCTCGACACGCTGGCGGCCGCGCACGACCTCGACCGCAATCAGCTGCTGGCGCTCCTCGGCGCCGCGCCGGCCGACCGCCTCATAGTCGTGCGGCACCATCGCATCGCGACGTTCCACACCGAGCACGGCGTGTACGCGCACCTGCTCTCGGAAGGCCGCGACTTCTGCACCTGCGGCCGACGTGTGAGGCGCACGAGATCGCGCTCCGCGATCACACGGGGCGGACGCACCCGGCGATCGTCGAGGTGGGCTGCCGCACCACGGCTTCAATTCCGAGCTGCAATCGGCGGCAGCGCCTGTCCCCGACCGCGTCACCCGCGGCGTCCGCCGCGTCCGCGTCGAGCTGGTGCGCGAGTCGCAGCCCGAAGCCGCGCGTGCTCGCCCCTACACCGACCTGCTCGGCGGCCGCATCACCCCAAAAGAAGTCAGCACCCGCGCCGAAGCCGACACCCGCTACGGCGTGCCGCCCTCCCCCATGACGCTCATGCGGTGAGCGGGCCACGCGGCGGCGGTGGTGATGCGGGTGCGTTGAACCGAGGTGGCCAGGGTTCACTCACTCGCTACTGCAGGGACGAGAGCCCCGCGTGGGAGAGCGGCGTCCGGCGCTAGCTGTAGATGCCCGCGAAGTTGGCGGTCTTCGGGGTGAAGCCCGGGAACACGGACGCCATTGCCGTCAGGCTCATTCCTAGATGCGCGTTCAACGCCTCCGCGAACACGTCGCGGAAGTCCGTCGTCACCTGCAGATCCTCGCCGATGTAGAGGTTCGCGGGCGTGAGCCCCGGCCACACGTCGTTCTTCAGGATCAATCGCCCACCCGCGACGCCGCCGCCGACGGCGAACATGACGCCGCCGTGCCCATGGTCGGTGCCGGCGCCGCCGTTCTGCGCCACCCGACGGCCGAATTCGGTCATGCAGAGCGTGAGCGTGGAGTCGAGGTAGTTGCCGCTGCCGCCGCCGTTGTACAGGTCGTCGCGGAAGGCCTTCAGGGAGCGATCGAGCTCGTACGCCTTGCCGTCACTGTCCTCGCCGCCGACCTGTCCCAGTTGGGTGTTGAGGTTGGTGTGGTGATCCCATCCGCCGAGATCAACGGCGACGACCTTGACGCCGACCTCCGCCTTGATGATCGCCGCCACGTCTTTGAGGGCTTTCCCGAGCTTGTTGTTCGGGTAGGTGACGCTGGTGGCCGTGTTCACCGATTGCACCACGTCGATCGCCGAGAACGCCGCGTCGACGCCGACGCCCAGGGTGTCCGTTGACCCCGCGTAGTGGCTCTCGAGCGCGGCGCGCCGAGCCGCGGCGAAGTTGCCCTGGATCAGGAACGTGTTGATGGCCGAGAAGGCGACGTTCGGCGCGCCGCCGCGCATCGCGAGCTGGGGCGCATCCGAGATCGACAGGCCGGCGATGGGATCGCCGGCGCCGATCGTCGCGAGATAGCGATTCAGCCACCCGTCGGTGATCGACTTGTTGCCGGGGGCCGCCCGCTCCATGAAGTCCTGGGCGTCGAAGTGCGATCGGCTGGGATCCGTGCTCCCGGCGAGATGGATCGCGAGCAGTTCGCCGCCGTCGTACATCGTCTTCATGCCGGTGCAGAGTGGGAAGAACCCGAACCCGTGGCTGTCACCGCTGCCGAGCTGGATCTCGGTGCCGGCCGCCACCGCGATGTCCGGCCGGACCGTGTAGTAGGTCGGATCGAAAGCCGGCACCACGAGATTCAGTGGGTCGGCGCCGCCGCGCAGGAAGATCGCGACCAGCACTTTCTCGCCCGCCGCGTGCGCCCGTCGCACGCCCGCGGGCAGGAAGAACGCCGTGGCCAGAACGCCGCCGCTCTTGATGATCTGTCGTCGTGTGAGATTCATGGCTTCGTCCTCTCAGTAGGTGAGGAAATCCCGGCTCGCGAGCAGGAAGGCGCCGGCTTGCTGCACTTTCTGCACGTCCGTTGCCGCGATGGAGCCGAGATAGGCGATCGCCGCCGTGCGCGTCGCCGGCGCGACGCCGTCCACGGGGAAGAGCACGGCGATCACGTCGTCCACCACGTCCGCGCTCGGCTGCGCCCCCGACACGCCCCAGCTCGCCGCGGCGTCGACCGCCGCCGTCTCGAGCAGGTTGAAGCGCTGCACGATGGCGCCCGGGCTCGCCCACACGACCGACACGTCCGGATAGCCGGTCGGCGGATCGGCGTTCCGGATGCGCTCCCCGAGGTCGGCGAGTAAATTGCGCATGTCGCGGTAGTCGGTCACCGCGGGATCAGGATCGGCGCCGACCGCGCGCAGCACGCTCGGGATCAGCACGACGGGCTTCTTCACGCGGCTCTTGCGGTACTCCGGAAACACTTGGAACTCGCGCGACTTCAGGATCACCGCCATCACTTGCGGGAGCTGATCCGCGTCGTTCTGGTGCGCGATGAACGCCGTCGCGCACGCATCGACCAAGAGAAACGGCGGATCGTCGTGCACGAAGCGCCGCACGAGCTTGCCGCAGACGAACGGCGCCACGTCCGGATGCCGCGAGGCCAGGGAGACGGCGGTGAAACCGTCCTGCTCACCGTTCGGTGAGCTCGAGTTGATGACTTGTCCCAGCACCAGCTTCGCCCCGAGGTAGTCGTGGCGGCTGTCCTGGTAACGAAAGCCTGGGTAGTCGGGATCGAAGTTGTTCTCGTTGTTCCACTCCTCGCGCCATCCCGTGAGCGCGCGCGCCATCTCCTTCACGTCGGTTTCGGTGTAGGCCCCGGTTACGCCCATCGTGTGGAGCTCGAGCAGCTCGCGGGGGAAGTTCTCGTTGTAGCCCGTGCCAGGAGGTACCCCGACCTGGTTCTGCCGTTGGTCGAGGTAGTCGAGCATCGCCGGGCCGCGCGCCATGCGGAGCACGCTGTCCTCGAAGTTGTCGAGCACCCAGGGGCGAATCGAATCGCGGAGGTACGCCGGCGTGTTCCACTTCTGCTGGCCGGCGCTGCCCGTGACGTTGAAGTGGTTGAACCAGAAATCGACGAGCACCGCTTCGAGCTGCCGGCGCGTGGCGACCGCGCGATAGATCTCCGACTCCTCCATCTCTTTCCAGACGTCGTTCTTGACGCCCCCCTCGAGTCCCGGACACGTGCCGGGGACGTTTTGCGGGTAGCAGTCGCGCACCTCGACCACGCTGAGCGCCAAGGTCGGGTAGTTGCTGGCGAGCACGGCCTCGGCGGCGCTGTCGTCGATCGCGTCCGGTGCGAGCTGCTCGTCGATGTAGCCGTTCAGCCCGAGCGCCACGATGCGGCCGAACGTCCACGCATCGGGTCCGTACCCCACGCGGTCGAGCACGTGCCGGCGATCCGCTGCGCCGACGCAGCTCCCGTCGTGGAGCCCGTCGTCGGTGAGGTCGCACGCGATCGCCGTCGCGTACGTGCCCGCGACGCTCTGATAGTAGTCGCCGCGCGCGACCCCGGCGACGCACTCGACGAGGGTCGCGATCACGGGGCTCGCGCACGCACCGGGAAAGAGCGCGGTGAGCGGCGTGGTCGCGGTGGTGCAACGTTGCAGCGCCTTGCTCGCGAGCCGATCGACGTCTTTCTGGATCTTCCCCTGCAGGTCGTCCATGGACTGCGCGAGCACCTCGCCGACCAGGTTGCCGGCGTTGTAGGCGGGGAGATCCGAGGCAGCCCCCGCCCGACGGCTCTTGCCCTTGAGGCCATTCTGCACGCTCGTCCGCGCGACCCGCCACATCGTGTCGAGGATGCGATTGGCGCCGCGCAGCACCTCCTGCTGGCACTTCGCGCCGTTCGCGTCGACGTCGGCGTCGACCAGCGCGGCGTCGAGGTTGGCGCCGAAGACGGACGCGACGATCGCGCGCGGTGCCGCGCTCGCCGCGACGTTGATGGCCGCGGCGCCGGCGTACGCGAAATCGGGCGCACCCTCGGCCACACAGTGCTGGGCGTCGCGATCGGCGGTGCGCTGCTGCTTCTGCGCGACCTTGCCGCCGACGTCGTTGGTCAGGCACGCCTGGGCGGTGAGGGTTTCCCCCACGTCGCCGAGCTTGTCGACCTTTCCGTATTGTGCGTTTCGCAGGCACGTGTAGGTCGTCTTGCCTTGCTGCTTGACGACGTCGGTGCCGGCCTTGGTGAGCTGGTTCAAGCAGCCCTGCTGATCGCTGGATTGCGGGGCGGCCAGCGCCGCTCCGGCGAACGTCGCCGTCAGGATGGCGGCGGCCAGGAGTCCGATCCGTGTCGTCCAAGCGCGCTGCGCTCCGGTCGTGAGATTCTTTGGGCTCATCGTGTGCGTACCTCCCGGGGGGGATGTTCGGAGCGCGCTATTTGGCTTTGAACGTGCTCGAGTCTTGCGCCTGGATCTCGTCGAGGTCAATCGACAAGCAGAGACCGTCGCTGCTGCGGAGCTGCACCGTGACCTGGCTCGTCGTCGCGAGCGCCGCGGGAATGCCGCTCGGCAGCGACGAGCCCTTACCGGTGACGACCACCTGCGAGCGTCCGGCGTCGCCGCCGCGATAGGCGATGCTGAGCACGCCGTCGGACGCGAGCGCTCGGTCGCGATAACGATAGCCCTTGCCCGGTCCGCGCGGGTCGTTCGGCGCGTGGCCGATCGGCCGCCAACACGGCTTCCCGAGGCAGAGGTCTCCGGCGCGTGCGATCTGGAGGTCGGCGGCGAGCGCGCTCCCGTCGTCGTAGACGCAGAGCGCGTACGAGGTTCCGGTTCCACCCTGCATCGCATCGAGCGGGTTGCCGAGGTCGGTCTGCGCGAGCGGCGGGCCTTGTAGCATCCGCACGACCAGCCGCTCGCGGCCCGGCGTGCCGTCCTTGACGAGGAGCGAGCCCTTCGCGAAGCCGGTGGTGCACCCGAGGTCGACGACCGCGGGGCAGCTCTCGCCCGGTGTCGGCGTCGGTGTCGGCGTGCTGCCGCCGGGCGTCGCGGTCGGCGTCGGGACGTTCACGCCGACGGTCACGTCGAGCGTGGCGCGCGCGGCTCCGTCCCCCGCCGTGCTCCCGTTGCCGTCGACGGCGTTGCCCCATGCGACGAGCGTCGCGATCGTATCGGCGGCGGGCGCCGTCCAGATGAAGCTGAACTCGGTCATGCCGCCCGCGGCGGGCTTCGGGCTCGTGTGCGTGATCTCGGCGCGCCCGCCGGTGCCCGTGATCGTCGTGGTCCCGAGCGCGAACGCCCCGCCCGTCGTGAGCGTCCCGAGCTCGGACGAGGCGTTGAGGCCCGCGTTGTCCTGGAGGCCGATCTCGAAGACCGTGAGCTTGAACGTGTGCACGGACATGGGCTCGACGATCGGGAAGCCGCCGGCGCAATCGAGGCATTCCAACGTGGCCGCCGGCGTCGACCCTCCGCCATGACAGAAGTTGCAGCCCTGGGCGGGGACCGGAAAGCTGGTCGTCGCGATCCCGCCCGAGAACGCGGCGGCATCACCGCCCCACACGAGCGCGATCAGCAGCGCGCACAGCATCTTGATCAGTCGTTTCATCGGCACAGGAGGGGGTACGCGACTAGAAGTCGCACGGCGCACCATGTAGGGCAACTGGTTTGTTCACCAATGACGCGCGGCGCGAGGCCGGTCGAGGTCGGTGATGGGCGACTGACTTGAACCGGGGTGGCCTGGAGCTCGGGGGTCGCCTCTGCGCGCGAGTCCCGCGGGTGCGGAACGGCCTTGCCCATACACGGATCGCCTCTCGCCAAAGCGCGGCACAACGCGCGCTGCCGGCGACCCCCGGGCTCCCCCGGCCGGCCCAGTCCATATTCACTCGCCACAGCAGCCAGCGGCGCATCGACGTCGCTCCGTCATCGATGCACGCAAAAACCGCCGCCGCGGGTTTGACTGCGGAGTCGTGCACGGGGAACGTCGCTTGCTGTTGAGCGTGTCGGGCAGTGGAGTTCGTTGGGCCGTTGCGTTGGTGTTGGTCGGGGTCGCGGGCGC
The DNA here is from genome assembly GCA_039917665.1 of Binatia bacterium. GTDB lineage: Bacteria > Desulfobacterota > Binatia > UTPRO1 > UTPRO1 > UTPRO1. Next base: position 9,159 of record JBDSJB010000635.1, read on the forward strand.
GCCGTCGAATCCGGTGTTGTTCGTGACGCAGGTTCCGGCGGCTTCACGTCGTTGACGAGCACGTTCGGCAATCACCTCGCCACGATGGAGTCGGCGCCGCGCGGCGGCGATCTCGTGCTCCGCTATCCCGCCGGCTCGCTCCGCTTCCTCACGCAGGAGGCCGGGTACGGGTCGAGCGGACAACAGGCGCGAACGCGATCGCGGTCCGCGAGCCGTGCGTCCACTGGAGTGGCGCGAACGCGCTGTTCGCGATGATCGTCGACGCTCGTCCGCGCAGTACCAGGTCAAGAGCCGCATGTGATGAACTGACGAAACTCGCGCTCGACGAAGGCCGGGACACCGCCGCCTTCTTCAGCGGCCCGCAGGAAAGTCGCGTGGTGCGCCCGCACCACCTGATGCAGCACCGTGTGCTCGGCGGCGCGCGGGCGGTAGGCGCGGACGCACGCGGGTGGGGCGCTCGCAGACACCCCTTCGTGCCCGCCACACCCGCCGGGTTCGATCCCTACGAGTAGCCGTTGGGCGACCGCTGCCGAGGGTACGGGGGACGCCGCCGCATTACGTCAGGACAGCGCGAGGTGCGTTCGCGGAGGCGACTCCGCGAGCGAGGGCGCGCAGCCCTATCGCCCGGCTCCCGGACGCCGCAGAGACTAGCGCGGCCGAATCGCTGCGAACACGGTCTCGGCGATCAGCCGGTGCCCCTTCGGCGTCGGATGATGCCAATCAGCCAAGTACAGCCCGCCGCCCGTCTCGCGCGCGAACGCCGGCTGCGTATCGATCACCGGCACGTCCTCGGCACGGCCGACGGTCCGAATGATCGCGTCGATCGCAATCTCGCCCGGCAACCGATCCGCGACGACGTAGTCGGCGTCGGTGATCGGCGTTCGGCCGAAGAGCGCGTGGTAATACTCGATCTTCGTGTTGGGATTGGGCGGTAGATCCTGGTGCGGATACGTGAGGAATGCGCACGGGACACCGGCGGCGTGACAGAGCCGCGCGATCTGCTGCAGGTTGTCACGCGCGATCTCCTGGTAGGCGTGGAAGTCGTAGAGCTGCATGCCCGTCGTCTGCGGAATGACCTTCACGTCGTCGAAGACGAGCGCCCGGCTCTGGAACGTCAGCGCCTGCTTCACGACGCGATAGAGCCGTGCATGCGCGAGCCAGAGATCGGCGCGCGCCGTCCACGGCACGGCGCGGTCGTGGCGCGCCGCCCAGTCGGCGAAGTCGCCATCATTCGCGTTCCAGCCGGTCAGAATCAGCAAGAGACGCGCGTCGCCGGCCTTGAGCGCTTTGGCAACCTCGAGCAGCGCGACCGAGCTGCTGCGTCCGGGCTCGGCGAGCGTCCGTACTTCTGGCGCCGCGGCCCCCTCCTCCTGCCTCATCATGGCGGCCAACACCTGCGGCCAGGCCTCGGTCGGTTGGACGCCCTGCCCGTAGGTGAACGAGTCGCCGATGCAGTAGACGACGTGCTTGCCGGCCGTGCCGGCGCCGAGCCCTTGATCGCGGCGCAGCACCCACCCGGCGAGGCGCACGGCCCCCTCTGCGAGCGCGAGCACGACGAGGAGCCAGATCACGAATCCGAGCGCGCGACGGAGCATGGACACGGCGGGTCGGCTCTAGCGCGAGGCGCCCGCCGACGGCAACGGGGCGGCGGCGAGCCGGCGGACGTCGTCCTCGCCGACGTCGAAGTAATAGATGGACCGGCCGATCCGAGCGGTCGGCGGCAAGCGGTCGAGCCACGCCCAGGCCCCTCGCTTCACGCCGATCATGCGCTCCCCCGCGTACGTCACGGCGTACGCGTAGCCGGCGAGAAAGTTGGCGCTCACCGCGAACCGACCGGCCGTCGGCGTCTGGGGCGGCAGCGTGTAGTCGATGCCATAGAGCTTGGGATCGACGTGCCCGAAGTAACCGAGGCCGACCGGCGTCACGCCGTTGGTCTTCAGGTACGTCGCGAGTCGGCCGAGGTCTTGTCCCCAATCGAGATTCGAGTCGAGGAGCAGGCGACGCGCGTGATCGGTCGGACCGGCGAGCACGTTGAAGTACGCGAGCTGGTGCGGCGCGGTGACCACGCACGACACGAGCTGCCACGCCAAAAGCCCGCCGACGGCGATCGCGCCGCGGCGAACGCGGCGGCAGGCGTCGGCTGCCACGCCGGCGACCAGGAGGAGGAACGGCAACGCCGGCAGCAGATAGCGCACGCCGTAGTTCTTCCCGAAGTGGAACGAGAGTACGTAGAGCAACAAGAGCGGCGGCAACGCGATCCACGCGTCACCGGCGGCGCGCCCGCGCCGACGTGCGATGACGGCCAACCCGCCGAGCACGAGCACTATCGTCGGAAGCGGCGTCTTCACGGCGAACGCTTCGAGGAAGTAGTACCACCAGCCCGTCTGCGACCAGTTGCCGTTCAAGAAGGCGGGGAACTCGCCCGCGCTGCTGGCGTTGGCCTGGAAACGAATGCCTTCGAGCACCGGACCCGGGAGCGGGAAACCCGAGAACTGGTACACCGCGAGCAGCGCGACCCACGCGCTGACCGCGAGCACGAGCATCCCGTCGGCGAACTTCAGCAAGCGCTCACGGTCCCAGCCGGGCCATCGCCCACGGCCCGAGGCGGGCCATCCGATCACCGCGAGCACCGGCACGAGCGGCAGGAAGATGAGCGTCACCCCCTTGCCCGCGATCCCGAGCCCGAGGAGCGCGCCCGCAAGCGCCGCCCACGGCCGAAGCTCGGTCGCGGTAAAGCGCGCGAGCGCCACGAACGCGCCGAAGACGAGCATCGTGACACCCATGTCGAGCGTCGCGAGGGCGCCGTGCGCGAGTACGGTCGGCTGCGTGCAGTAGAGCGCCAACGCCGCGAGCGCCGCGAGCGGCGACACCATCGACTGCGCCCACCACCAGAGCAACGCCCCCGTCACCACCGTGAACGCGATCGTGGTGAGGCGCGCCGCAAAGAACGCGTCGAGATAGCGCGCCTGATTCGTCTCCATGAAGCGCGTCCCGTAGATCCACGGGCCCCACCCGGTGCGGTTGTCGCGCCAACGCGGATCGCGTTCGAGCTGGAGATCCATCGCGAGCAGCGGCACCGCCATCGCCATCTTGAGGAGCGGTGGATTGCTCGAGTCGAACGTGAGGTCGCCGGTGCGGAGGTGGTAGTAGCCCGCCGGCAGGTAGACGAACTCGTCGACGGTCGGCGTGTCGGTACGCGCCTGCACGAGGCAGTTGATCCCGAGGAAGCCGAGCAGCAGCACGACGGCCGCGATCTGCACCGCTTTGCTGGGCGGATTCACGCGGGCTGCTTCACGGCGAGGAGCTCGCCGCGGTCACGCGTGATGCTCAGCATGCGGCGGGTGCGCTCGCTGAACGCGGCATCGTTCTCGGCGCCGAAGCGCTCGAGCTCTGCCTTCAACGCTGCGAGCGCGTCCGTCACGTCCGTCTCCGGCTCGAACGAGCTAGCAGCCCCAGTCGCGGGCGTAGCGGAAATCACGATCGATCGTGCGGGAGGAAACCTTCGCGATCACCGGCAGACGGCGCTTGAACTGCGAGCGCTGCACCATGCCGCGGACACGCTGAACGAACTCGACGGCGAACCCCGCGGCGATCAGATCCTCGTCTTCGAAGCGCTCGTCGACCATCAGATAGAGCAAGCGATCGACCGCGCGGTACTCGAAGCCGAGCTCGTGCTCGTCGGTCTGTCCCTGCCAGAGATCGGCCGACGGCTGCTTCTCCACGATCGGCGCAGGCACGCCAACGGCCTCCGACAAGGCCCACACCTGCGTCTTGTAGAGGTCGCCGAGCGGATTCAGCGCCGACGCCATGTCGCCGTGCAGCGTCCCGTAGCCGAGCAGCAGCTCCGTCTTGTTGCTCGTGCCGAGCACGAGTGCCCGCCAGCTCGCCGAGTGGTCGTAGAGAATGGTCATGCGCTCGCGCGCCATCTTGTTGCCCCGTCGGAGCGGCGTCGCGTCGGGAATGGCGGCGAAGTAGGCGTCGATCTGCGGCGTGATCGCGATCGTGGCGACCTGGATGCCGGTCGCGTCGACCACGAGCTGCGCGTGCTCGAGGCTCTCCTTGCTGGATGCGCTGTACGGCATGCGGATGCCGAGGACGTTGGCGGCCCCGAGCGCCTCGGCCGCGAGAAACGCCGCCAAGCTCGAGTCGACGCCGCCGGAGAGCCCGAGCACGACGCGCTCGACGCCCACCTTGCGTACCTCGTTCCGGATGAAGCCGACCAGAATGCGGCGGACCACGGCCGTGTTGATCGGGATCGTCGGCGTCGGCGCCGATGCGACGCGCGCGG
>JBDSJB010000636.1:0-9371 GCA_039917665.1 Binatia bacterium
CGTCATCGTCGGCACCTCGGCGGGCGCCGTCATCGCTGCGTTGCTGCGCGGCGGCCTCTCCCCGCGTGATCTCGCGGCCCGCGCGCTCGGCGACCCGATGTCCGAGGAGGGCACCGCCATTGCCGCCCTGCTGGGCAGGCCCGAGCCGGCGCCCGCGGCCGCTTGGAACGGCTGGTGGTCGTTTCTCGGTGCGGCCGAGCCGGCGCATCTCTGGCGCGCCGTCTTGCGGCCGTGGGAAGCGCGTCTCGGGGCGGTCGTCGCGGCGGCGTTGCCGGCGGGACGGGTCCCGACCGATCACCTCGTCGGCGGCATCGGACGGCTCTTCGAGCAACGCTGGCCCGAGCGCTCGCTCTGGTTGAACGCCGTCCGGCTCCACGACGGCGAGCGCGTGACCTTCGGACGCGACGGAGCACCGGCGACGACGGTCGCGGCGGCGGTCGCGGCGTCGTGTGCGATCCCCGGCTTCTACCGGCCGGTCGAGATCGACGGCGTACGGTACGTCGACGGTGGCGCCCATTCGCCGACCAATGCCGATCTGCTCGCCGGCCAGGGCCTCGACCTCGTGCTCGTGAGCTCGCCGATGTCGGCGGGGTTCGCCGTGCTCCAACCGACGGCCGACGGGCCGATGCGGGCGGTGTGTCGCGTGCTGCTGCGCCGCGAGATGGCGCGCGTTCGGGCGACCGGAACGTCGATCGTGTCGCTCGAGCCGGGACGCCAGGACCGCGCACTGATGGGGGTGAGCGCGCTGAACGGCGAGCGCCGCCACGGCATCATCCGCCAAGCGCGCACCACCGTCCTCGATCGCTTCGCCGATCCCGTCCGGCGCCAGCGCCTCCGCCTGTTGTCGGTGGAAGCCGCGGCCGCACACGCCGCCGAGACGCGGCCGGTGTCGCGCGTGGTCGAGCTCGGTCTGCCGGTGCACTACATCGACTACGGTGGCAGCGGCCCGGCGATGGTGTTGGTGCACGGGCTCGGAGGCGCGCACGTCAACTGGATGTCGGTCGGCGAGAAGCTCGCGCGCCATGCGCGCGTCGTCGCGATCGACCTCCCGGGCTTCGGCCGCACGCCGACCGAGGGCGACTCGGCGTCGATCCACGCCAACCGCGCGCTCCTCACTCGGTTCATCGATCGCGTCATGGGCACGCCGTCGATCCTGGTGGGCAACTCGATGGGCGGACTGATCTCGCTGATGACCGCCGCCGAGGCGCCGGCGAGCGTGTCGGGCCTCGTGCTCGTGAACCCCGCGTTGCCGGCGGCGCCGGGTGGGTTCTTCGACCTCGGCGTCGCGGCCATCTTCGCCGGCTACTGTCTCCCCGGCGTCGGCGAGCTGCTCATGAGCGGTCGTAAAGCCCTGCTCGGGTCTGAAGGCTCCGTGAAGCAGATGCTCGAGTTCTGCTGCGTCGATGCCGGCCGCGTCGACCCGGCCGTCGTCGCTGCGACGATCGCGCTCTCGCAAGAGCGCACCAAGACCGCGGGCGGCAACGCCGCGTTTCTCTCGGCCGCGCGCTCGATCGTCGCGTCGCTCCTGCAGCGCGGCGCGTTCGCCGCGATGGTGGCGAAGATCACCGCGCCGGCGCTGATCGTCCACGGCGCCCACGATCGCCTCGTCCCACTCGCCGCGGCCCAGGCCCTCGCCGCGGCCCGTCCAGACTGGACCTTCAAGCTGTTCGAGGACGCGGGCCACGTGCCGCAGCTCGAGCACCCCGATGCCTTCGTGGCGACCGTCGAGGCGTGGATGCAGCACGTCGGCGAATCGCTCTACGCCCGCACCGCGTCCTGAATGGACAAAGGGTTTCTCGTCGAGCAGCTCGCGGGCCATCTCCGCGAGACGGCACGCACCGCCAAGGTGGCCATGGTGGCGGCCAACGCCGAAGCCCGAGAAGGCGCGACGCCGGCCGAGCGCCGGGAAGACTCCCGCGTTTCGCAAGAGAACTCCGGGCTCGCTCGCGGACATCTGGCCCGCCTCGACCGTGCGAACAGCGAGCTCGCCATGCTCGACAAGTTTCGGCCGCCGCGCTTCGGTGCAACATCACCGATTGCCGTTGGCGCGATCGTCGAGGTCGAGGACGGCGCCGAAGGCCGCACGCTCTTTCTGGCGCCAGCTGGCGCGGGCATCGAGCTGACCGGACCCGGCGGCGACGGCTTTCTCTCCGTCGTGACACCGAGCTCGCCGATCGGGCGCGCCGTGATGGGCCGCCGTGTCGGCGACACCATCGAAGTGCTGGTGAACGACGAGAGTACGGAGTGGACGGTGACGTTCGTCGGCTGAGTCAGCCCCCGCTCGCGATGTAGCTCTCGAGCTGCTCGATGCGGAACGCCTGCTCGCCGAGCAACGCCTTCACGACGTCGCCGATCGAGAGCACGCCGATCAAACGATCGTCGGCGATGACCGGGAGGTGACGGAAGCGCTTGTCGGTCATGAGCGCCATGCATTCCTCGATCGATTGCTCGGGGCCGACGCAAACGACCGCGGTCGTCATGATCTCGCGCACCGGCGTGTCGCGCGAGGCTTTGCCCTTCAGGATGACTTGGCGGGCGTAGTCGCGCTCCGACAGGATGCCGACGAGACGGTCATGCTCGAGCACCAGCACCGCGCCGATGTTCCTCTCGGCGAGGATCTGCAGCACTTCGAAGACCGTGCTCGTCGGGCTCACCGCGATGATGCTCGCGCCCTTTTGCTTGAGCACGTCGTGAACGGTCGTGGTCATAACTCCTCCTTTTCCGGCCGGCGGGGCCGGCGCCCCCGCGATCGAGGACCCTCCACCCTGCCTACACCCACGCCCGTTTGGAGCCAATGACGACCCCGACCCTCATTGCTCGCAGCCGGAGCTCTCGAAACGGCCGTCGATCACGCTCGTGATCCAATCGTCCACGACCGCCGTGCCCTCGGCGTGGGCGACGCTGCGCGCCACTGGCGGCATGCGGGCGCCCGGGGTGGTCGCGTGGACGCGGTACGACAGGATCGAGTCGGCGGCGCTGCCGGGGAAGAGGTCGAACTCGTGGCCGCCGGACGAGCTGCCCGCCGTGGTCGGTCGCTTGCAGACGCCGTGGTTCACGTTGACCTTGCGAAAGACGTCGAAGAAGACGCCCGTGCTCTGGGCCAGGCCGTTGCGGTTGTGGCAGTGGGCGCAGTTGGTCTCGAGCCAGGCGCGGGCGCGCATCTCCTTGTCGATCTCGCCGGCCGTCATCTGATCGAGCCGGGCTTGTTCGACGGTCGGAACGTTGAACGGGTCGTTCGGGACGTTGAAGCGCGGTAGGCGCTGGACGTTGGTCGCGAGGTGGCTCGGGTCGAGGGCGAGCGCAGGGGCGCCGGTCAAGAGGCCGAGATCGACCCAGTGTTGCAGCTGGTTCTCGGGGCCGCTGCCGTAGTCCATGGGGCGGTTCAGGAGACGGACCTTCGGGCCGATCGGCGAGTCGCCGGGCTCCTTGTCGTCGTTGATGTGACAGTTGCCGCACTGGTTCGCGGTCGGGATCGCGTAGCTCGCCGTGCTGCCGACGTACGTGGCGGCCACCGCCGGATCGGGATCGGGATAGTTCCAGCTGACGGACGCGGTACCGCCCGCGATCGCGAGACGCGCGTCGGTGCGGTCGCCATTGGCGTCGGTCTCCCAGATGAACGCCATGGCTTCCCAGTAAGCACCGCCGTTCCCTTGGCGGTGGAAGAGCAGACGGGTCTCGACGACGTTCTCGTCGGCGCCGTCTTTGAAGCTGAACGTCTTCGCGATGACGGTGCCGACCGGAAAGACGAGGGTCGCGTTCGGCGCGCTCGCGTTCCCTTCCTGCCATTCGGCGGTGGCGCCGGGTGGGAGGAAGACGAACCGATACTTGCTCGCGTAGTCGGAGAAGAGCGCCGTCGTGAGCTCGTAGAGCAATCCGCCCTCGTTCCCGTCATGGCGCGGATCGGTCGGGTCGGCGAAGAGGTTGTATTGCGAGAGCCAGCCGCAGTTGTACTGCAGCGCGGCGCGATTGATCGTCGTGCCGGAGTAGTCGGCGCAGATCGCCTCGATCTCGGCCTGGGTCGGCGGCGGATCGCCGCCCGCGCCGGGCACGTAGTTCTCGACGACCGCGGCGTCGAGCGGTGCCAGCTGCGTGCCGAAGCGCGCGGGGCAATCGTGGGTGTTGATGTCGGTGATCGGCGGATCGGTCGGGTCGGTGTTCTCGAAGTTCAGGAACTTCCGGCTGTCGACCGAGAACGTGTTGCCGTCCGGATCGCCGCTGTCGCCGATGCACATCCAGTATTGCGGATGGCGGCGCGTCGCCGGGTTGGCCGGGTCGGCGAATTTGTATTTGTTGTAGCGGCACGCCGGCTGGTCGGCGCCGGTGTATTGCGGCTTCCCGTTGGCATCGAGGCGCGGGAGGAACTCGGGTGCCAGATCGCAGGCGTACGCCGCATGATCGTACAGGCCGTCCCAGACGATGTGCGCGCCGGTTGGTCCGTAGCCGTCGGCCGCCAGCGCACCTTTAATCGCGATCAGCGCCGGCAGCAGCGATTCGTCGGCGTCGTTGATACCGGTCGGGACGCAGGGGGGGATGTCGTCGAAGCCGGGCCCGGTGCCGGGCGCGCAGACGATCACGCTCGCCTCCGGCGGTTGGGGCGAGGTGCCGTTGGTCGTGAAGACGTTGTCGTGGATGTAGATGCCCTCGGGATACAGATCCATCCGCAGATCGGGGTTGTTGATGTTGCCGTCGAGGAGCTCGTGGCTGGCGGCGACGAAGCCGACGGTGCGATTGAACTCGATCGTGTTGCCGAAGATCTCGGTCTCGTCGTAGCCGAGCTGCAACATGCCCACGCCTTGCGGCACGCCCGTTACGACGCCGCCCGGCGAGAAGTTCACGGTATTGTTGTACCCCGAGTAGTTGTCGAAGACGCGGGTCTCGTCGCCGTACTGGTTCAAGCCCGGCAGGTCGAAGGTGAGGAAACCGCCGACGTTGCAATGCGCGACGTTGTCGAACATGTCGGCGTCGTCGCTGTTCTCGATCTCGTAGCCGGCGACGTTGAAGAGCGCTTCGCTGTTTTTCACGATGATCGTATTCGACTGGCCGACGTAGATGCCCGCGTCCGATGCGCCGACCGCTATCACGTCGTCGAGCAAGACGTTGTTGGAGAGCACCGGATAGATCGCGTAGCCGCCGTTCCGGCTGTCGGTCACGTAGGCGCGCGCGACGCCGGTCGCGTCGGTGAACGTGCCGCTGCTCTGCGGGAACGAGAGCGCGTGCTGGCAGGTGACGTCGAGGGTCGACGGCACGAGCGGATCCATGCCGCCGCGGTCGTCGATCGCGTCGTTCGGGTTCGAGTCGGCGCTCGACCACATGGCGCGCAGGTGGCGCATGACCACGTGGTCCGAGTCCGAGACCTTGATCGAGAAGCCCGGCGTGTCGAGCACGGTGAGGTCCTCGATCGTGATCCCATCCATGTGGCTGAGCGAGATGCCCTCGGGCGCGAAGCTCCCCAGGAAGTCGAGGACCGTCTGACCGCGGCCTTGGCCCTTGATGGTGATGCCGTCCTTGTGGGCCATGACGAGCGTCGTCGTGAGCTCGAACGCCCCGGGGCCGAACTCGATGGTGTCGCCGGGGTTGGCGGCGAAGAACGCGACCAAGGCGTCGGATTGTTCGTTGGGGCCGTCTTGGATGTACCAGGTGACGCCGCCGGTCCCCTGTTCGCAAACATCGCCGTCGTAGCTGCCGTCGGCAACGTCGGTGCGGCTGCAGGCGAGCTCGAGCACGGCCGCGGTGCGGCTCGCGAGGACGCGCGTGCCGTCGCCGTTCGCAGTCTGCGCGAACGCGGCGAGCGCCGACGCTTCGAACGTCGTGTCGTCGACGTCGAACGCGCTGGCCGCGAGGCTTTGGCTCGCGGCCGCCGTGCGCACGGTTTGGGTGATCGTGACGCGCGGGCGCGGATCGCGGTCGTCGTCGAGCGTGAGGAGGAAGCGGGCCAGGTTCACCGCCGCCTGCTCGCTCGGGAGCAGATCGTCGGGCAGGAGGAAGCGGGCGCCGGCCGCGCTGCCGAGCGCGATGCCGCCGAGGCGGAACGCGACGCTGTCGCCCCCGTCGTAGGCGAAGAAGCCGCCGTCCCCGGTGAGCGCCGTGGTCGCGCCGCCGTCGGTCGTGTACCCGACGCCGTCGACGAGGCCGTCGACGAATTGGCCGCGTGGACCGGTGGCACAGGTACTCGGCGCCGCCGATTTCTTAGCGATGAAGAGGCCCGGCCGATCGCGTGTTACCACGCCGCCGAACGTCGTGCAGTAGCGGGTCGCGCCGACCGTGAGTACGACCGACACCGAGCCTTGGGACGGTTCGTCGAGCGTGAGGCCCGCGGCATTGGCGCGCAGCGTGAGCGAGCCGTCGCGGAGGAGCGCGACCTTGACTGGCGACGGACCGCCCGGGGCCGCCGCGTTCTTGAATCGATAGACCGGCTTCGTTCCGCGGTGCTGCCAATTGGCGGCCGGAAGCGGGAACGTCGCGCTCTCGCCGTGACCCGAAATGATGGTGAGCGTCGCGCCGCTCGTCCGGGGGTCGTCGCTGCCGCCGATGGCGGGCGGGGCGAGGCTCGTGCCTTTCGCGTTCCAGGTCAGTCGGGCCGGTTTTCCGGCCGCCGCCTTGACGACGAGCTTCTGCCCCGGAACGAGTATGTCCGCTGCCGTCGCATCGGCGGTGGACGCGATCATCAGAGACAAGCCAACGTAGAGGGCGAGGACGACGCGCATGTGAACCCCTTTCGGATCCGTGTGGAGCGACGGATCTAGATACGTGGGGTCACACGATCGCGACAATCCTGGAGACTGGGCGTAACGTCCCGAGGATCGGGGGATTTTGCCGTCAGTGATGGGGGAGGGGGCGCCGGCCCTTCAGGCGGCCGGCGCCGCCCTCCGAAGCCGCACGTCAGTGCTGAGCGGGCGGCTTACAACCAGTATGCCGGCAGTCGCAGCTAGTCTGCTCTTCTTCCATAACCGCGACGTCGGCGCAGTGGGTGCTGCAATATTCCTTCCCGTGCGTGTCGCAATTGCACGCTTCGTGTCCGCAACGATGGGGCATGAGCGATTACCTCCTGCCCACACTGGTTGCAGCGGATGTGCCATCGCATCTCCCCAAGTTCCGCACCCTTCGGCAGCCCAATCCTACAAGGATGTAGGGGCTACATTCGGAAGACGCCGAACTTGGTCTCCTCGATGGGTGCGCTCAACGAGGCCGCCAATGCCAACCCGAGCGCGTCACGCGTTTCCGCTGGATCGAGAATGCCGTCGTCCCAGAGCCGGGCCGTCGAGTAGTAGGCGCTGCCTTCCTCGTCGTACTTGGCGAGGATCGGCGCCTGAAACTTCTTCTGCTCGTCCTCGCTCATCGTCTGCTTCTTGCCGGCGAGCTGTTGCAGTTTGACCGTCAGCAGCGTCGACGCGGCCTGCTCACCGCCCATGACCGAGATCCGGCTCTGCGGCCACATGAAGAGGAAGCGCGGCGAGTAGGCCCGGCCGCACATGCCGTAGTTGCCGGCGCCGTACGAGTTGCCGACGATCACCGTCAGCTTCGGCACCGTGGCGTTGGCGACGGCGTTCACGAGCTTGGCGCCGTCCTTCGCGATGCCGCCGTGCTCGTACTTCTTTCCGACCATGAAGCCGGTGATGTTCTGCAAGAAGAGCAGCGGCACTTTCCGCGCGCAGCAGAGCTCGATGAAGTGCGTCGCCTTCAGCGCCGACTCGGAGAAGAGCGCGCCGTTGTTGCCGAGGATGCCGACCGGATAGCCGTGCAGGTGCGCGAAGCCCGTGACGATCGTGGGCGCGTAGCGGGCCTTGAACTCGTGGAAGCGGCTGCCGTCGACGAAGCGCGCGATCAGCTCGCGGATGTCGTACTGCTTGCGCGGATCCTTCGGCACGATGCCGTAGATCTCGGCGGCGTCGTACGCGGGCGGCTCGGGGCTCTCCCGCGTGACGGGCGGGGCCGGCGTTGCCGGCAACGACGTGAAGATGTCGCGCGCGATCTGCAGCGCGTGGCGGTCGTCGCTCGCGAGATGATCCGCGACGCCGGAGATGCGGGTGTGGACGTCGCCGCCGCCGAGATCCTCGGCGGTCACTTCTTCCCCGGTCGCGGCTTTCACGAGCGGTGGGCCGCCGAGGAAGATCGTCCCTTGGTTCTCGACGATCACGACCTCGTCGCTCATCGCGGGGAGGTACGCACCGCCAGCCGTGCACGAGCCCATCACGACCGCGACCTGCGGAATGCCGGCCGCCGACATGCGGGCCTGATTGTAGAAGCTCCGGCCAAAGTGCTCGCGATCGGGGAAGACGTCGGCCTGGAGCGGTAGGAACGCGCCGCCCGAGTCGACTAGATAGACGGTCGGCAAGCGATTCTCGAGCGCGATCTCCTGGGCGCGGAGCTGCTTCTTCACCGTCATCGGGAAGTAGGTGCCGCCCTTCACGGTGGCGTCGTTCGCGATGACGACGGCGGGTCGGCCGTGGATCGTGCCGACGCCGGTCACCATGCTCGCCCCGGGCGCGCCGCCGTCGTACATGCCGTGCGCCGCCAGCTGCGAGAGCTCGAGGAAGGCGGTGCCCGGGTCGAGCAGGCCGTCGACGCGCTCGCGGACGGTCAGCTTGCCGCGCTCGGTGTGCTTGGCGCGGGCCGCCTCGCCGCCGCCGGCGCCGGCCGTTTCGAGGTGGCGGCGCAGCTCGTCGACGTGGCCCTGCATGGCGGCGACGTTCTCCTGGAACTCGGGGGTGTTGGTGCGGATGCGGCTTTCGATGCGCGGGGTGCTCACGGTCGGGGGCTCCTCGGGAAACGGAAAGTCATGGCTCGTTCTTATGCGGGGCGATCGACGATCGCGCCAGCGCTGCGCAAGCGATCGCGGAGCTCGGCGACGGGGAGGTCGGCGAGCCGGACCCCATGTTGGACGGCGAGGGCCGCCGCCGTGCCGGCCGCTTCGCCCGTCGCCATGCTCGGTGGAATCTCTTTGGTCGCATGGTGGGTGCGGTGGTCGACGGAAATACATCGGCCCGCGACGAGGAGATTCTCGACCTCGTCCGTCCGGAGCGAGCGAAACGGGATGGCGTAGGTGACGCCGTACTTGGTCCAGTGTCCGGTGATCGCGATCGTGTCGTCGAAGTCGCGGTTCATGTCGTCGCGCGCGAGGACGTAGGCACCGCGCAGGCGACGGCTCTCGGTGATGCCGAGGTCGCGGGCGATCTCGCAGACGTGCGCACGCCGGAACTCGGGGACCTCGGCACGCAGGCGATCGATCTCCTGCATCACGAGCTTCCGGCACTCGAGCTCGGCGAAGGTCAGGTCTTCCGGGTCGGTCGCGTCGATCTTCCGGCCGAGCTTTTCGGTGGCGCCCCACGGCAGCAGCACCTGCCCGTCGCCGACGGTGCGGAAGTACCAGCCGC
>JBDSJB010000637.1:0-10930 GCA_039917665.1 Binatia bacterium
GAAAGAGGATCGGCACGGAAATGTTGTACGGCAGGCTGGCGACGACCTTTACTTCGGTCTCCGGCACCTCGCCGCGGAGGTCGACCTCGAGCGCGTCGCCCTCGATCACCTTCACCTCGGGATTCGATGCGAACTTGCGCCGCAAGACGACCGAAAGGCCGCGATCGTACTCGACGATGTAGAGCCGTGCCGCCCGCTCGGCCAGGACGTCCGTGAGCGCGCCGACGCCGGGACCAATCTCGAGGACGGCGTCGCGCTTGGTGACCTCGGCGAGATCGGCCATGCGCGCAATCACCCGGGAGTCGACGAGGAAGTGCTGGCCGAGGCTCTTCCGCGGCGCCAGGCCTTCGCGCTGCAGGAGCGCCCGCGTTTCGGCGGCGAGGCTCATCGTTCGACGGAGTCAACCCCGATCGGCAGCGTCGCCGCGGCATTCAGCGTGAAATCGTGGCGCTCGCCGCGTAGCAGGCGCGCCCGCCCCGCGTAGCCAATCATCGCCGCGTTGTCGGTGCAGTAGGCGAAACGCGGGAACGCGACGTCGAACCCCGCGGCCGTTCCCGTTTCGGTCATCGCGGTGCGGAGCCGGCTGTTCGCGGAGACGCCGCCCGACACCACGATCGAGCTGGCGCCGAGGTCGCGGGCGGCTTTCAGCGTCGGCACGATCAGCATGTCGACGATCGCTTCCTGGAAGCTCGCGCACACGTCCGCGAGCGCAGCAGCGCCACCGTCGATCAACGCGGCGCTGCCGCCGTTCACCAAGGCGGCGCTGGCCCCGCCCAAGAGATACTGGCGGAGCGACGTCTTCACGCCGCTGAAGCTGAAGTCGTAGAGCCCGCTCTTCAGCTGCGCGCGCGGGAAGCGGATGCGGGTGCGATCGCCGGCGACGGCGCGCTGATCGATCTCCTTGCCGCCGGGAAAGCCGAGTCCGAGCATCTTGGCGCCCTTGTCGAACGCTTCGCCGGCGGCGTCGTCGCGCGTGCGTCCGAGCTGACGGTACCGGCCGAGGTCCTCGACCAGGTAGAGGCTCGTGTGACCGCCGGAGACGAGCAACCCGAGATACGGAAACGCGACGGGCCGATCGAGCAGGATCGCGAGCAGGTGTCCTTCGAGGTGGTTCACACCGACGAACGGCAGGCGGCGATCGAACGCGATACCCTTGGCAACCTGCAGCCCGACGAGCAGCGAGCCGACGAGCCCCGGCCCGTACGTCGCCGTCACCCCTTCGATGTCGTCGAGCCCGACCCCGGCGTCACCGAGCGCCCGTTGAATGACCGGCAGGATGGCGACCATGTGCTGGCGCGACGCCAGCTCGGGCACGATGCCGCCGTACTTCCCGTGCACCATGTCCTGCGACGCAACGATGCTGGCCCGCACCCCGCCGTCGTCGAGCACCGCGGCGGCGGTATCGTCACAAGACGTTTCGATGGCGAGAACCCGCATGGACTATGGATTCTTGTCACGTTGCGACGCCGCTGTCAGGGCCTCGGCGGCCGCGCGATTTCCCGGCCACGCATCGAGCGCCCGCCGATACGCGGCTTCCGCTTCGGCGCTTCTGCCCTCATCCGCGAGGAGCTGGCCGCGAAGCGCGTTCACTTGGCTCCGCCAGTAGGGCTCGTTCGCGAGCTTCTGATCCGCCCGATCGAGAAAACGATGGGCGAGCGCGGGATGATGCAGGTCGGCGTGCGCTTTCGCCAGAAAATAATAGGCGTAGGGCACCCGCGCATCGACGGCGATTGCGCGCTCGAGGAGATCGATCGCGCGCGGCGCGTCGCCGGCCGCGAGGCGCTGGCGACCTTCTTCGGTGAGACGCAGTGCCGCGCTCCGACCGGCCGGCGTCGCGTTGTCGATTTTGGCGGTGAGGGGCGCGTCGTCCGCGCGCGTCGCAGCGGGGCGCGCTGGGGCCGGCGGCGCCGGCGGCCGAGCGCGCGCCACCTCGACCGGTCGGTCGTCGTTGCGCGGCGCCTGGGCCGTACGCGGACGTTGATGGCGCACGGCCGCCTGCGCGCACCCCGAAAGCGTGAGCCCGATCACGACGACTGAGAACCAGCGATGGTCATGCATCCTCACCTCCCGAGCAATCGACGCCACCAGCTCGTCGCCGGCTGGTCCGAACCCTTGCGCTCCGACCGGGTTGCCTCGCCCGACCCGAGCGCGGGACCCTCGTGGCGGGGACAATCGTTGGTCGGCGCATCGACTTCGAGAAATGCTTCGACGACCGTCGTCGGGCAAGAGGCGGTCGCGCGCCCGCCGGTCTCCGGATCGACGGTGGCGAGCACGACGCCTTCCGGCACCTCGAAATCACGCGCGGGCCGCCCGGCCGTCGCGCGCTTCATGAACGCCGTCCAGATCGGCAGCGCGGCCTGCGCACCGCTCAGGCCGAGCGATTGCCGGCGGTCGAAACCCACCCACACGATCGTCACGAGATCGGGCGTGTACCCGGCATACCAGGCATCGCCGTAATCGTTGGTCGTACCCGTTTTGCCGGCTGCGGGGATGCGGAAGCCCTGCGTGCGGGCGGCGCTCCCCGTGCCGTGGTCGATCGCGCCTTCGAGCACGTGGGTCACGAGGTACGCGACCGCCGGCGACACGACGCTCGTGATGTCGAGCGGGCGGCCCTCGATCAGCTGATCCTGCTCGTCGGCCACCTGCGTGACCGCACGCGGCGACGTGCGCTGCCCTTGGCTCGCCAGCACCGCGTACACCTCGGCGACGGCGAGCGGCGTGGTTTCGACGCCGCCGAGGACGATCGACGGGAGCGCAGGCAACGGTCCCGGGAACCCGAGCTTCTCGGCCGCGGCGAGCACGCGCGGCAATCCGACGTCGAACGCGATCCGCGCCGTCGCGGCGTTCAGGCTCTGCTCGAGCGCTTCGCGCGCGCTGACCGCACCGCGATAGCGATCCTTGTAGTTGCCGGGCGTCCAACTGCGACCCTCGTACTTCCACGAGAACGCCGCGTCCTCGACTCGCGTCATCGGCGTGAAGTGCGGCTCGCCACCCTCGGGGTCAAACGCAGCATAGAAGACCACCGGCTTGAAGACCGACCCGGGTTGGCGTGCGGCGTCGGTCGCGCGATTAAACTGGGTGATGCGGTAGTCGCGACCGCCGACCATGGCTTTGATCTCGCCGGTCGCCGGGTGCACCGCCACGAGCGCCGCCTCGAGCTGCTCTTCCGGCTCGTCGCGCCGGAGCTTCGGATAGACCCGTTCGAGCTCGGCGAGTCCCTCGCGCACGGCGGTTTCGGCCGCGACCTGCATCTCGCTGTCGAGCGCAGTGAAGATCCGCAGACCCTCGGCCGTGAGGGCCGCGGGCGGATACGAGGCTTGGAGCTGACGGCGCACGGCATCGACGAAGTACGGCGCGTTCGTGCGATCGGTGACGTACGGACGGAGCTGCAGCGGCTCGGCGCGCGCGGCTTCCGCTTCTTCCGCCGTAATGGTGCCGTGCTCGGCCATCGCCGTGAGCACCGCGTCGCGCCGGCTCTGCGCTCGCATCGGGCTCCGGAACGGCGAGTTCGCGTTCGGGGCCCGGATCAAACCGGCGAGCAACGCGGTTTCCCCCGTCGTCAGGTCGGCGAGCTGCTTGCCGAAGTAGAACTGCGCGGCCTCGCCGACGCCGAAGATGCCCTTGGCGCCGCTCTGTCCGAGGTAGATCTCGTTCAGGTAGCGCTCGAGAATCTGCTCTTTCGTGTAGCGTTGCTCGGCGACGATCGCCATTGCGAGCTCGCGCGCCTTGCGGCGCCAGGTGCGCTCCTCGCTGAGGAAGAAATTCTTCATCAGCTGTTGGGTGAGCGTGCTGCCACCTTCCACCACGCGCCGGGCCGCGACGTTGCGGACGAGGGCACGGGCAATGCCGCGGAGGTCGATCGCGCCGTGCTCGAAGAACCGACTGTCCTCGGCGGCGAGCACCGCCTGCACCATCCGCGGCGGAATCTGGTCCATGGCGACGACGTGCCGCTCTTCCCACACCTCGTCGTAGAGACCCGCGAGCGGCTCGGGCTCGATCGCGGCGTCGAAGACGTCGTCATTGCTGGCGGGGTCGAAAATCCGGCTCACCACGCCGTGATCGAGCGCGATCCGGATGGAGCGTCCCTCTTCGGGATGGAGCGGATAGCGAAACTCGTGGAGGTGCACGTCGAGAAATCCCCCATGCGGGTCGCGGTGGAACTCTCCGCGCCCCGCCGGAACGCCCACCACCTCGCGGTATCCGAGGCGCCGCAGGCGCTCGAACATGCCGGTGCCCGCAACCTCGAGTCCCGGGTAGAGCGCGAACGCCGCGGTGTAGATGCGGCCCGGCACGGCCCAGGAACGGCCCTCGAACTTCGCCGCAAGCGTCCGTTCGAGGCCGCGGTAATGCATGCCGCCCCAGACGAGCGCGACCACCACGACGGGCGCGAGTATCAGGAGCCCGAGCGCGCGGCGTGATCGACCGATCGGCATGCGAGGAAGAGGAACCGAGGTGACGGCACGTCGTTGCGTGCCGTCACCCCAAGCGACTCGTTCTCAGGCGGGCGGCTTCAGCGCCAGGAAAATGGTGTTGTCGCCGCGACGGACGAGGAAGAGAACGTTCTTGCCCTTCTCGACCTTCTTGAGCGCACCCTTGTAGCCATCGGCGTCGTCGATGGCTTGCCGATTGACCTCGAGGATGACGTCGCCGCGACGGATCCCCGCCTCATCCGCCGCCGAACCAGACTCGACCGCCGTCACGACCACGCCTTTGGTTTCTGCGACGCCGAGGTTCTCGGCAATCTCGGGCGTCAGCGTCTGCACCGTGAGGCCGAGCTTCTCGCTGTCCCCACCACTCGCGACCTTCGTCTCGTCGTCCTGCAGCTCGGCGATCGTGACGGGAAGATCCATCGATGCCTTGTCGCGCAGGATCTTGAGCGTGACCTGTTTCTCGAGCGGTGTACGGGCCACCAGCATCGGCAGCTCGTTCGACTCGCCGACGGGATGGCCGTCGAACTCGACGATCACGTCGCCGACCTTGACGCCGGCCGCCGCCGCCGGTCCACCCGCCACCACGTCGGCAACGAGCGCGCCACGGGACTGCTCGAGACCGAGCGACTCGGCGATCTCCGGCGTCACCTTTTGGATGAGGACACCGAGCCAACCGCGCGTGACTTTGCCCTTGTCGCGGAGCTGCGGCACGAGCTCCTTCGCCAGGTTCACGGGAATGGCGAAACCGATGCCGATGTTGCCGCCCGTCCGGCTGAAGATCGCGGAGTTGATACCGACGACCTCGCCGTGGAGGTTGATCAGCGGACCGCCGGAGTTGCCGGGATTGATGGCCGCGTCGGTCTGAATGTAGTCGTCATAGTTGCCGGCGCCGATGAAGCGACCCTTGGCGCTCACGATTCCCGACGTCACGGAGTGGTCGAGGCCGAACGGGTTGCCGATCGCCATGACCCACTCGCCGACGCGCAGCTTGTCGGAATCACCGAGCGGTACGGCGGTGAGGCCAGTGACGCCGTCGATCTTCAGGAGCGCGAGATCGGTCTTGGGATCTTTCCCGACGACCGTTGCCTTGTGCTCCTGCTCGTTGTCGAGGCGCACGATCACCTCGTCGGCATTCTCGACGACGTGATTGTTGGTGAGGATGTAACCTTCGCTGTCGATGACGAAGCCCGAGCCGAGGCTGCGCTGCGGCTGCTGTTGTTGGCGTTGATGCGGGCCGGGACCGAAGAACTTCTCGAACGGCTCGGTGAAGTCGCGCGGCTCGCCTTCGCCGAACGGCCACTGAGGTTGCTGACCCTGCCCCGGCCCGCGGAACTTCGGCGTCTCCGGCTGCTCTTTTCGCGCCGAGCGGGTCGAGATGTTGACGACGACCGGGCTCAGGCGTTCGGCGAGTGTCGCAAAGTCTGGCAGGCCGGTGACGGCGGCCACCGTCGACGGCGGCTCCCCGGCAACAGCGGCGGTCGGCGCGGCCGGCGCCGCGACCACGGGTGCAGGAGCACTCGCCAGCGGCGCTTTCGTCTTCGAGCTCGTCGCGACAGTGCCGGCCTCGTGACCGGGCATGCCGTACTGCAGCGTCGCGCCGACGCCGACGATGATGCCGATCGCGAGCGCGAGAAGCGCTCCCCTCATGGTACGCACCGTGTTTGCACCTCCGAAATACGGTTGAATCGAACCGACTGCCGACGTCGTAGCAAGCTACCGATGGCGGGATACCTCAACGTAGCGCATGCGCAGATCGTAGAGCATCGACGCGAGCAACTGATCTTCTGCCTCATCGAGATTGCCCTTGGTCTTGTCGCGCAGGATGCCGAGCAGATCGATCATCTGTTTGGCGGCTGGGAGATCGGGGATCTGCGGTTGGCCGGGCTCGGCGATCTCGCCGAGATGCATCAGCGCTTGCGTGGTGAGACCCATCACGAAGGTCGTGAAGTTGATCTCCTGGTGGGGCTCGCCGTGACTGTGGTCAGGGTGGTCATGATCGTGGTCGTGACCCCCGTGCTCGTGATCGTGATCATGGTCGTGACCATGGTCGCCATGGTCGTGGTGCGAATGCGAATGCGGCGCGTCGACCGGTGCGGCCGTGGGCGACTCGGGCTTCGGCTCTTCGCTTGGCGCCGGCTCGGCGTCGTCGACGAAGCGTCGTCGGTCTTGGACCTTGAAACCCCGCGACGAATTCTCTTCTTCCTCTTTGCTCATTGCACCTTACCTGGCGGCGTGTCCGAGCTCGACCGCGACACGTTGGAGCCGTTCGAGACGCTGCTCGAGCGGCGGGTGGGTACTGAAAAGATTTTGCAGCATCGAAGCGCGGAGGGGATTGATGATGAACATATGCGCCGTCTGGGGGCTCGCGTCGAGTGGGACCTCCGCCGCGCCGCCCGCGATCTTCTGCAAGGCCGACGCTAGCGCTTCCGGATCGCCCACGAGGCGCGCGCCGATATCGTCGGCCTGGAACTCGCGCGACCGCGAGATCGCCATCTGGATGAGCGACGCCGCGAGCGGCGCGACGATCATCGTGACGAGCAGACCGAGCGCGCCGCCGCCCCCTTCGCGCTCGTCGCGGCGACCACCACCGAACATCATCCCCCACTGCGCCATGCGCGCGAGCGTCATGATGGCGCCGGCGAGCGTCGCGGCGATCGAGCTGGTGAGGATGTCGCGGTTGGTGACGTGCGCGATCTCGTGTGCCAGGACACCTTCGAGCTCACGGCGGCTGAGCAGCCGTCGGATGCCGGCTGTCACGGCGACCGCAGCGTGCTCGGGGTTGCGTCCCGTCGCGAACGCGTTCGGGGAATCGGAGGGAATGAGATAGAGCCGCGGCATCGGCATCTGATTCCGCTGCGCCAGCCCCTTCACGATCCCGTACAGCTCCGGATCGTCCTGCTCGTGAATCTCCTGTCCGCCGTACGCCCGGATGACGATCTTGTCGGAGAACCAGTAGCTGCCGAAATTCATGGCGACTGAAAGCACGAGCGCCATCACCGCGCCTTGCGAGCCACCGAGCATTTGCCCGAGCCCGACCATCAGGCCGGTGAGCGCAGCCAAAAGAAGCGTGGTTCGAAGAATGTTGCTCATGTGATCACCTCGGAGACCATGCCCGTCGGTCTTCGGGACCGCACGGGGGCGGGGCCAATTGTGACGGATCGGGGCGCCCGCATCAGCAGAAAAGACGTGGTCATGCGGTGTGTTCGCGCGGACGCTAATGCCGCAACCTGGGGGTGTCAAGCTGAGTGGCGCGGATCGTCGATCCGGAGAGCGGCGAGGACGTCGGAGGTAACGATCGCGATGGAGCGATCGGCGAAGCGGACTGGAACGAGCGCACCACCGCGCGGCATCCAACGCTGTGGACGGGTCGGTCCGAACAGCACGACGCCATGTCGTCCGAGTGCGCCGGCGACATGGCTCATGCCGGCGTCGTTGCCGATCCAATGCGGAGCACTCGCGACGAGCGCCGCCGCGTCGACGAGAGAAAGATCCACCGCCAGCGGGAGCCCGGTGCCGCGCCACCACGGCGCTGCCGCCGATTCCGCGGGGCCGAGCAGCACGGCGACCTCCCCACCGTTCGCCGCCCACGTCCGAGCGACGTCGAAAAATCCCTCCGAGGGCCATTGCTTGCCGACCGCGCCCGCACCGGGATGCACCACGAGACGCGAGGCCGTCGTCGTCCGCCACGGCAACGGCCACGCGCTCGCCGGCGCGCTCGCGCGGAGCGGCGGCGGGAGCTCCGCGAGCCCGAGCGCCTCGGCATAGAGCGCGCTCACGTGGCGATCGCCGTCGGCGCGCGGCACCGCATGGAGCTCCGCGCTCACCCCGAGCGTCGCGCACCGCTTTTCGATCTCGGACGCGTTCGTGCTCCGTGCCAGCCACGCCACGATCCGGTCCGCGCCTGCAAGCCAGGCGCTGATCGCGGGCGCCACGTCGCCGCCGAAGAGCGTCGCCATGGCCGCGCCGTCGATCGGCGGACCGAGGGTGGCGGTCGGCAGCAACATCGACGCGAGCGGCGCCACGCTGCGCTGGAGGCTCAGCTCGAGACGCGCGCCCCTCGCCACGAGGCTCGCCAGCGCCGGCGCCAGGAGACAGAGGTCACCGAGCGCGCCGGGAAAGAGCACCACGACACGCATCTCACGGTGCTCCAATACGGGCAGCGCGTTGACTCTCCGCGAAAGGCACGGTTATCATCCGTCGCTCATGTCGTCGTCTGCGATCACGGCCGAGTCGCTGCTGGAGCTGATCGGCAACACTCCCGTCGTTCGCCTGCAACGCATGGCCCCTCCGTCCTCAGCCGAGGTGTGGGCGAAGCTGGAGTCGTTCAATCCGGGCGGGAGCGTCAAAGATCGCATCTGCCTCGCCATGATCGAGGAAGCGGAGCAGAGCGGCCGTCTCCGACCCGGCGCGACGATCGTCGAGCCGACGAGTGGCAACACCGGCATCGGCCTGGCGCTCGTCTGTGCCATCAAAGGGTACAGTCTCATCCTCACGATGCCCGATACCATGAGCGAAGAGCGGCGGAGCTTACTGACCGCGTACGGCGCGACGCTCGTTTTGACCCCTGACACGCGCGGCATGCACGGCGCCATCCGCAAGGCGGAAGAGATCGTCACCGAGCATCCCGACTATTTCATGCCCCAGCAGTTCGCCAATCCGGCCAATCCGGAAATTCATCGTCGCACCACCGCACGAGAGCTCCTCGGACAATTCGAGCGCATCGACGCGTTCGTCGCGGGCGTCGGCACGGGTGGCACCATCACCGGCGTCGGCGAGGTGCTGCGCGAGCGCATGCCGGGCGTACGCATCGTCGCGGTCGAGCCGGCGGCCTCGCCGGTGCTGTCGGGCGGCGAGCCTGGTTTTCACACGATTCAGGGTTGGGGCGCCGGTTTCGTGCCCGAGATCCTGAACACGAGCGTATACCACGAGATCGTCTCCGTGTCGGACGCCGACGCCGCCGCGTGTACGCGCCGGCTCGCGAAAGAGGAAGGCATCCTCGGCGGCATCTCGTGCGGAGGCGCCTGCTTCGCGGCGCTCGACGTCGCCAAGCGCCTCGGACCCGGCAAAGTGGTCGTGACCGTGTTCCCCGACACCGGCGAGCGCTATCTCACGACCGACCTCTTCCACGCCGAAGGCATCTGAGCCGGCGATGCGCGAGGACGGCCTCGCGACGGATCTCACGGACAAGCTGACGCGGTTGCAGCAGCTCGTCGCCGGCTACGGGTCGGCGTTGCTCGCGTTCTCGGGTGGAGTCGACTCCGCGTTGGTGCTGCGGGTCGCGCACGGCGTGCTCGATGACCGGCTCACCGCGCTCACGTCCGTGTCACCAACCAACCCCGAGGAAGATACCGCGGAGGCCGTCACGCTCGCCGGCACTCTCGGCGTCCGGCACGTCGTCGTGGATTCGAACGAGCTCGAGATTCCCGCCTACGCGGCCAATCCGATCGATCGCTGTTTTCTCTGCAAGGACCGCCTGTACGAAATCTGCACGGCGGAGGCGCGCGCGCGCGGCATCGCGGTGATCATGGACGGCGTCAACGTCGACGATCTCGGCGACTATCGGCCCGGCCTTCGCGCGGCCCACGCGTTCGGCATCCGTCATCCATTGGTCGAGGCCGAGCTCACGAAGCGCGACGTCCGCGCGCTCAGCCGTCTGCTCGGGCTCGCGACCTGGGATCGACCGGCGAGTCCGTGCCTGTCATCGCGCTTTCCCTACGGCACGACGATCACCCTCGCCGGACTTCGGAAGGTGGCCGAGGCGGAGAGCGCGCTGCGACGTCTCGGCTTTCGAACGCTGCGGGTGCGCTTTCTCGGCGACCACGCGCGCGTCGAGATCGACCGCGCCGAGCTGCCGCGCTTGGAAGATCCGACGGTGCGCGCGGTGGCCGTCGCGGGTGTGCAGGCGGCGGGCTTTGCGGAAGTGACGATCGATCCGGCCGGCTTTCGTTCCGGCAGCCTGAACGTCGGCGTCGGCGCGCGCACCGACCGCTGACTACTCAGCCGGCGGTCAGCACCGCTTCCGCCCAGACGAGATCGGCCGCCGTCGTGACCTTCCGGTTGCGCGCGTCGCTCGGCACGATCGCGACGGCGTGACCGAGCTGTTCCACCAAGGCGGCGTCATCGGTGGCGACACCGTTCGTCGCCGCGGCAGCATGGGCGCGGCGCAAGAGGTCGACGTGGAAGGCCTGCGGCGTCTGCGCGAGCCAGAGATCCTCGCGCGGAATCGTAGCGACGATCCGTCCGTCGTGAACGCGCTTCACGGTGTCCGGCACCGGCGTCGCGAGAATCGCGGCGCCGCTCGTGCGCGCCGCGGCGATGCACGCGGCGATGGCTTCGGGCGTCACGAGCGGACGTGCCGCGTCGTGCACGGCGACGATCGCACACTCCGGATCGACCGCAGCCAACCCGTTGGCGACCGAGTGCTGACGCTCCGCGCCGGCCGGGGCAAAACGCAGGGGCAGTCCGAGGGGCGCGAGCAGCTCCTCGCATTGCCCGTGCGC
>JBDSJB010000638.1:0-5142 GCA_039917665.1 Binatia bacterium
GCGAGATTGAGCGCGATCTGGTGGGCGGCGAGGCTCGCCGGGTCGAAGCCTGCCGCAATCATCGTGACGACAGTGATGACGCCCATCTCGGCCGTCAGATGCCCGGCGGCGGGCAAGCCGTACCCGACCAGCGTCCGGAGCCGTCCCCACACAGGGGCGAACGACACCTCGCGCAGCCCCGTCGGTTGGCGGCGCTCGCGCCTCCATAGATACGCGACGAGAACCGCCAGCATGTAGAACCGCGAGAAGGCGGTCGCGACCCCCGAGCCGGCGACGCCGAGCGCGGGGGCGCCGAGATTCCCGAACACGAACACCCAGCACGCGACGGCATTCACCACGTTGGCCGTCAGCACGGCCACCATGATCGGCCGGACCGCGCCGAGCGCCTGCAGGTAGCGCCGGAGCGCCGTGAAGAGCAGCAGCGGCACCATGCTCCAGGACGTCGCGCGCAGATACGGAATACCGCCGGCCAACACGGCGGGCTGGATGCTGGTCAGCGGCAGGAGCGTGATCACGCCGTGCAGCACCAGCGTCAAGACGACGCCGAGACCGGTCGCGAGCAACACGCCGTCGACGAGCGCGTGGTGCGCATCGTCCATCCGGTCGGCCCCGACGGCGCTCGCGACCACGTAGTCGAGACCGAGCAGCATGCCGAAGCCGAAAATCGTGATGCCGAAGAAGATCGTTCCGCCGACGCTGACCGCGCCGATCGCCTCGGCGCCGAGCCGGCCGACGATGATCGTGTCGACGAGCCACATCATCGTCCAGCCGAGCTCAGCGGCGATGACGGGGCCCGCGAGCTGGATGAGGGGGCGGAGCTCGCCGGGAAGCGAAACGGGGTATTCGACGGCCGCGGACATGAACCGCCAAGGCTAGAGTTCCGTCGGTGGTGAGTCCAGGCGCGCGCCGCAGACTTGACACGCTCGTCGATACAGGAAAATCAGACGGGAACGGGTCGCAGTCGCACGGAGAGGTGCGTGAGCCCGGCTGAAACGGCACGACTCGAAATCGTGTGAGGCGAAAGCTTCCGTGGGTTCGAATCCCACCCTCTCCGTTCTCATCGTGGTTGGCAGCACCGCGCCCTGGCGCGGGGTCGTCGTCTGTGTGGAGAGGTGTCCGAGTGGCTGAAGGAGCACGCTTGGAAAGCGTGTGTAGGGTAACACCTACCGTGGGTTCGAATCCCACCCTCTCCGTTGATTTCGCGTCGTCAGTCGGGTGACGCGACCTGCATCACTACCAGGCCCGACACGATCAGCACGGCCGCCACGATGCGCAGCGGGGTGATGGCCTCGTCGAGCACGACCACGCCGACGACAAACGCCCCGATCGCGCCGATGCCCGTCCAGACGGCGTAGGCCGTTCCGAGCGGAAGGGTGCGCATCGAGACCGACAAGAGCGCGAAGCTGGCGATCATCGTGCCGATCGTGACGGCGGTCGCGAGCGGCTTCGTGAACCCCGCCGATTGCTTCATCGCGAACGCCCACACGACTTCGAGCAGCCCCGCGACGATCACCAGGATCCACGCCATCCGCGCTTCGTAGCATCGGGCCTCTGCGACGGCGATGCGATCGGCCGGGCTGCCTGGACCATCCCCGGCAGCCACGCTAGGGTACGGCCCCGCTGCCCACTCGGGCGCGGCTCGCCACCACCATTCGAAGCGCATGGAGGGATCTCGATGACCAAGAAACGTTCGGCGTCGCCGACGCCGCGATCGCCGTCGCCTGCGCCCGCGGTGCAACCCTCCGAGTCCGCCGGCGCCGAGCGTGCGCCGGCGTCCACCCAGGGCGCGGCGCGCTCGGCTGCGCCCGCACCGGCGCCGCGCGGACCGTCCCCGGCGCTGCGGTCGCCGTCACCGGCGCTGCGGTCGCCGTCACCGGCGCTGCGATCGCCGTCACCGGCGCTGCGATGGATCGGGGCCGTCGTCGCCGGCGGCGGCTTGAGCGGCGCCGCCGCCTACGCGCTCACCCAAGTGCTCGGACCCGCCAGCAGCGGTTTCGCGGGCGCATGGCAGACGACGCCGGTTGCCACCGCGACCGTTGCCGCCGCCCCTCTCGTTGCCGCGCTGCTGACCGCGCTCTTCGGCGGCGGCTCGCCGCGTGCCGATCAAGTCGCGACCGGCGCACCGGCGGAAACCCCGGCGATGCGGCCGGCGCCAGCTCCGCCTCCCGACCGCGGGGAAGCCGCACTCCGGTTGCTCGCCCTCTTGCAGCAGGAGGGCCGCCTGGTGGATTTTCTCGAAGAGGATCTCGCGCCGTACTCCGACGGACAGATCGGCTCGGCCGTGCGCAGCATCCACATTGGCTGCCGCGCCGTCCTGAAAGAGCGGCTCGATCTCGCGCCGATTCTGCCGGGCGCCGAAGGGGCTACGGTCACGGTCGAGCGCGGGTTTGACCCGGCTGCCGTGCGGGTCACCGGCAACGTGCGCGGTGAGCCGCCGTATCAGGGCGTGCTCCGTCATCCCGGCTGGCGTGCGGCGGCGTATCGGATGCCCGACTCGACTGGTGATCGCGATCACACGATCCTGGCTCCGGCCGAGGTCGAGATTCTCTGACGAAGATGGCTCGGGAGACGACGCCGCGCGGCCGCGATGCCGCTCCCCGCAACGCGGGAACGAGCACGCGCGAGAGTGGGGCAGCGGCCACGACCCGTGGAGCCGGGGCCGGGGCCGACACGCGCGAGCGCGGGGCGGTAGGCGAGGCGCGCGAGCGCGCGGCGGTGGGCGAGGCGCGCGAGCGCGCGGCGGTGGGTGACGCGCGCGAGCGCGCGTCTCACTGGGTCGTCGGCATCGACCTCGGCACCACCAACTGCGTCCTCGCCGCTGCCGACACCCGCACGGAGGCAGCGACGATCGACGTCCTGCCGATTCCGCAAGTCGTCGCGCCGAAGCAGGTCGAGGCCCGCGAGCTCCTCCCCTCCTTCCTCTATCTGGCCGGCGCCGACGAGGTCGGCTCGCTCGACCTTCCCTGGGCAACGGGACGCGACACCGCCGTCGGGGTCTTGGCGCGCGCCCGCGGTGCCGACGTCCCGGGCCGGCTCGTCGCGTCCGCCAAGTCGTGGCTCTGCCATGCCGGGGTCGATCGCAGTGCCGCGATTCTGCCGTGGGGTGCGGAAGAAGGGCCGCGACGCGTGTCGCCGCTCGACGCGACCGCGGCGTATCTCGCGCACCTGCGCGAAGCCTGGAACGCGGCGCACGCCGGCGAGAAGGGCGCACGCCTCGAAGCGCAAGACATCTATCTCACGGTGCCCGCGTCGTTCGACGCCGCCGCGCGCGAGCTGACGGTCCAAGCCGCCAGCGCCGCCGGTCTCGATCACGTGACGTTGCTCGAGGAGCCGCAGGCGGCCTGCTACGCGTGGATCGACGCCAGCGGCGAGGGCTGGCGGAACGACCTCCGTCCCGGCGACGTCGTGCTCGTCTGCGACGTCGGCGGCGGCACCACCGACTTCAGCTTGATCGCCGCCGAGGAAGAAGCCGGCACGCTCGGCCTCCGCCGCGTCGCGGTCGGCGACCACATTCTGCTCGGCGGCGACAACATGGACCTCACGCTCGCGTACCACGTGCGGACGGCGCTCGCCGCCGCCGGGAACGCGCTCGACGTGTGGCAGACCCGCGCGCTGGTCCACGCGTGCCGCGGCGCCAAGGAGTCGCTCCTCGCCGAAGGCGCGCCGGAGTCGGCGCCGGTCGCGATCCTCGGACGCTCGCGCAAGGTGATTGGCGGCGCGCTCAAGACCGATCTCGTCCGCGCCGACGCCGCCCGCATTCTGGTCGACGGATTCTTCCCCACGGTCGACGCCGACGCGCGTCCGCAGCGCGATCGCCGCACGGGTCTCACCGAGATGGGACTGCCGTACGCGGCAGATCCGCGGCTCACCGCCCACCTCGCCGAGTTTCTCGCCCGCCACAGCGAGGTCGGAAAACCGACGGCCGTCCTCTTCAACGGCGGCGTCATGAAAGCCGACGCCCTCCGGAATCGCCTGCTCGCCGTGCTGCGCGACTGGTGCGGCGCCGACCTCCGCGAGCTGCGCGGCACCAACCTCGATCAAGCGGTCGCACGCGGCGCCGCGTATCACGGGCTCGCACGCCGTGGCCGCGGTATTCGGATCCGCGGCGGCGCGGCGCGCGCGTACTACATCGGCGTCGAGACGGCGATGCCGGCGGTCCCGGGCATGCCGCCGCCGCTGAAAGCCGTCTGCCTGGTGCCACAAGGCACGGAAGAGGGCTCCGAGCTCGAGCTGCCGGGGCAGGAGTTCGGCCTGGTCGTCGGCGAGGCCGCGGAGTTCCGCATGCTGGGATCGAGCAGCCGCGAAGAGGACGCGCTCGGCACCGTGCTGGAGTTCTGGGGCGACGAGGTCGAGGAGCTGGCCCCGCTCGTCACGACGCTCGAATGGCCCGACCACGACGGCACGCTCGTGCCGGTGCGGCTCCGCGTCCACCTCACCGAGATCGGCACGCTCGAGCTCTGGTGCGTGGCGCGCGACGGAACGCGACGCTGGAAGCTCGAGTTCGGCGTCCGGCAAGCCGAGGCCGGCGCGGCCAGTTCCGCGTTGCGGCCATAGCGGACTCGGGCGGGCAACGTCGCCATGGCCGCGCGCTACGTCGTCGGTATCGATCTCGGCACCACCAACTCGGCGCTCGCGTACGTCGATACCCGCGCCCGTCGACGCGCGATCGAGACGATGGCCATTCCGCAGCTGGTGAGTGAAGGGCGCGTGGCGGAGCGGCCGACGCTGCCGTCGGCGCTCTATCTCGCGGGCCAACACGACGTCCCCGCGGGCGCGCTCGCGCTGCCGTGGGCCGAGGACGACCGCCAGGTGGTCGGCGAGCTCGCGCGGATTCAAGGCGCACGGGTTCCGGGGCGGCTCGTCACGTCGGCGAAGTCGTGGCTCGCGCACGCCGGCGTCGATCGGACGGCCGCGATCCTCCCGTGGGGCGCACCGGAGGGCGGCTCGCAGGTGTCGCCGGTCGACGCCTCGGCGCGCTACCTCGCCCATCTCCGCGCCGCCTGGGATGCGGCGCGTCCCGACGAGCCGCTCGCGGAGCAGCAAGTGGTGCTCACGGTGCCGGCGTCGTTCGACGAGGTCGCGCGCGAGCTCACAGTCGCGGCCGCGGCGGAAGGGGGCCTCGGCGCGCTCACGCTCCTCGAA
>JBDSJB010000639.1:0-3940 GCA_039917665.1 Binatia bacterium
TCGCCGGCCACGAGACCACCGCGACGACCCTCGCGTGGGTGCTCCACCACGTGCTCGCGCACCCCGAGGTGTACGACCGTCTCCGTGCCGAGCTCGCCGCGTACGACGGGCACCACCGCGTGCCGGCGAGCAGCGAGCTGCCCTTCCTCGACGCCACCATCAAGGAGTCGCAGCGTCTGATGCCGATCATTCCGATGGTCGGCCGCCGCGTGCGGGAGCCCGTGACGATCGGCGACCACACCCTGCCGGCGGGCGTCGTCGCGGCGCCGTGCATGTACCTGACGCACCGCCGCCCCGACCTCTGGGAAGAGCCCGACGCGTTCAAGCCCGAGCGCTTCCTCGGCCGCCGCCCTACCCCCTACGAATTCTTTCCCTTCGGCGGCGGCAACCGCGCCTGCCTCGGCGCCGCATTCGCGGGCTTCGAGATGAAGATCGTCCTCTCCCGCATCCTGAGCCGCCTGGAGCTGCGCGCCGTGCCGGGCTACCAAGCCCGCGTCGTGCGACGCGGGATCGCCTTCGCACCGTCGGAAGGAATGCCGGTCGTAGTGGAGCGGCGAGCGGCATAGCCGCGCCGGCTTGAACGGTCGGCACGTCTCCGCATGCTGACGTCCTCATGAGCCCGCCGCTCGTTTCGGTCATCATCCCCGCCTACAACGCCGAGAGGACCATCCTCGAGACGATCGCGTCGGTGCGGGCGCAGACCCATGCCGATCTCGAGATCCTCGTGATCGACGACGGCTCGACGGACGGGACGCTCGCACGGGTGCGGAGCGTCGCCGACGAGCGGCTCAGCGTCTTCTCCTACCCGCATGGCGGCCTCGCCACGGGTCGGAACCGCGGCGTCGCGCACAGCGCGGGCGCGTTCATCTCGTTCATCGATGCGGACGACCTCTGGACACCCGACAAGCTCGCCTGCCAGGTCGCAGCACTCGAACGACATCCCGAGGCCGGCCTCGCCTACAGCTGGACGACCTTCGTCGATGGCGACGGCCGCTATCTCTTCGCAAAGGAGCGGCTCTATTTCGAAGGCGACGTCCGGCTGCCGTTGCTGCGCGAGTGTTTCATCGCGAGCGGCTCGAACGTGTTGCTGCGCCGGAGCTGCGTCGACGCCGTCGGTCCGTTCGACCCGACGCTGCGCTCGGCGGAGGACTGGGAATACTGGCTGCGCGCCGCGGTCGCTTGGCCCTTTGTGATGGTGCCGCGCTACCAGATCCTCTACCGCGTTTCGGCGAGCTCGATGAGCGCCGATGCCGCGCGGGTGGAAGAAGCGTGCCTCCTGATCCTCGCGCGCGCGCTCGCGACTGCCCCCGCCGACCTGCAGCGTCGCCGCAACGAGTACCTCGCCAACATCAAGCACTACGTGTCGTTCCTCCATCTCACTCGGACGTCCCGTCGTGGCGAAGCGGGGCGGAAGCTGCTCGAAGCGATTCGTCTGCACCCGCGGATCCTCGTCCGGCGGAAGACGTTCACCCTGCTCTGCGCGTGGCTGCTGCTCGGGCTGCTCCCGCGCGCGCTCGCACCGACGGTGACGACCGCGCTCCTGCGCGTGCACGGCCGCCTGATGGCGCTGATCGTCCCGGAGCTCCGCCGGAGCCCCATCGTGGCCCGGCGCTGACGATGCGGATCTGCTTCCTCTGCAACGAGTATCCCCCGGGCCCGCACGGCGGCATCGGCAGCTGCACGCGAACCTTGGCCCGCGCGCTGGTCGGGGCCGGGCACGGCGTCCGCGTCATCGGCGCCTATCCTGCCGACCATCCCGGCGTGCCGCACGAGGTCGACGACGGCGTCGAGGTCTGGCGCCTGCGCGACGCGACCCATCGCCCCGGGAAGGCGCTCGTGCGGCGCCGCCTCTTTCGCACCGTCGCCGCGTGGGCCCGGAGTGGCGCGCTCGACCTCATCGAGGCGCCGGATTGGGAAGGCTGGATCGCCGCTTGGCCCCGGTTACCCGTCCCGGTCGTGGTGCGGGCGAACGGGTCGGCGACGTACTTCGCCGCCGAGCTCGGCGAGCCGGCACCCACCGTGACCGCGCTGCTCGAGCGGGCCGCGTTGCGGCGGGCCGATTTCTGGTGCGCCGTCAGCGCCTACACCGCGCGGAAGACCGCGGAGCTCTTTCGCTTGGCGCCCGGCGCGAGCACCGTCCTTTTCAACCCGATCGCGCTGCCGCCGCCGGCGGTCGAGCGCGCGCGCGCGGCGGCGTCGGTGGTGTTCTCCGGCACGCTGACCGAGAAGAAGGGCATCGTGGCGCTGGTACGCGCGTGGCCGCAGGTGACCGCGGTGCACCCGGATGCGGAGCTGCACCTCTTCGGCCGGGATGGGCTCACGCGCGCGGGAGCGTCGATGCGGAGCTTCCTCGCGTCGCAGCTCGGCGCGACGCCCGAGAACCGCGTCCATTTTCACGGGCACGTCACGCGCGCCGAGCTCGACCGGGCGCTGCAGGCGGCACGCGTCGCCGTCTTCCCGTCGCGGGCCGAAGCGTTCGCGCTGGCGCCCATGGAGGCGATGGCCTCCGGCTGTCCGACCATCTACAGCCGCCGGACGAGCGGTCCGGAGCTCGTGCGCCACGAGGAAAACGGCCTCCTGACCGATCCCGACGATCCCGGCGCGATCGGCGCCGCGATCGTGCGCGTGCTCGGCGACGCCGCCCTGGCGCGGCGACTCGGCGAGGCCGGCCGGCGCCTCGTGGAGACGCATTTCGCGATCGACGTGCTCCGCCCCGTGAACGAAGCGTACTATCGCGACTGCATTGCACGGTTCGCGCACGCCCGCGCGGCCACGAATGGAGGTTCCGCCAGGTGACGTCGTCCAAGCCCGCGGCCATGTCGGTCGTGATCGTCACGCCCGACGACTACGAGACCATCCGCAAGACGATGCGCCACACGCGCGCGCAGTCGGCGCGCGACCAGCTCGAGATCGTGATCGTGGCACCGTCGGCCAAGGACGTGGTGCTCGACGACGCCGACACGGCGGACACGTTCGCGGCCGTGCGGGTGGTCGAAGCCGGTCCGATCCGGTCGCTCGCGCACGGCAATGCGGTCGGCATTCGCGCGGCCAGCGCCCCGGTCGTGGCGCTGCTCGAGGATCATTCCTATCCCGACCCGAAATGGGCCGAGTACACCATCGAACGGCATCAGGAGCCGTGGACGGCGGTCGCCCCGGCGATGGGGAATCCCAATCCCAAGAGCGCGATCAGTTGGGCCGACTTCCTCCTGGGGTTCGCGACCTGGTGGTTTCCGCGCCCGTCAGGCCCGATCGATCATCTGCCGACCCACAACGGCAGCTTCAAGCGCGACGCGCTGCTCGCCTACGGCGACGACCTCGAGACGATGCTCAAGGCCGAGATCGTGCTGCACTGGGATCTGCACGCCAAGGGCCACGCGTTCTATCTCGACTCGCGCGCGCGCGTGTTTCACATGAACTTCGAGCGGCTGTCGTCCTTTCTGCAGGTGCAGTTTCACGCCGGGCGCGTGTTCGCGACGGTGCGGTCGCGTCCGTGGTCGCTCGGCCGCCGCATCGTCTACGCGTGCGGCAGCCCCCTCATTCCATTCGTCCGACTCCGCTGGGTACTCGGCCAGCTCCGCGCCCGCGGCCCGCAGGCGATGCCACGCGGGGTGTTGCCGATGGTGGTCCTCGGCCTCGCGGTCAGCGCCGTCGGCGAGCTCGCGGGCTTCACGCTCGGGCTCGGCGCGGCCAGCGACAAGCTCGCGTACTTCGAGTTCCACCGCTTGCGACACGTGAAGAAAGCGCGGCAGGGCGGCGCGAGCCGCCCTGCTACTTCGTGACTTCCACCCCGCGCCAGAACGCATACCAGCCTTTGATCTCGTCGGCGGCCGGCTTCGGGTCCGGGTAGTACCAAGCCGCGTCGGGATTGCGTTGGCCGGCGACGACCACCGTCTTGTAGCTCGCCTCGCCCTTCCACGAGCAGATCGTGTGGGTGGGGCTG
>JBDSJB010000640.1:0-7324 GCA_039917665.1 Binatia bacterium
CACCCGTCACCCAACCGCGCGCCTCGAGCGGAACACCTGCAAGCGTCAGATGCAGCGGCTCGAGCGCGACGCCATCGCGATTGGCAATGACGCGTCCGTCGAGCGCGCTGACCTCGACGGTCGTCCCGCCGACCGCCACCGCGGCGACACCACCCGAGTCCGATTGCACGTCGAGCGCGATGCGCCACGGGTCTTCGGTCGCCTCGCCATGGCCCTGCAGGACGAGCCCGCCGAGCGTCGCGCGCAGCATCTCGATCGTCAGCGCCTCGGTCGTGCGTCCGACCCGCGCTTGCAGCGTCGCTGGTTGCACGGCACCGACCGGCACGCTGCCGACACGAAGGGCCGGATCGTCGATGCGGAGATCCAGGCTGGCGTGTAACGCTTCGAGCGTTCCCGCCGCATCGAGCGTCAGGGAGCCCACCCGCCCGCTCGCGAGGTCCGGGCGCCGCACCCACACCCCCACTTTCCCGAGATCGGCATCCGTCAACGCGAGCCGCGCCGTGAAGGGGGTGTGCTCGACGTCGCGCTCCCCGAGATTCGGAACGCGGACGTCGAGCAAGAGATCGGCAGCATCGGCCGCGAACACCGCCGCCTCGAGCCGGAGGCGCGCCGCCGCGCCCAGCCGCACGTCGTCCGCGTGCAGCCGGACGTGACGCAACACCAGCTGGACGGCCTCACCGTCCCGACCATCCTCGATCGTGATCGTCCCGTCGCGCACCTGACTGAGCGCGACACCGATCGCCCATTCGAGCGGAATCCGAAACGAGTGCCGGCGCTCCTTCCGCTTCGCACCGCCGCCGTCCGCGCCGCCGTCGCGCGTGGAGTCCCCGAGGCTGGCGACGTTCCATTCACCCTCGCCGTTCCGCCGCAGTGTGAGCGCCGGCCGTTCGAGCACGACGCCCGCGGCCTCGATGCGACCGTGCACCAACGGCCACGGGCGCACCGACATGATCACCCCGTCGGCGACGAGGAACGGTCCGGCCCCAAACGCGGGGTCCTCGCCGAGGGTCACCTGGCCGAGCCGGATGCCGAGCGGCCACCATGACGGCACCACCGCACCGACCGTGATCGGCCGGCCGACGATCCGCTCGACGCGCGCCACCAGTTGATCGCGATGCGCCCCGATCAACGCGCGCAGATTCAGCATGGCGAATACGGCGATCCCGACGACCACCAGCATCACCACCGCTACGACCGCCGTCAGAGCTCGCATCCCGCCCTTACCGTTTGAACAATCGATCGAGCTCGGCGCGCGCGTCCGGCGCCCCGCCCGCCGACGTCACGGGCGCCGGGGCCTCGGGCGCGCTGAAATAATCGCAGAAGTTGGCGCGGGTCGGGTCGAGCACGCGTTCCGCCTGCGGCTCGCGGCACCCGTCGCGGGAGCGCGGATCGTAGTGCCGGCACTGCCGGCAGGTCCGCAGATCGCCCGCGCACTGCGGACACGTGTCGCGCCGGCCAATGCGCTCCGGCCGTCCGAGGTCCATCCGGCAGGCGGCGCAAATCATGCGCACGCTCCGGGCGGCAGCTGTTGCACCAACCAGTCGATGGTGCGGTCGAGCAAGGTCTCGAGGTGCGCGGGATCGGAGTGGCGATGGTCGCAACCGGGTGTCACGGCCAGCGCCTTCGGATCCGGGAGCGCCGCAAAGAGCGCGTAGGCATCCTCGACCGGCACCACATCGTCCGCGTCGCCGTGAGTCACGAACGTGGCCGCCGTCAGCCCACGGGCTGCGGCGAGCACGTCGACGTGCTCGAGATCGTCGAGAAAGCTGCGGCGGAGCTGACCGCGCACCCCGTTCTGGCGCCACGCCGCGACGGCCGCCGGATCCATGCGCTGCACGATGCCGAGCGGCAACGCCACCGCCGCGATCGTGACGAGCGCCCGGACGCGGGGCTCCGCCCCGGCGAAGAGCACGGCGACGGTCCCCCCGAGGCTCGAGCCGACGAGACCGAAGGTCGTCGCGCCGCGCGCCGTCAGGAAGTCGATCGCCCCGCCGAGATCCTCGACCTCGCCGCTGATCGTGAGGTCCTCGAACGATCCTTCCGACTCACCGACGTACGAGAAATCGAAGCGCAGGCAGACGTACCCGAGCGCCGTGAGACGCGCCGCGAGGGCCTGGTGCTTGGTGCCCTCCTTCGTCGACTCCATGCCGTGACAGAGGACGATCGCGGGCCGCACGG
The DNA here is from genome assembly GCA_039917665.1 of Binatia bacterium. Classification (GTDB taxonomy): domain Bacteria; phylum Desulfobacterota; class Binatia; order UTPRO1; family UTPRO1; genus UTPRO1. Next base: position 2,179 of record JBDSJB010000640.1, read on the forward strand.
CGAGATCGTCGACGCCCGCCGGGCGGTGCAGGAGCCCTGCCAGCCGGACCCCGCGGCGACTCGTCATAGTCACGCGTTCGGTGGTGGATTCGCGTTGCAGCATCGCGGTCGCGATTGATACCATGCGCGCCGTTGCAGCGAACAGCACCGAGCTGTTCGAGGAGCGGGGTGGCGGCATGGCGGGGGATGTGGACGCGGCTGCGACGCAGCTGATCGAGCGGTTCGAGGCGTACCTCGCCCAGGAGGCCAATGCCTCGCCGCACACGATCAAAGGCTACGGCTCCGACTTGCGCCAGTTCGCCGCCTTCCTCGCGGCGCGCGGCGAACGCCTCGCCGACGTCGATGTCCACGGCGTACGCGCCTACCTCGCGAGCTTGGCGGGACAGACCCGGAAAACGTCCGTCGCACGGAAGCTCGCCGCGCTGAAGCACTTCTTCCGCCACGCGGCGAGCCGGGGCGGACGAACTGACGACCCCGCCGCGAGCCTCGCCGCTCCCAAACGCGAACGCTTCCTTCCCCCGCATCTCACCGTCGACGAGATGTTTCGCGTCCTCGACGGCATCCGCGGCGCCGGCGCGATGCCGGCGCGCGACCGCGCCATTCTCGAGATGCTCTACTCGACCGGCATTCGCGTGAGCGAGCTCGTCAACCTCGACTGGCTGGACGTCGATCGCCGTGGCGCCGTCGTGCGCGTCCTCGGCAAAGGGCGGAAAGAGCGCATCGTTCCGATCGGCGCGACGGCCCTCACCGCGCTCGAGCGCTACTCGAACGAATGGCCCGCGAGCCGCCGGCAGGAGAAAAGCGCCGTCTTCTTGAACGGCCGCGGCGGTCGCCTCACCGTGCGGAGCGTGGCCCGTATCGTCGCGCAGCACGTCGGACGCGCCGAGACGCGTGTGCGCGCGAGCCCGCACGCGTTCCGCCATTCGTTCGCGACGCATCTTTTGAACGCCGGCGCCGACCTCCGCGCGATTCAAGAGCTGCTCGGCCACGCCAGTCTCTCGACCACGCAGCGCTATACGCACGTCGACTTCGCGCGCCTGGCCGAGGTCTACGACAAGGCGTTCCCGCGGGCGTGAGCGCGGGCGGCCGTCGTCAGCGCCAGGCGACGGCGAAGCGGTAGAGGTCGCTGCCCGCCGGAGGGTCGTCGGGGAGATAGCGCCCGTAGACGTCCCCGAGCGACGCATCGTCGAGCCAGACAAACCCTGCCTCCAAGATCCGAGGTCGAAGATCTTCCGGGTCGAAGCGCGAGACGGGGTAGTTGAACGCGAGCCGGGATCCGGCCGCACTGACGCTCGTGATCCAGCGCAGCGTGCGATCGCAGGAGACGTCGTCGAGGTAGCTGAGCACGCCTTCCCAGACGATGACGACGGGCGCCGCGACGTCGAAGCCGGCGGCCGCCAGGTCCGCCGTCAGCTGCGCACCGAACTCGCCGCTGAAGTCGGCCGCGACCAGGTGCATGAAAGGCGGCAGCGCCACGCCGGCGGCGGCGAGTATGGTCGTCTTGCGCTCGAGCTGCGCCGCGAAGTCCACCTCGTAGACCTGGGCGCCTTGGTCGGCGATCTCGGTCAGGCGAAGCGTACGGCAGTCGAACCCGACCCCGAGGTTGACGACCTGCTTGATCCCCGCGGCGAGCGCCGCCCGCATCGCGTCGTCGATGAACCGCGTGCGCAGGCGGATGTGATCGCGAAAGATGGGCGCCGAGAGGAACAGTTGCACCGCCTCGTCGGCCGCGGGACCGCCGCCGAAGAGTTGCGCGTACGGATCCTCGAACAGACGCTCGGCTTCGGGCAGATCGCTCTCCCATGATCGCACGCGCGCGATCGCCGCCGCGGTATCGGTGACTTCGACGCTCATTGCTATTGCTGCGAGTCCATCGACGCGACGACGCGCCAACGCGCCATCAGCGCATCAGCTCGTACGGCCCTCCCTTGGCGAGTGCGCGTTGATAGGCGGGCCGTGCGTGGATGCGGTCGAGGAACGCCTTCAGCTTCGGGCGCCCGGACGCGAGCCCCGCACGAGCGTCGGCGGCTTCGAGCGGGAAACTCATCTGGATGTCGGCCGCGGTCATCTCGTTGCCCGCGAACCACGTCGCCTTGCCGAGCTCGCTGTCCAGGTAGTCGAGATGGAGCTTGATCTGCGGCTCGATGAAGGAGCTCTTCGCCCGACCCGAGATCGCGCGCGCAATCGGCTTGATGAAGAAGGGCATCGGCGCCACTTCGAGCCGATCGAAGACGAGCTTCAACAGGAGCGGTGGCATCGCCGAGCCCTCGGCATAGTGCAGCCAGTAGGTGTAGCGGAGGCGTTCGGGCGTCCCCGCCGGCGGAAGCAGCCGGCCATTGCCGTAGCGGTCGACGAGATACTCGACGATGGCGCCCGACTCGGCGACCGTCACGCCGTCGTCGGTGACGACGGGCGACTTCCCGAGCGGATGGACGGCGCGCAGCTCGGGAGGTGCGAGCATGGTCTCTTTGTCGCGCGCGTAGCGCTTCACCTCGTACGCCACGCCGAGCTCTTCGAGCAGCCAGAGCATGCGCTGCGAGCGCGAGTTTTCCAGGTGATGAACGATGACCATGGCGATTCCGATTACTAGAGGCGACTGCGCAACGCCAATGAGCGCCTAGCGAAGGGCAGTGCGCGCCCAACGAACGTCAGTGCGCCCCACGAATGACGGCCGGCGCCGGCAAGCCCTGACTCTCACACGCCGCGAGATAGAAATTGTGAATCAGCTCGGCGTCGATCACCGCTTCGACGTTGCCGTTCGCGTCGAGGTTCAGGTTGGCCCCGTAGATGGCGAACCACACGTCCGTCACCGCCGTCTCGGTCTTCGGCACGGTCAGCGTGTGCACCGATCCCGCCGGCTCGAAGAGATAGGACCCCGCCGTGTTGACGTCGGGATACTCCAGGTACTTCCAACTCCCGGCAAGCGTCACGGCAAACACCGGACCGGTGTGCTTGTGCGTCGCAATCGTGACGCCCGGCTGGAAGCGGGTGCGGACGACCCACAAGCCCTGATCGAGGTCGACCTGCAGCAACTGCAGGCTCACGCCGTCGCCGAAGTCCACGAACGGCAGATCTGATTCGCCGCGATGAATGGCGCGGCTGGCCTCTGCGAATGCTGGCATCATGACGGCAATCCTCCGATCCCCGCCTGATACGCCGGCCGTGCGGCGTCGTCCATCGTTCGCGCGAAACTGCGTTTACACGGTGCCCAACCACCGCTAGTGTCCCCGCGTGCCCGAGGTCTTCCACTCGACCACCATTCTCGCCGTGCGGAGCGGCGGGAAGCTCGTCGTCGCCTGTGACGGCCAGGTGTCCCTCGGGCAAACGGTGATGAAACACAACGCCCGGAAGGTGCGCCGCCTCTATGAAGGTCGCGTGCTGGCCGGGTTCGCGGGTGCAACGGCCGACGCCTTCACCCTCTTCGAGAAGTTCGAGCAGAAGCTCGAGGCCGTGAACGGGAATCTCCGGCGCGCCGCCGTCGAGCTTGCCAAGGACTGGCGCACCGACCGCATGTTGCGCCGCCTCGAAGCGTTGCTGATCGTCGCCGACGCCGAGTCGACGTTGCTCATCTCAGGCAGCGGTGACGTCGTCGAGCCCGACGAGGGCATCATCGCCATCGGCTCGGGCGGCAACTATGCGCTCGCCGCCGCGACGGCGCTCGCCAAGCACACGACGCTCGACGCGCGGGGCATCGCCGAGGAGGCGATGCGCATCGCCGCGAACATCTGCGTCTACACCAACGATCGCCTCGTCTTCGAGGAGCTGCCGGCGTGATCATCCACAACCCGCGGCCGGCCGACCCGTCGACACCCCACACGATGACGCCGCGGGAGATCGTGTCGGAGCTCGACCGCTACATCGTCGGGCAGCGCGCCGCGAAACGTGCCGTCGCCATCGCCCTCCGCAACCGTTGGCGCCGCCAGCAAGTGCCGGAAGACCTGCGCGACGAGATCGCGCCCAAGAACATCATCATGATCGGGCCCACCGGGGTCGGCAAAACCGAGATCTCGCGCCGGCTCGCGAAGCTCGCGAACGCCCCCTTCCTCAAGGTCGAGGCCTCGAAGTTCACCGAGGTCGGCTACGTCGGGCGCGACGTCGAGTCGATCATCCGCGACCTGGTCGACCTCGGCATCGCCATGGTGAAAGCCGAGGAGAAAGACAAGGTCGTCCGACGCGCGCGCGAGGTGGCCGAAGAGCGCCTGCTCGACCTCCTGCTACCAACCGGACCCGCCACGGCCGCGCCTGCCGATGCCGCTGCCGGCGCCGCGGCGAGCAGCACGAGCCGCGAGACGTTCCGGCGCTGGCTCCGCGAGGGCAAGCTCGACGATCGCATGGTCGAGCTCGAGGTCACCAGGAACGTCTCGCCCATGGTCGAGATCCTGACGCCGCAGGGCATGGAGGAGATGGAGCTCAACGTCAAAGAGCTCTTCTCGAACATCCTCCCGAAGAAGACCAAGAAGTCGCGCCTACCGGTGCCCGAGGCGCTCGAGCAGCTGACGGGCGAGGAAGCCAGCCGTCTGGTCGACATGGACTACGTGACGCGCGAGGCCGTGCGGCGCGTCGAGCAGTCCGGCATCGTCTTCCTCGACGAGATCGACAAGATCGCCGGGCGCGAAGGCATGCACGGCCCCGACGTGTCGCGCCAGGGCGTGCAGCGCGATCTGCTGCCGATCGTCGAAGGCTCGACGGTCAACACCAAGCACGGCATGGTCCGCACCGACCACATCCTCTTCATCGCGTCGGGCGCATTCCACATGACGAAGCCATCCGACCTGATCCCGGAGTTCCAGGGTCGCTTCCCGATCCGGGTCGAGCTCGACGCCCTCACGCGTGCCGACTTCGTCCGCATCCTGACCGAGCCGCGGAACGCCCTCGTCACGCAGTACGTCGCGCTCATGGCAACCGAGAACGTCCGTCTGTGCTTCGCCGACGACGCGGTCGACGAGATCGCGCGCATCGCCGCCGCCGTGAACGAGCGCACCGAGAACATCGGCGCCCGCCGCCTCCACACCGTCCTCGAGAAGCTGCTGGAAGAGCTGTCGTTCGATGCGCCGGAGCTCGGCGCGCGCGAAGTGACGATCGACGGCGCCCAGGTCCGCGCCAAGCTCGATGCGATCCTCGGCGACGAGGACCTGTCGCGCTACAT
>JBDSJB010000641.1:0-5455 GCA_039917665.1 Binatia bacterium
GCCATCGTCGCGAGCGGTTGCCGCAGCTCGTGAGAGACGAACGACGCGAAGTGCCGGAGATTCTTGTTGGCGGTTTCGAGTGTCGATTGGGCACGCTGGCGGAGCGCGTTCTCGCTGCGGAGGGCCGTGTTGGAGGTGGCGAGCTCGGTCGTTCGATCGCGGACGCGCTGCTCGAGCTCGGTTGCGAGGGTGCGGATCTCCTGCTCGGCGGTGCGGCGCGACGCGACCTCGTCGTGGAGCGCCCGATTCGCGCGCGCGAGGTCGCGGGCGGTGCGCCGCTCGCGCGCCAGAAATTGCAGCATGGCCGTCAGCAGGATCGAGATCAGGATGCCGGAGAACAAGATCATCTCGGGAAACGACGTCTCGATGGTCTCGCGGAGCTCGGCCGACGGCAGGATTCGAATGCTCCAGCTCCGCTCACCGGGGAGGTCGAGCGTATACGGCCGACACCAGCTGCACGGGACCACGCCCGCCGACCCGCGCGCGCCATAGATCTGGGCGTCGCCCTCGTAGACCGTGATCACGTAGTCGCGCAGCCGGGTGGCGAGCAGGTCGTCGAGCATCTCGTCGACGAGAAACAAGGCCGACACGAACCCGTCCGGCGCGTCGCGCCGGAAGAGCGGCACCGCCAGTCGGAACGCGATCTGGCGCTCCCCCGCGTCGAAGGTCGGCGTCGCCACCGCGGCGTGGGAGGCGCGTCCGACGGAGAGCGCGCGCTGCGCGTCGCTCGTGAGCGGGGGCGCCGGCTCACCGGCGGCCCCCGGGAAGGGACTGAGCGCTTTCGGCGGCCGTACGATGTAGACGACGTCGTACGCATCGTCGATCCATTCGACCGAGCGCGGGCCCCCGAGCCGCTCGAGCACGAGTCGGCTTTGATAGCGCCACTGCACGGCTGGGAGCCGACCCGCGGCGTTCCATTCTTCCGCAATGTGGTCGAGCGCGCGCGCCACGCTCGTGACGAAGGCGCTCAGCTCGGCGAGCGACCCGACGGCCGTCATCTCCACCACGCGCTGCAGCTCGGCGCGTTGGTGGACGACGAGTGATTGCCAGAAGAGCAGGGTGGCGAGCAGGCACGTGGCGCCCGCGGCCAACGGGGTGTAGCGCGAGGCGAGGTCGCCGCGCGCGGTCGTGCGCGGGCGGATGCCGAAGGCGAGGCCGAGACCGAGCAGCGCGCAGCCGAGCGCCGAGAGCGGTGGCATGAAGTCGACGAAGGTCGCGTGCAGCTGCAGCAAGCGCCCCGACAAGCCGAGGGTGGCGAGCGCCAGCACGGCGATGCCGAGGGTCCAGGCCGTCGCGGGCTGGTGATGGCCGAGCATGAGCGCGGCGCCCGCGAACAAGAGGCAGAGCGCGCTGCTCGCGGCTGGGAGTGTCGGCGGCAGACCGCCGGGTCCGCCGCCCATGCCGACGCGGAGGTGATGCGCGAGCGCGAGGAGGGCGCCGACGACGACCACGCCCGCGAGCGCGCGCGCGACCGTCCGGCGATGCTGGGAGCACGCGACGAGGCTCGCGCCGGCGAGCACGAGACCCGCCGCGGTGCCGACGGGCATTCGCCACCGCGCCGGACCGACGTGGGTGACGTGGAAGAACAACGTCGCCGCGCCGAGCATCGCGGCAGCGAGCCCAGCGCCCATAGCGACCCGCGATCGCCATGAAGTCCGGCGCCCCATCACCCGCTCCATTCCGACTCCCTCAGACCAGAGGCGTCCGTAGTAGGCAAGTAGGAGTTACAAGCTGTGCAACTCCTGCAACGCTTCAACCGCCCCACGCGTAAACTTTTCCACGCCGAGCGATGGCGCGCGGCTTGCACAGTCGCTCTCCCGTCTTGTCCAAAAAGTCCGCGTTGCCGACCGTGCTCGTCGTCGAAGACGACCTCCCTCTGCGTGCCGCCCTGATCGCGGCATTGTCGGCGCAGGGCTTCGAGGCCCGCGAGGCGGGCGACGTGCCCGGTGCCTTGGAACAGATGGAGGCGGACGACGTCGATGTCGTGCTGTCGGACATCGGGATGCCGGGCAACGGGTACAACCTGCTTGCGAAGGTGCGGGAGACGCGACCACAGACGCCCGTGATCCTGATGACCGGAATCGAGGAAGACGACCTCGGCCGCCGAGCTCGCGAGGCTGGGGCCTACGCGTATTTGATCAAACCCATCCAGTTGAGCGTCCTGAAGCAGATGCTCGACGAAGCGTGTCGTCGCGCCTGAACGGGCGCCGACACCTTTACATATAGGGAGTCGTATTTATGGCTGCGCTCGCACACGCGTCGAAGGATGAGCTAGAAGGGCGCCCGGAAGAGATCGCCGCCATGCCGAGTGTACTCATCGTCGACGACGATCCCGATTTTCAGGCTGCGATGGCGGAGATCGTCCGCAGCGAAGGCTTCGAGGTCGAGACCGCGGGCTCGCTCGCGGATGCCCACGCGATCTTCAAGGTCCGGGTACCGGATGTCGTGCTCGTCGACCTGACGCTGCCTGACGGCAATGGCCTCGAGCTGCTGAGCGCCCTCGAAGGCCCGGGGGCGCCGGAAATGATCGTGATTTCCGGTCACGCGACGCTCGACAACGCGATCGAAGCGCTCCGTCAAGGCGCCTCCGACTACCTCACCAAGCCGGTCGACCTCCCGCGTCTGCGCGCGATTCTCGTCAACGTCGCGCGTCGCCGCGACATGACGGAAGAGATCGAGGGCCTGCGTGCCGAGCTCCGCGGCCTCGGCCGCTTCGGGGCGCTGATCGGCGGCTCGCCGGTCATGCAGACGGTCTACGAGCAGATCACACGCGTCGCGCCGAGCAGCGCCACCGTCTTCATCCAAGGGGAGAGCGGCACGGGCAAAGAGCTGGTCGCCGAGAGCGTCCACAAGCTCAGCCGCCGCCGGAAGCGTCCTTTCGTCGTCATCAACTGCGGCGCGATCGCGCCGAACCTGATCGAGAGCGAGCTCTTCGGTCACGAGCGCGGCAGCTTCACCGGCGCCGATCGCCTGCATCGCGGCTACATCGAGCGCGCCAACGGCGGCACGCTCTTCCTCGACGAGGTCACCGAGATGCCGCTCGAGCTGCAGGTGAAGCTCTTGCGCGTACTCGAGACGGGCCGCTTCTCGCGGGTCGGCGGCGAGCAGGATCTCCCGGTCGACGTCCGCGTCATCGCCGCCACCAACCGCGATCCGCATCAGGCCGTGATCGATCAGAAGTTCCGTGAGGATCTGCTGTATCGCTTGCGCGTCTTCCCGATCACGTTGCCACCGCTCCGCGACCGCGCGGGCGACATCGATCTGCTCGCGGAGTCGTGTCTCGCCGAGCTCAACAAGGACGAAGGCACGCGCAAGCGTCTCAGCCGCCCCGCGATGGAACGCCTCCGCGGCTATCGCTGGCCGGGCAACGTCCGTGAGCTCAAGAACGTCATGCACCGGGCCTTCATCCTCGCCGACGACGAGATCAGCCCGAGCCAGCTGCCCGACTCGGCACCGGTCGGCGCACCGGCGGCGGAGCTCGCTGCGGGCGGCGATGCGATGCTGCAAGTGAAAGTCGGCAGCTCGATCGCCGACGCCGAGCGCCGGTTGATCCTCGCGACGCTCGATGCCTGCGAAGGCAACAAGGATCAGGCCGCCAAGATTCTCGGCATCAGCCTGAAGACGCTCTATAACCGCCTGAACAGCTACAAGAACATCCCCACGAGCGCCGTCTGATGACGACCACGACCTTGGCAGCGGGTGAGCGCCGCCGAGCAGCGCTCGGGGTGTGCGTGTATCTGGGCCTGCTGATGCTCGCGGCTTGCAGTGGCGGGGGTGGTGGCGGCGGTGGCGGCAACGACAACGAGCCGACCGGTCCGCCCCCGGCGCTCAGCGAGAGCCGGACCTATCGCGCGATCGCCGGCGTCTCGATGGGCGGCTATGCGGCCCTCAACCTCGGCACCAAGCACCGCGACATCTTCTCGACCATCGGCTCGCTCGGCGGCCCCGTCGATTTGCAGCAACTGCTGCGTGACAGCATCGACGACAATCTCGAGGTGAAAGCGCAGACGACGATCCCGCGCGACGTCGGTGAGGACTTCACCTTCGACCATCTGCCGCCGTATCCCGATCGCGACTCCCGCATCGACCAGTTGAAGGATCTCGTGATCGCCTTCGGCAATCCGTTCCTCCACAACCCCGATCAGAACCGGCTCTACCTGGCATCGGATTCGGAGCCGGCGACGCTCTTGCGGGACGATCAGTTCGACAACTTCACACTGCTCGACGACCCGCGGGGATTTCTCGACGGCGGCGATGGCAACGAGGACGGCCTCCGCCAGATCGGCGAAGCGCCGACCGAGTCGGTCGATGTGCTGCTCGCCGCGCGCGGCTCGGCGCAGACCTTGTCGGGCGGCGTCGCGGGCCAGCTGATCGGCAACCGTGAGCTCGTCGATCTGAACGGGGACGGCATTTACGACGTCGGCGACGGCATCGTGTTGAACTATTCCGAGCCGTTCACCGACGGGAACGCCAACCTCATCTTCGACGCGGGTGAAGGGTTCGAGGACATCGGGCTCGACGGCGTCGCCGGCACCGGTGACTTCGGCGAAGGCAACGGCCAGTTCGACTACGACCCCGACCGCGCGCACGTCCTCACGGAAGATCCGACGTCGCGCATCGCGGCGGAGAGTGCCGCCGACATCTCGACCCAGCGCATCTACATGGACGTCGGCATCAAGGACGAGTTCGGATTCGCGCGCCACTACGACACCCTCGTGCGGATCCTCCGCGAGAAGGGCCTCACCGTCGGCGTGCAGGACGGCTTCGGCGGCAGTTGCGCCGACCTCCCCGACAACGACGACCAGTTCCGGCTGGTGCGCTACGACGCGGGGCACATCGGCGTGGCCGGGGCCGATCCCGAGGATTTGCTCACGGGCGACGTCTGCGGTGACGACACGGTCTGGCAGCGCTTCCTCTCGCTTCTCGGCTACCTCGACAAGTCGTTTCCCGACGGCTTCGACGGGCCCGGCGGCGGTGGCGGCGGCATCGACATCGATCTCGACGATTTCGACTTCGACGTCGACTTGCCGGATCCGGATCTCCGCGGCGACGTGTTGACCGCGACGATCGACTCGCCCTCGCTCGCGACGGCGGGCGCTCCGGTACCGACGCGCGAGGTGCTGGTCTATCGACCGCCGGCGTTCCACCGTACCGACCGCGAGTTTCCGGTGGCGTACTTCCTGATCGGCTACGGTCAGAGCCCCTCGGACTACGAGCGCATCGGTCTGCTGCTCGACGGGCTCATCCTGACGGGGGAGCTGCAGAACATGTTCGTGGTGATCCTGCCAGGCAACGGCGGACGCCAGGGCTCCTTTTACGTCAACCATCAGGTGCCCGAGAGCCAGGTGCCGGAGGTCACGGAAGTGACGTCGGGCCGGTACGAGGACTCGACGATCGACGATCTCATTCCGGTGATCGAGGATCAGCTGCTGGAGCGGCGCGTAAGGCGGTAACG
>JBDSJB010000642.1:0-5444 GCA_039917665.1 Binatia bacterium
TGCCTTCGTACCTCGGCACTTCGGATTATTTGGTGATGACGAAGTACAACAACTACGCCGGTGTCGGCGGTGACGGGGTGAACAAGGTCGCCGTCCTCGATCCCAACGACGTCCAGCTCGACGCGATCGCGGGCATCAACGTCATGCGCGAGATCCTGACCGTCGCCGGCCCGACCCCGGACGACGACTTCCCCGGCAACCCGACCGCCGTCCGCGAATGGTGCATCAACACTGCCGTGGTCGACCCGGTGACGCGCTCGGTCCTCGTCAACAACGAGGACGGTATCCTCTATCGCTGGGACCTCGCCACCAACACGCTGAGCGAGAACGTCGTGCTGACGAGCGGCATTGGCGAAGCGTACACGCCGACGATCATCGGACCCGACGGGACGGTGTACGCGATCAACGACGCGAAGCTGTTCGCGGTGGGGCAGTAGCGGCGCGAGAGCGCCGCGCCCGCGGGGGCTGGACCTCCGCGGCGCGAACGGCAAAACTCGGGGCGATGGCAAGCCCGGCGCCTTCGCGCGCGCGCACCGATCCCGAGCTGCTCGCCACCAACCAGCGCTTCTTCGACGAGCTCTGGCGCGATTCGCATTTGATCGAGGCGGAACGCTTCAACACCTGGCCGCTGGTGCGCGAGCTCGTGGCGGGCGCGTCCCGTCGGCTCGAGGTCGCACCGGGACTGCGGCCGCGCTTGCCCATCGCCGGAACGCATTTCGTCGACATCAGCGGACCCGCCGTGACCTGCCTGCGGAGCAAGGGCGGGCACGCCGCGCGCGGCTCGATCACCGGACTGCCGTTCCACGACGGGTACTTTCAGCTGGTGTGCGCGCTCGACATCGTCGAGCACGTCGACGACGACCACAGCGCGCTCGCCGAGCTGGTGCGGGTCGCCGCGCCGGGCGCGACGTTCTTGTTGTCGATTCCACTCCATCCATCGCGCTGGACGTCGCTCGACGAGATCGTCGGCCATCGCCGCCGCTACGAGCCCGAACGGCTGCTCGCCATGCTCGCGCAGCACGGGCTCACGATCGAGCAAACGGCCGAGCACTCGATGCAGCCGAAGTCGTCACGCCTGATCGACTGCGGCATGTGGTTCCTCGTCCACAAACGCGGCCGCGCGCTCTGGTGGTACAACCACGTCTTCATGCCGCTCGCGGTCCGCTTCGAGAAGAAGCTCACGCTCATGCAGGGTCTCGTCGACCTGGAACGCGCCGACGAGATCTTGTTGGTCTGTCGCCGCGCGCGCTGAACGTTGCCCTCGCGTCCGGACCGGAACGATTTCTCGGGCGCACCGACTACCAATCGCGATTCGCCGGGCGAGATCATGCTACCCGTGGAGACAGTTGGCGACGCCGATCACCGGCGCCGACCAGATCGAGCGCGGGAGAGGGACGGTCCATGATCCACGTGTCTCTGCGAGTGTGCGTCTGTCTCGTCGTGGTGCTGTCGGCCCCCGCAGCCGTTCAAGCGTGCAGCTGCGCCCTATCGCCGTCTGCGCGCACGGCGCTCGCCGAATCCGACGAGGTGTTCACCGCCCGTGTCACCGCCATGAAGGACCGATACGCCGGCGCCGTGATTCGCGGCACCATGGATCCCGTCACCGTCACCCTGAGCGTCGATCGGGTCTGGAAAGGAGGGATCGGTCCGGTCGTGGAGCTCACGACGGTGCGCAGCGAGGTCAGCTGCGGCTTCGTCTTCACCATGAATGAACGGTATCTCGTCTTCACGAACGATCGGTTCGTGTCTTTGTGCAGCCGAACCGCGACGCTCGAGCGCGCCGCGAGTGATCTCGCCGAGCTCGGGGCGGGACGATCTCCAGACGAGACCGTACCCGCCGTGCGCCCGCGTCCGACCGCCACACCGGGTGAGCCCGACGCCACGGGCTACGAGCACTGCCCGGACGGCGTCGCGACGCTGACGGAGCCCTTCGCGGGCTTTCTGGATCTCGACCATTTGATCGGCACCTACGACATGGGCTGCGAGGACACGTGCACGCTCACGCGCTGCAACGTCACGCCACGCGAAGGGCCGGTCGTCACGCGCTATTCCAATGGCCAGATTCACATCAGTGGCTTCTATCGTCAGGGCCGGCGCGAGGGCTCGTGGGCCTCCTGGTATCGCGGCGGGCAACCGCACTACGCCGTCAACTGGCGCCACGATCGGAAGCACGGCCTGTGGCGCGTGTGGCACGGGAGCGGCCACATGGAAGCCGAGATGGAATACACCGACGACGTTCAGGACGGTGATTGGCTCTTCTGGTACGCCAACGGCAATCCTCACATCGAGAGCTCGTACCGCCGAGGTACGCGCACCGGCACCTGGCGGTACTGGAACGAGGACGGCTCGCTCCTGGCCGAAGGCCCCGGAGGCGCGGCGTCGGACGAGCCCCCGGACGCCCCGAGCGGGCCGTAGCTCGTACGGCGACGCCACTCAGCGCAAATCGCCCCGCAACGCCAGCACCTGATCCTGCAACGCCGCCGCGCTCACCGCGGCCGGCGCCATCGCGACACCGGCGACCACCTCGATGCGCGACCAGAACCGTCGGAACGGGTGCCGCATGGCGTGACCGCCCCGCCGGCTGAAGAAGCTGCCCCACAGCCCGCGCAGGGCCAACGGCACGACCGGAACCGGCGTGCTGGCGACGATGCGCTCGACGCCCGGTCTGAACGGATTCAGATCGCCAGTGCGGGTGATCTGCCCCTCGGGAAAGATGCACACGAGATCGCCGGCCGTGAGCGCCCGCTCGACTTCCGCGAACGCCGCCTCCTTGAGCGCGGGATTTTCCTTGGCCGACGCGATGGGAATCGCGCGGCCGGTGCGAAAGATGAAGTTCAAGACCGGGATGCGGAAGATGCTGTGATCCATCACGAAGCGAATGGGGCGACGACACGCGGCCGCGACCACGAGCGCGTCGACGAAGCTCACGTGGTTGCAGACGATGACGGCGGCGCCCTCGTCGGGGATCTGCTCGAGGCCGCGGTGGCGCACGCGATACACCGTGTGCACGAGCATCCAGATGAGGAAACGCATCAGGAACTCGGGGACGAGCGTGTAGATGTAGACGGCGACTCCGGCGTTCACGATCGCCGTCAACAGAAAGAGCGTCGGGATGTCGACGCCCATCGCCCGGAGGCCGATACCGGCGCCGGCGGCGAGCACCATTAAGCCGGCACTCACGAGATTGTTGCCCGCGATGATGCGCGAGCGGTGCGACGGCTCGCTGCGGTTCTGGACGAGCGCCAGGAGCGGCACGATGTAGAAGCCGCCGAACGCGCCGATCAGGATGAGGTCGGAGACGATGCGCAAGCCGTGCCAGCTGCCGAGAAACGCGAATGCGCCGACGGTGCCCGGATCTGCCGTCGCCGAGCGCGTCGCGAAGAACAGATCGAGGACGAAGAGCGAGAGGCCGATCGACCCGAACGGCACCAACCCGATCTCGATCTTTTCGCCGGACAACCGCTCGCAGAGCAGACAGCCCGCGCCGATGCCGATCGAGAACACCGTGAGGAGCACCGTGACGAGGTGCTCGTTGCCCCCGAGGACGTCGCGGCCGAGCGCTGGAAACTGCGCCAGCAAGAGCGCACCGTAGAACCAGAACCACGAGATGCCGAGGATCGACAGGAAGACGGTCCGGTTGGCGCGCGCCAGGGCGAGCGTGCGTCGCATCTCGGCGAACACGTTCCAGTCGATGCGGAGGTTGGGCTCCTCGGCCGGCGCGGGCGGAATGCGCAGGCTCGTGACCCAACCGAGCACGGCGATCGTGAGACACGCGCCGGACGCGATGGTCGTACCGTAGCTCGGGACGCTCATCAGCAAACCGCCGCCCATCGTGCCGACGAGAATCGCGACGAACGTCCCCATCTCGACCAACGCGTTGCCGCCGACGAGTTCCTCCTCGCGCAGGTGCTGCGGCAGGATGCTGTACTTCACCGGGCCGAAGATCGTGGACTGGCAGCCCGTCAGAAAGAGCGCCGTCAGGAGGATCTTCACGCTCTGGCGCGCGAAGCCGACCGCGGCGATCACCATGATGCCGATCTCGAGCAGCTTTACGGCGCGGACGAGACGCGCCTTTTCGAACTTGTCGGCGAGCTGACCGGCCGTCGGCGAGAACAGGAAGAACGGCAGGATGAAGATCCCGCCGGCGAGGTTCACCAGGGTGTCGCCGTCCATCGAGGCGCTCGCGGCGCCGAACGCCACCAGGATCACGAGCGAGTTCTTGAGAAGGTTGTCGTTGAGGGCGCCGAGGAACTGGGTCCAGAAGAAGGGCCCGAAGCGGCGATGGCGGAGCAGAGTGAATTGGCTCATGGGGTGCGCCGGGATTGTCTCATGGCATTCCCAATCGTTAGAAACGGGATTCTGTCGCGCCGCAACAATTGCCGCGTGAATAGCCAATCCGCCTTCCGTCCATGACCCGGTTGACACGGGCGCGCGGCGGACATACCCAGGGTACGTACTTCGAGTATCCAATACGACCCTGGAGGAACGAATGCTGAACGACACCGAACTCGCCGACTTGGTCGGCTTCTATGAACGCGATGATGCCGCAAGCGCCGTCGGGCGCTGGCGCCTGCTCTTCGATCCGTCCGCCGACGGGCCGATCGCCCTCGTGAACCGTTTCATCTTGCGCGAGCGCGCGCACTACGACGATGGTCGCGAGGCAGCGGGAGGCTTCGACGCCTTCATGGCGTACGCGGCCACGAGCGTTCCCGCGCTGGCCCGAGTCGGCGGCCGGTTTCTGGTTTCGAGCCCGGTCCTGACGTCGATGTTCGGGCCGCCGGATGGCACTCAGGTCGTCGTCGTCGGCTGGTTTCCCGATCGCGCGGCTTTGCTGACGATGCTGCGCGATCCGGAGTATCGCGACGCGTTCGAGCATCGGCGCGCGGCGGTCGTCGCCGAATCGGTCGTCGCCGCGAGCGCATTGTGACCGTCGCGACGCGCGACAAGAGCCGGCTGACCGAGCGTTCCGCAGCCTCGATCGAAGCGCTGATCCAGGTCGCGCGGCGGAGCTTCGGCCAGCACGGTTACGCCCGTGCGTCGCTCGAACAAATCGCGGCCGACGCCGCCATGACCAAAGGCGCCGTGTACCACCACTTCGGCTCGAAAGAGGCGCTCTTCGAGGAGGTCTTCCGGCGGGAGCACCGCGCCATGATCGCGCTCGTCATGGCGAAAGGGCGCTCGGCGAAGGATCCGGTCGACGGCATCTTGCGCGGCGTCCGCGCCTACCTGCAGGCCATCCTCGATCCGCTCGCACGCCGCATCTTGCTGCAGGACGGCCCGTCGGTGCTGGGCTGGGAGCGTTGGCGGCGTTGCGAGGAGCCGGGGTTCCAGCAGCTGATGGAGGCGTCGCTCGTGGCCGCCGCCAAGCGCGGCATGCTGCGCGCGACGGTTCACCCCGCCGAGACGGCCGTGCTGCTCCTCGGCGCCGTCACCGAAGGCGCCCT
>JBDSJB010000643.1:0-18663 GCA_039917665.1 Binatia bacterium
ATGGAAGACCTTCTGCGTAAGGTGCCGGGCGTGCTCGAGACCGAAGCCGTCTACGAGGGCGGCGCGTCCTCGAATCCGACCTACGACGACGTGCATGCCGGCACGACCGGCCATGCCGAGGCGGTGAAGATCGTGTTCGACCCGAAGCAGATCTCGTTCGCCGACCTGCTCGAGAAGTGGTTCTTCCGCATACACGACCCGACGACGCTCAATCGTCAGGGCAACGACGTGGGCTCGCAGTATCGGTCGGCAATCTTCGTCATCACGCCCGAGCAGCGGAAGATCGCCGAAGAAGTGAAGGCGCGGGTCGACAAGTCCGGCAAGTGGAAGAAGCCTGTCGTCACCGAGATCGTCGAAGCAGGCCCGGCAACGCGCGCCGAGGAGTACCATCAGGACTATCTGCAGAAAAATCCGGGAGGGTACACCTGCCATTACATGCGCGAGTAGCGCGCGGCGGCCTCGCCCAGATCAGTGCTGAAGCGCGGCGGCTGCGGCACCCTGCCGAGATTGGCGCTCGATCGTTCTCCTCGCGTCGCGGAGTCGCGCATGGAGCTTTTCGACGGTTCGCTTCTTGCGGTCGTCGACCTGTATACGTCCCGCGGGCCCCACGCGGGATGCAGTTGCGGTCCGTGGCGGACACAGCTCGATGAGAACGAACCACGCGGTACGAATCGACCCTGACCACGACGCTTCGTTGGCGGCGCTCCGGAGCTCGCAGCAGGGGATCATTCGGCGCCACGCCCGGGCGGACGACTTCAAAGCGGCGACGCAAGTCCTGACGACGTTGGCGTGCTTCGCGCTCGCGTGGGCGCTGGCCGTCTGGAGCTTCGGCGTTTCCGTATGGCTCACGGTCGCCGCGGGCGGTGCCATCAGCCTGTTCACCCTGCGCATCTTCACGCTGATGCACGAGTGCGGCCACCGCAGTCTTTTTCGAACGCAGCGTCTCAATCGCGCCTGCGGATTTCTGCTCGGCGTTCTGGCGGGGATGCCGCAATACGTCTGGTCGCGGCACCACCAGTATCATCACGATCACAACGGCGATTGGGAGGTCTACCGCGGTCCCTACGCCACGCGGTCGGTGCAGGAATACGCCGCGATGACGACGCTGCAGCAGTGGATGTATCGGCTCAAGTGCCACCTGGCAGCGGCTCCGGTCGTCGGCTTCGTCTACCTGATCTTCAATCCGCGCTTCACCTGGCTGAAGGGGAGCCTCCAGCTCGGCTATCACGTCCTGACCCGACGGATCACGGAGCCGCACCTTTCGATGGCGGAGCACGCCGCCAATTTCAAAACGCGCTACTGGCAGTCGGATCGCGAGTACCGCCACATGTCCGCGAACAACGTCGTGTTGCTGAGTATGTGGGCGTTGATGTGTTGGGCGATCGGCCCCATCAATTTCTTCGCCGTCTATCTCGTCAGTGTGTCCATGGCGGGAGGGGCGGGGATCGTGCTGTTCGCGGTTCAGCACAATTTCGAGCACGCCTATGCCAGTGACACCGAGCGCTGGGACCGCGATGCGGGTGCGATCTATGGGACGAGCTTTCTGATCCTGCCCCGCTGGCTCAACTGGTTCACTACCAACATCGCCTACCACCACGTCCATCACCTCTCGGCCCAGATCCCCAACTATCGTCTCGTGAGCTGCCACACGGAGAACGAGGGGCTCTTCTCGGATGTGACCCGCTTGAAGTTGCGCCACGTCCGCCACGCGTTGCGGTACATGCTGTGGGATCCGCAGGCGCGCCGCATCATCTCGCTGGCCGAGTACGATCGGCAGGCGTAAGCCGTCGCCGGTCCGTAGGCGGTGCCGTTCGATAGGCGCCGGCCGCGTCGTTCGATGGCGCTGGCGGCGACTCTCGGTATCGCCGGAGGCGCTTTCGATAGACGCGCCCCTCCCGGGATCACGCCGTCGCCTCGCGCCGATCGAGCGAGCGGTACTGGATCGCTTCGGCGACGTGCGCGGCGCCGACCTGATCGGTGCTTGCGAGATCGGCGATCGTGCGGGCGACTCGCAGGATGCGGGTGTAGGCGCGAGCGCTGAGGCCGAGCTTGCTCATGGCACGTTCGAGCAGCACGGCACCGGCCGCGTCCGGACGGGCATGCCGTTGCAGCTCGCGCGCGGTCATGTCGGCGTTCTGGCGCGTGTCGGCGAAGCGCGCATGCTGCCGAGCCCAGGCCGCGCCGACACGGGCGGCGACCGCGGTCGACGGGTCGCCGCCGTGTGCGCCCCCGAGCTCGCGATACTTGACCGGCGCCACGTCGACGTGGAGATCGATGCGATCCAGGAGCGGGCCCGAGAGACGCGTGTGGTACTGCGCCAACTGATGGGGCGTGCACCGGCAGCCGCGCAGCGGGTCGCCGCGAAAGCCGCAAGGGCAGGGGTTCATCGCTGCGATCAACATCAGGCGTGCCGGATACGTGACGCGCCAACCGCTCCGCACGATCGACACGTGCCGGTCCTCGAGCGGTTGCCGAAGGCCTTCGAGGACGTCGCGCCGAAACTCGGGCAGCTCGTCGAGAAAGAGCACGCCGTGGTGCGCGAGCGCGAGCTCGCCGGGACGCGGCGAGGCACTGCCGCCGCCGAACAGTCCAGCCGTCGAGACGGTATGGTGCGGGGCGCGAAAGGGGCGCCCGGCGATCATCGGCCGATCCCCGAGCAAGCCGACGGCGCTGTGGATGCGCGTGACGTCGAGCGCCTCGGCGAACGACAATGGCGGCAGCAGCGTCGGTACGCGCCGCGCGAGCATGGTCTTACCGGCACCCGGTGGACCGACCAGCAGGAGATTGTGCCCGCCTGCGGCCGCGACCTCGATCGCGCGTTTGGCATATTCCTGCCCGCGGACCTCGGCGAGATCGAGGGTGGCCTCCGCGCGGTCCGCGTCCGGACGCGGCGTCGGTGGCTGGATTTCGACGGGTCGCGTGCCGCTCAGCATCGCGACGGCCTCACTCAGGTGCCCGGTCGGGATCACCGCGATGCCGTCGACGAGCGCGGCCTCCGCGGCGTTGGCGCGCGGGACCACCATGCGGGTGCACCCCGCGGCATGCGCCGCGGCCGTGATGGCGAGCGCGCCGCGAATCGGCCGTACGCTGCCGTCGAGCGCGAGCTCGCCCGCGACCGCGACGCCGGCGAGATGGTCGTGCAGGGGATGGCCGGTCGCCGCGAGCAAGGCGAGGGCAATCGGGAGATCGTACGCGGCGCCTTCCTTTCGGAGATGGGCCGGCGCGAGGTTTACGGTGATGCGGCGGGGCGGGATCTCGAACCCGGCATTGCGGAGTGCCGAGCGCACGCGGTCTTTGCTCTCGCGGACGCTCGAGTCGGGCAGGCCGACAGTTTGCGTGTGGGGGATGCCGGTCGCGAGGTCGACCTCGACTTGGACGGGATGCGCGTCGATGCCGACGAGCGCGCACGTGACGACGGTCGCGAGCATGACGGCGAGCGTCCTCGCCGATCACGTCACACGCAACGCTCCGAGTAGCGGGTGCGGCGGGTCAGTTCGCCGCGGAACCGGCGCCAGTGATCGGCGGATCGTTCTCTGTCGCCGCTTCGGGTCCCGCGTCGATCTTCTTCCGCGGCTTCGGCGGCGTCGGGAGCAGGTCGGCCAGCAGTGTGAGCTCGGCGAGGAGTGCTTTGTAGGCGGGGCCAAGCGCTTCGGGCGCGACGGTGCCGCCCGGGAGGCCGAGCGCGCCGAGCAGATTGCCGAGCCGTTCCGCGCCGAGGAGCGCCGCGCTTTCCTCCATGGCAAACAGGTCGCGTCGCATGGGGATGTCGATTTCCTCGTGTTGCGTGCGCTCGCAGATTTCCCGGAAGGCGGTGACCCGTTCGTGCACGAAGGTCGCGAAGGCGAGCGCGAGCTGATCATAGCCGGCCGCGTCGAGGCCGAGCCGGCCGAGCACGCGTGGCTTCTCCTGCAGGACGACCCCGCGTTGGCCGATGGCCTCTCGCACGGTTTGCAGCAAGAGATGGACGGTGAACGGCTTCACGATGAAGTGCTTGCAGTGCAGCGAGACGGCTTGCCGGACGGTCGCTTGATTCGCGAGCGACGTCGCCACGACGACCGGCAGCGTCTTCCATTCCGCGCGCTGGCGAATGCGCTCGAGCATCTCGAGCCCCGTGACGTTCGGCATCATCACGTCGGTGATGACGAGATCGATGTCGGGCTGTTCTTCGAGGACGGCGAGCGCTTCTTCGCCGTCGTGGGCCCACACCGTCGCGTAGTGCTCCTTCTCGAGCGCGAGGCGGACCATCTCCGCGTTGACGGGGTTGTCTTCGACGATCAGGATCTTCATGCGGTCAGCTGAGCAGGTCGCGTTGCTCTTCCCACGCGGTCCGCACCCGTTCAACGAGCGCGGTTTCGTCGTCCGGCGAAAGCCCGAGATGCGCGATCGTCACGCCCGCCGGCGGCTCCCCGCTGCTCCCGCACCCGATCCGATACGCGAGGTAGTCGGCGGCGTTCAGGATCATCGCCAGCTCTTGCGCGGCGCCGGCCTCGGACGGCTGGTGGTGCCAGCGGATCGCGTCGCAGAGCTCGAGCGCGAGGCCCCAGTCCTCGGCGAGGATGGCCCCGGCCTCCGAATGGTCGAAGCCGTACCATTCCCGCTCCAAGTACGACTTGTCTTCCTCGCCGTTGGCGACGAGGCCTTCGATTACCTCGGCGGCCGTCTCGTCGGCGAGGAGGAACGCGACGCGGCCGACGTCGTGGAAGAGGCCAGGCAGAAACGCAGACCCGACCTCGATCCGACGCGTCGTGCGCGCGAGCTCTTCCGCCGCGACCGCGACCGCGAGCGAGTGATTCCAGAGCTCCTCCGCCCGCGTGCTGGCCCCCTCGTAGAGGCGCTTCGCGCAGGCAGCGACCATGATGTCGCAGGTCTTCCGCAGCCCGACGGTGATGATGGCTTCCTGCAGCTTGCGCGCCGGATTGCGGCGGCCGAGCGCCGCGGAGTTCGCGACCTTGAGCACGCGTGCCGAGAGGCCGATGTCGGTCTGGATCACGCGGCAAAGCTTGTCGACGTCGGCCTCGGGATCGCGCGCCATGCCGAGCGCGGCGCTCGCGGCGGCGGGCAACGCGGGGAGCGCGCCGGTCTGTGACAGACGGGCGAGGGTGCTCCGGACGCGGGCTTGCAGATCGTCGTGGCAAATCGGCTCGGCGCCGAGGGCTTCGTGGTTCTGGGCGGTTTCCATGGTCGACTTTCTCCTACTGCAGACACTGCCGGGCGGCGTCGCGGGTCGCGGCGTAGCGGGCTTCGCGGGTCTCTGCGATCTGTTGCAGCTTGGTCACGATCTGTTGGTCGGGGGCGCAGATCGCCGTCCGGATGCCGAGGGTGCCGGCCTCCGTCAGCAGCCGCACCAGCATCGCGACCTGCTCCGACGTGACGTCGCTCAATTGGGCGACGTCGAGAATAAGCTTGTCGTTGCCGTCCTCGGCGAGCGCGCGGAGCTTCTTGCCAAAGATCGGCAGCAGCTTGGCGAGCATCTTCGACGACGGATTCGGCAGGTTGAAGACGGGGCACCCACCGTCCTCACCGACGTACTCTTTCAGAACGTCCTCCGGTGAGGCTCCGGCATTGCCGGCTTGGAGCACCTGCTCCAGCAGCTCACCGGGCTGAAACGGCTTGTCGACGATCGCCGTATAGCCGGCCTTCTTGGCGCGCTCGTGCAGGCTCGCGTCGCCGCGGACGGCGAGCGCCACGCAGCTCGACTTGCCGAGCTTCTGCAACTCGGCGAGCGTCGCGAAGCCGTCCATGTCCGGCATGACGAGGTCGATCACCACGACGGCCGGTCTGGCCTTGGCATACTGCGCGAGGGCATCCTTGCCGCTCGTCGCCGTCAGCACGGTCAGACTGTGTTCGAGCGCGGCCTTCGCCATCGCCAAGACTTTCTCGCTGTCGTCGACGATCAGCACCGCACGCGGATCGACGGCGGTCGCACCCTGCGCACCGGCGGCCGCCCCCGGCGCCCCGAGCACCTTGCTCACTTCCTTCTCGAAGGTGTCCTGCTGGAAGGGCTTCACGATGTAGCCGTTGACACCGAGCTTCGCGATCTCGACGACCAGATCGCGTCCGCTCTCGGCCGTCAGCATGATTACAGGAATCTTCTTCGTCGCTTCGTCCTTGCGGAGCTCCGCGAGCGCTTGAAGACCGTCCATGACCGGCATCGTGACGTCGAGCAGTACGAGGTCCGGCTGGTGGGTGCGCGCCATCTCGACGCCTTCCTGGCCGTTGGTCGCCTCGACGATCGTGCAGCCGTACGGCTGCAAGTGGCGGGTCACCATCGAACGGACGACCTTGCTGTCGTCCACCGTCAGTACCGTGCTCACCGTTCCATCCTCGTGCTCCTTCGGATTCTCATGCGGGCCAGAGACACACGCCGAAGCTGCCCTGACCGAGATCGAGATCGACGTTGAGTGGCTTCTGGCTCGAGCGCACGCAATGCGAGAGCGGCGAACCGGACACCACCACCGGCGGCGAGAGCATCGTCGGATTCGGGCTCGGTGCCCTCCTCGCCGAGCATGCCGGCCGCGAGCCGCACCCCCTGCTGCCATTGGCAGTAGACGACGCGGGTGCCGCCGAGCTTGCCGACGAGACTCAGCGTCCCGATCAGCTCCGTGAACCTCGCGTCAGTCTCGTGCGACTGTTTCGCGCCGACGATCTTCACGGACGCGTTGGTCTCCGGCACCACCCGAGCCGCCCGTTCCACCACCACATCATGCGAGATCGCCAATCACGTTCTCCAAGCGGTCGCAGGCCCCGCGTCCTTCGAAACAATAGAGGAGCGCAAAGCAACGGGTGTGCCTGGGCGCACAGACCGGAAAGTCGCCGGATTCGCTAGGGTGGCACTGGAGCGGAGTGCGCCGAAGCATGCCGATCGTCAGTATTCTGGCGGCCTAGGGCGCGTGCTACACCGCCGGCGTGGAGTCACCGGAAGATCCCTTCGTGCGCCTCCGTCGCCACCGCTACGGCGCCGTGGTGGAGGAGATCATGGAAGAGCCGTCCCTGCTCGTGGCGACCATGTTCGGGTTCGTCACCTGCTACGTGCACGGGCGGTGCGTGCTGGCGCTCGCCGACAAGCGTCCGCCCTGGCGCGGTCTCCTGATCCCGACGGCCCGCGAGCACCATGCGTCGTTGCGGGCGTTGCTGCCCGAGCTCGTCGGGCACCCGGTGCTCGGCAAGTGGCTCTACCTGAGAGACACGGTCGAGGAATTCGAAGAAACGGCGCGCCAGCTCGTGGCGCTCGCGCGCGTCGACGATCCGCGTATCGGAGTCGAAAGCGCCAAGTTCGGGAAAGTCGGGAAAGCTCGCAAAGCCGGCAGAGCCGAGAAGACCCACAAGCTCGGACGGAGCGTGGCGCGCAAGCGCGGCACGCCGAAGACGCGCCGTCCTTAGTCGGCGTCGTTCGGTCGGCGCCGCTCGCGCTTGGTGACGCCGCGGCGTTGCTTGCCTTCGAGGCGGCGCTCGACCGACGAGCGCGACGGCTTCGTCGCGTTCCGCTTTCGGGGCCGGGTCACGGCCGCGGCGAGTAGGGCAGCGAGGCGAGCAAACGCGGCTTCGCGATTGCGTCCTTGATCGCGCGTCAGGCTGCTGGTGACGATGAGCTCGCCTTCCGTCGTGAGCCGCGACGCCAGGCACGCGAGCGCGCGGGTCTTGGCGTCGAGAGAGAACGCGCCCGAGTCGCGCAGCGAAAAGCGTACGACCGCTTTCGACGCCACCTTGTTCACGTTCTGTCCGCCGGGCCCGCTGGCGCGCACGTACGTGATGTCGAGCTCGCCGTCCGGGATCACGATCCGGTCGTTCACGCGGAGATCGCCGCGCCCCATGGATGCGCTGATCCTAGACGCGCGCGCCGACCAGCGCTTGCACGGCGGCCGACAGCCCGTCGATGCTCAGGTGGAACATGGGAAACAAGCGCTGGACGAGGCGGGTCGTGTAGGTGTGATCCCAGAGTCCCTGCTCGTCGGGATTGATCCAGACCGCGCGATCGAAGTGGCCGGCGAGGCGCTGCAGCCACGTGATCCCGGGCGTCGGCGACGTGTTGTGCGGATTGATGCCGCCGTGGGCTTCGAGCAGCTCGGAGGGGTGCATGGCGGCGTCGCCGACGATGAGAAGCTTCCAGCGCTCGTCGAGGCTCCGCAGGAGGTCGCCGGTCGGTACCGCGTCGGTACGCGTGAGCCGTGCCTTCGAGTAGACGTGATCGTAGATGCAGTTGTGGAAATAGTAGGGACGAAGCTCGCGCAGGCCACGTTCGTCGTGGAGCGCCGTCAGCAGCTGGCTCATCGGATCGAAGTACGGGTCCATCGTGCCGCCGACGTCCATCAGCAACACGAGCCGCACGTCGTTCTTCTTGGGCGCGCGAAAGACCAGCTCGATCTCGCCGGCGTTCCTGCAGGTCTCATCGATGGTCTCGTCGAGATCGAGCTCGGTGGCGAGGCCGGTGCGGGTGAGCTGGCGCAGGCGCTTCAAGGCGACCCGCATCTGCCGGACGTCGAGCGCGACGTCGGTGCGGTAGTCCTTGAACTTCCGATCTTCGGCGACCTTCATCGCCGTGCGGCTCTTGCCGGGGCCGCCCACGCGAATGCCGGTGGGATGCTGGCCGCCGTGGCCGTAGGGTGACTTGCCGCCGGTGCCGACCCATTTGCCGCCGCCGTCGTGGCGCTCGTCCTGCTCCGCGAGCGTCTCGAGAAAGCGCCGCATCAGCTCGTCGGACGACAGCTTCTCGAGCGCCGCCAACTCTTCGGGCGAGAGGTTCGGAAAGTTCTTCGGATCTTGCAGCCACTTCAGGACGTCGTCGGTGACGTCGTCGAACGCGCCCTCGACGCCTTTGAAGACGCGCGCGAAGACCCGGTCGTACGCGTCGTAGAACGTCTCGCTCTTCACGAGGCAGGCGCGCGCCAGATGGTAGAAGCGGAGCAGGCTCGAGCCGTGCATGCCGCGCTTCATGGCTTCGAGGAGCGTCATCCACTCCTGCAGCGCGACGGGAATGCCTTCGTCACGCAGCCCGTAGAAGAGGTCGAGAAACATGATCGCTCCGCCTACTGGTTGTAGCGCGGCCCGAGCTCTTTCCACGTCGTGGGGTAGCGACCGCTCTTGGCGTCGAAGCGTTGCAGCGCCTCGGCGTCCTGCTCCTTCTTGAGGAGTACGCCGATGAACGGGATGTGCGATTCCAGCTGATCCTGGCTGACGCCGGCGCGCAGCAGTGCCGAGATCCAGTCGATGAGCTCGGAGGTCGACGGCTTCTTGCGGAGCTCGCTCTGCTCGCGGAGCCAGTAGAACTTGATGAGCACCTGATCGAGCAGCGTGGCGTCGAGGTTGGGGTGGTGCACGTCGACGATCCGGCGCATCAGCGGAGCGTCGGGAAACTCGATGTAGTGGAAGATGCAGCGGCGCAGGAAGGCGTCCGGAAGCTCCTTCTCGTTGTTCGAGGTGATGATGACGACCGGGCGTTCCTTGGCGACGATCTCGTCCCCGGTCTCGATGACGTTGAAGCGCATCTCGTCGAGCTCGCGGAGCAGATCGTTCGGGAACTCGAGATCGGCCTTGTCGACCTCGTCTATCAAGAGCAGCTGCCGGGTCGGCGTCGAGAACGACTGGCCGAGCGGCCCGAGCTTGATGTAACGCCGGATGTCGGACACGTCGCCGCCGCCGAAGCGGCTGTCGTTCAAGCGCTGGACGGTGTCGTAGACGTACAGACCGTCGGCGGCCTTCGACGTCGACTTGATGTGCCACGAGAGCATCGGCAACCCGAGACCTTCCGACACGTGGCGCGCGAGCAGCGTCTTGCCGGTCCCGGGCTCACCCTTGATCAGGAGCGGGCGCTCGAGCGCGACCGCGCAATTGACGGCGTCGACGAGCGGGGCGGAGGCGATGTAGCCCGCCGTACCGGCGAAGCGGTGGAAGTCGTCGTGCTGCTCGGCCATGCGGGGTCCTCCGTCGATTTTAGGGGAGTGCTTCGCGGCAGGTGCTCGCAGAGCGTGTCGCGGGAGCGTGTCGAGTCGGTTCGCTTAGCCGGTGCGCGCGGGACGCGCAACCGAGCGTCGGAACTGGGGTCTTCGGCGCTAGGCGCGATCGCCGCGGAGGAATCCGACGGCCATCCGGAGCAGCTGGTAGGGGCCCGGGACCTCGCCGTCGGGGGTCAGGCGATCCATCAGCGTCGGCAACAGCGCCGTCAGCGCCTCGGGGAGGCTGGCCATGGCGACGCCGGCCTGCCGCGACAACTCGCGGAGCTGTTCGGAATCGAAGACGCGTGCCAGCTGCTCGGGGGTGATCGGGAGGTTCGGACCGTTCGAGATCCACGACGCAATGACGTCGCCGAGACCCTGCTCTTGAAAGCGCTTGATCAGGCCGTCGATGCCGCCACGCTCTTGCAGCTGGTCGAGAAACCCCCGCACCAGGTCCGGCGTCTGTCCGGCCGCGAGCGACTGGGCCGCGCTCGCCACGTGTTTCGCGAATTCGTCGAAGAGCGCCATCGGCATCGTCCCTCGCGTCGTGTCTTCGCTAGCACGATGTGGGCGCCGCGGCGAGACGCCGATCGAGCGCCTTGACAGCATTTGGATTGATCGGCACACGCGGAAACGTGTGACGGTGAGGGGCATGTCGCGCCGGTCGTTCGCGCCGGAGGAGGAGGAGTCATGTTGAAGGAGTTCAAAGAGTTTGCCCTCAAAGGCAATGCGGTCGATCTCGCGATTGGGGTGATCATCGGCGGCGCGTTCGGCGGCATCGTGACCTCGTTGGTGAACGACGTGATGATGCCCCCAATCGGGAAGCTGCTCGGCGGCGTCGACTTCTCGAATTTGTTCGTCGTGCTCGGCTCGGGCGAATACGCGAGCTTGAAAGCCGCCAAGGATGCCGGGGCCCCAACGCTGAACTACGGCCTGTTCCTGAATACCATCATGAACTTCGCGATCGTCGCGATGGTGCTGTTCTTCGTCGTCCGGGGCATGAGCGCGCTGAAGCGCGAGGCGCCCGCACCGACGGCGACCCCGACCGACAAGCCGTGCCCGCAGTGCGCCATGACCATTCCCCTCGCGGCCAAGCGTTGCCCGCACTGTACGAGCCCACTTGCATGATGCGCGGATCGTCGTGTTGCAGGTCGGCTTGGAGCGTGAAGCGACGGCCGTCGTGACGGCGGCCGACTCCGCGACGTTGGTCACGCCGTTCGTGCCCGAGGTCTATGCGAGCGCACGCATGATCGCGTTCGCCGTGGACACGTGCGCGCACCTGAGGGCGGAGCACTTGGCGCCCGAGGAGACCAGCGTCGGGGTCCGATTCCAGCTGACCCACGAAGCCGCGACCCCGATTGGTATGACGGTCCGGGTGCGCGTGCGGCTCGCGGAGATCGACCGTCAGCGCTGTGTCTTCGAGGTCGAGGGGCATGACGAGCGCGATCGGATCACGACAGGGTGTCACGAGCCTTTCGTCGTCGAGCGGGAGCGTTTCATGGCACGGGTGCGCGTGAGGGGGCAGGGCGTCGCGCCGGACGGCCGCGAAGGGTAAAGGGTAGCGCTCCGTATGGAGGAGCACGACGACTGGAAGCTCGGGGACGAGGGGGAGGCGACCGTTTGTCCCGGTTGCGGCAAGCGCAATCGCGCCGGCCTCAAAGATTGCATCATCTGCGGGCGCTCACTCGCCGACGAGCCTGAAACCGGCCCAGAGGCGCTCCGGACGATCGGCGAAGCCATGGGAGGCCGAGCGTCGCGCGCGCGGCAGGCCCCACCGCGGCGACCGCTCCGCGCCTGGTCGATCGCGCTCGTGCTGCTGCTCGGTGTGGTGGTCGTGCTGACGTGGCTGCAGACTCGAGACGATCCGTTTCGACTCGAAGATTGGACAGGCGGTACCGCGCCGGAGCCGACGTCGCCCCCGGTCGTTGCGACGGCCACTGCCGTGGCAACAGCGGTCGTGACGCCGACCCCGCGGCCACGGCCGACCGTAGTGGCAACGGTCGTGATCGTCGTCGAGCCCACCGTGATTCCGCCCGAGCCGACCGTCGTACGGGCGATCGCGACGCCGACGCGCCGACCGCCACCGCCGAAGAAGAGCCGCCCGGTCGTCGTGCCACCGCCGCCGCCGGTTGCCGTCGAGCCCGACGACGAGCCGACCCCCGTCGATCGTCCGCGCAGCGAGGCGACCGAGAAGCCGAGTCTCGGAAGCGACCTCCAGGAGGCGACGCGCGTGTATCGCCAAGCCGTCGACGTCCACAATGCCCGAGTCGACGAGTACAACGCGGTCGCCGACGAGATTCAGCGCCGTAACGCATTCGACGACAGCGACGCGTCGCTGGCCCTTCGCCGCCGTCTCGATCGCGCCCGCGACGGTGTCGAGAGCGCGCGCGTGCAAGCCGAGTTGCTGCGGGCCCGCATGGAATCGGTGCGCGCGCGTTATCGCTGACGCGTGCTGACTACTTTGCGTCTTCTCGGTCGTCGGGACGTCTGAGACAATCCGCGCCGCGATGGCGGGCGGGGACGAGGCGGCGGCGTGGATCGCGCTCCGGGCGGCGTCGGGAGTCGGCGACGTCACGGGACGGAAGCTCGTGGCGGAGTTCGGCAGTCCGGCCGCGGTGCCGACGCTCTCGCGCCGAGCGATCAGCGCGGCGCGCCGTGAGGCCGATCGGATCGTCGCCGGTGGGGCACGGCTGATCGCGCTCGACGACGCCGAGTACCCGGAGCTCCTGCGCGAGCTGCACGACGCGCCGCTCTATCTGATCGCCAAGGGTGCGCGACTCGCTGACGGGCCCGCGGTCGCGATCGTCGGCGCGCGGCGGGCGACGCCCTACGGGCTCGAGATCGCGCGTGTGCTCGCCGAGGGTCTTGCCCATGCCGGCGTTGCCGTCGTGAGCGGGCTCGCGCGCGGGATCGACGGCGCCGCCCACGAGGGCGCGCTCGCGGCCCGCGGAGCGACGGCGGCCGTGCTGGGTTGCGGAGTCGATGTCGTCTATCCGCCCGAACATCGTGAGCTCGCCGCCCGCGTCGCCGAGCAGGGGACGCTCCTCAGCGAGCGTCCGATGGGAACCCAGCCGCTCCCGAGCCACTTCCCGGCGCGCAATCGGATCCTCGCCGGCATGACCCAGGGGACGGTCGTGGTGGAGGCCGCCGAGCGGAGCGGCTCGCTCATCACGGCGCGCCTCGCCAACGAAAGCGGCCGCGAGGTGTTTGCGGTCCCGGGCCGGATCGATTCGCCGCTCTCGTTCGGTGCTCATCTATTGATCCGGGACGGAGCGACCCTCGTTCGCGACGTCGATGACGTCCTCGAGCAGATCGCGCCGGCTCTTCGAGCGCGGGCTGCCATGCGACCCGGAGCCAAACCCACCGAGGCAGGTGATGCCGAAATTCTCGATGCTCTGAACGGCGGTCCGGCTTCGCTCGATGATCTGATCAGGCAAATCGGTCGACCAGCCTCGGAAATCATTGCAATGATGCTTGATCTAGAGCTTCGGGGGCTTGTTCGGCAGCTCTCCGGACGGCAGTTTCAGCTGACGGGCAGATTTGCCGGTGTTGGTGGTTTCCAGTAAGGGGGGATCGATCCCAAACAGCCATGGCTAAGAATCTCGTCATCGTAGAGTCGCCTGCAAAGGCGAAAACATTGGGGAAATACCTCGGTCGAAACTACACCGTGAAGGCCTCGGTGGGTCACGTGGTCGACCTCCCGAAGTCGAAGCTCGGGGTCGACATCGCGAACGACTTCAAGCCCGATTACGCCGTCATCCACGGTAAATCGAAGGTTATCGACGAGCTGAAAAAGGCCGCAAAAGACAAAGAAAACATCTACTTGGCCCCCGACCCCGATCGTGAGGGGGAAGCCATCGCGTGGCACATCGCGGAGCGTCTGGGCAACAAAAAGAACATCCATCGCGTCCTGTTCAACGAGATCACCAAGAAGGCCGTCCAGGAGGCGATCAAGCACCCGCTCCAGCTCGATCGCGCCAAGTTCGATGCCCAGCAGGCGCGGCGTGTCCTCGATCGGTTGGTCGGATATCAATTGAGCCCGCTGCTCTGGGACAAGGTGCGTCGCGGCCTCTCGGCCGGGCGGGTGCAGTCGGTCGCCGTTCGCTTGATCACCGAGCGCGAACGCGCAATTCGCGCCTTCAACAAGGAAGAGTATTGGACGATCGGTGCTGCCCTCGAAGGTGCCGTCCCGCCGCCGGTGAACTCCAACCTCTTCGAGCTCGCCGGGAAGCGTCTCGATCACAAAACATTCCGGCTCGAGAACGAAGCCGCCGCGACCGGCGTCGTCGAGCATCTGAAAGGTGCCGACTGGGTCGTCGCCAAGGTCGAGAAGAGCGACCGCAGGCGCAATCCGTCGCCGCCCTTCATTACATCTCGTCTGCAGCAGGAGGCGTCCCGGAAGCTCGGCTACCAGCCCCGCCGCACGATGGGCATCGCGCAGAAACTCTACGAAGGCGTCGAGATCGGTGACGAAGGCGCCGTCGGCCTCATCACCTACATGCGTACTGACTCGACGCGGCTCTCACCCGACGCGATCGAGGCCGTCCGTGGTTACATCAGCACTCGTTATGGGGCCGATTACGTCCCCGAGAAGCCCCCGGTCTTCAAGTCGAAGAAGAATACGCAGGACGCCCACGAGGCGATCCGGCCGACGAGCATCGAGTTCCCGCCTGAGCGCGTGGCGGCGTATCTCGAGAAGGACGAACTCAATCTCTACACGCTGATCTGGAATCGCTTCGTCGCCTGTCAGATGGAGCCGGCGCGTCTCAAGGCGACCACCATCGACATCAGCGCCAAAGACGCGATCTTCCGCGCGACCGGTCAGGTCGTAATCTTCGACGGCTTCATGCGCGTCTACACCGAAGGTGTCGACGATGCGGCGGGCGACGACGAGGACGGCAAGACCCTTCCTGATTTGAAGGAAGGCGATCGGCTGAACCTCCTCGGCGACCTGAAGCCCGAGCAGCACTTCACCCAGCCACCGCCGCGCTTCTCGCAGGCCACCCTCATCAAAGAGCTCGAGGAGAACGGCATTGGCCGGCCGTCGACCTACGCGTCGATCATGCAGACGATCCTCAGCAAGGAGTACGTGCAGGAAGATCCGCAGCGGCGGCTCTTCCCGACCGAGCTCGGCATGCTCGTCACCGACCTCCTCGTGGAGTCGTTCCCCGACATCCTCAACGTCGATTTCACCGCCGGTATGGAAGAGAACCTCGACGGTATCGAAGAGGGGACCAAGAACTGGGTCGAGGTGATGCGACGCTTTTACGAGCCGTTCGCGAAGGATCTCGACAGGGCCGGCACCGAGATGCGGAACGTCAAAGCCGAGGAGCGGCCGACCGACATCAAGTGTGACTTGTGCGGCGAGACGATGGTGATCAAGTGGGGTCGGCGCGGCGAGTTCCTCGCGTGTCGTAGCTACCCCGAGTGCAAGGGCACCAAAAACTTCACGCGCGACGAGAACGGCGACATCGTAGTTGCGAAGGCCGAGACGACGGACGAGGTCTGCGAGAAGTGCGCCAAGCCGATGCTCGTCCGCTTCGGGCGTTTCGGAAAATTCCTCGGTTGCTCCGGCTATCCCGAGTGCAAGACGATCCTGCCGATGATCAAGCCCGCCAAGCTCGGCGTGGCGTGCCCCGACTGCGGCGGCGTCGAGGGCAAAGCCGGGGAGATCCTCGAGAAGCGTTCCCGACGCGGCAAGATATTCTACAGCTGCAACCGCTACCCCGATTGCACTTTCGCGAGCTGGGACAAGCCGATCCCGATGCCGTGTCCGCTCTGTCAGGCCCCGTTCGTCGTCGAGAAGACGACCAAGCGTGCCGGCACCGTGCGCCGTTGCATCAAGGAAGGCTGCGATTTCCAGGAAACCGCGGCCGAGATCACCGCCGACGTCGGGACGTAACGCTTTCGCGCCCCGCCCCGCCCGAGCGGACTAGCGCTCCGCGGTTGCCCGCAGTAGACACGGCGGTCCATGACGGAGCGTGTGAGCATCATCGGCGGGGGGCTCGCCGGATCGGAAGCGGCCTGGCAGCTGGCCAGCCGCGGCGTCGGCGTCGACCTCTACGAGATGCGACCAGTGCGCGGCACCGACGCGCACCAGACCGACCAGTTGGCGGAGCTCGTCTGCTCGAACTCGTTTCGGAATGCATCGCTCGAGACGGCGGTCGGCTGCCTCAAGGACGAGATGCGCCGACTCGGCTCGCTCATCCTCACCGTTGCCGATGGCACGACCGTCCCCGCCGGCGCCGCGTTGGCGGTCGATCGCGTGCGCTTCGCCGAGGGCGTCACGCGGGCCGTAAGTGCGCACCCGCTGATCACGATCCACCGCGCCGAGCTGAGTGAGATTCCCGCCGGCGTGACGATCGTCGCGACCGGTCCGCTGACGTCGGCCGCGCTCTCGTCGGCGCTCGAGCGCCAGTTCGGCGGGAACCACCTGTATTTCTACGACGCGATCGCCCCGATTGTCTCGACCGAATCCATCGACATGGGCATCGCCTACAAGGCGTCGCGGTATGGCAAGGGCGGCGACGACTACATCAACTGCCCGATGACGCGCGAGGAGTACTACGGGTTCGTCGACGCGGTATTGGCCGCCGAGAAGGTGCCTGCCAAGCAGTTCGAACGCACCGTTTACTTCGAGGGCTGCATGCCAATCGAAGAAATGGCGCGGCGCGGGCGCGATACGCTCTCGTTCGGACCGATGCGGCCGGTCGGGTTGATCGATCCGCGCACCGGTGGGCGACCCTTCGCGGTCGTCCAACTGCGACAGGACGATACCGAGGGTCGCCTCTTCAACATGGTCGGCTTCCAGACCAAGATGACGTACCCCGAGCAACGCCGCGTCTTCCGCATGATTCCGGGTCTGGCCGGGGCGGAGTTCGTGCGGCTCGGCAGCTTGCACCGCAATACGTTCGTCGATTCGCCCGCGATCCTCATGCCGACGCTACAGCTCCGGACGGCGCGGACGACGTTTCTCGCGGGGCAGATCATCGGCGTCGAGGGTTACGTCGAGTCGGCCGCGGCGGGTCTGTTGGCGGGGATCAACGCGGCGCGGCTGCTCGCCGGCACCCCGCTCGTCTTCCCGCCCGCGACGACCGCGCTCGGGTCGCTGCTCGCGTACGTGACGCAGCCGGGACGGAAAGAGTTCCAGCCCATGAATGCGAACTACGGACTCTTCCCCCCGCTCGGCGGTCGTTGGCGCGGACGCGAGAAGAAGCTGAAGCTCGCCGAGCGCGCACTCGCCGAGTTCGACCGTTGGGCGGCTTCAGAGGGGCTGGCGACGACACCCGTCGCGCGCGCCGCGGCGGTCGCGGACGCGGCCCCGCTTTCGTCGGCGCCGTAACCCGTCGCCGCGACGAAGTCGTCTGGTCCGGTCTCCGGCGATTCAGTAGTCTCGCCGGGTCCGCATGAGTGATCCCGATTCCCGCACCCCCGTCATCGCCGTCTTGCGCGCTGCTGGCATCGGCGATCCACCCGCGTTGATCGCGCGGCTGACGGCGAGTTGGCCGGAGGGAGCACTGCCCGACGGCGTGCTCGACGCACTCGCGACGACGCCGGATCCGGCGCTCGCGGTCGCTGGCGTCGGACGGCTGCGTGACGCCGTACCCGACGCGCTCGCCGGCGCGGCCTCCGATCCTGGTCAGGGGGCGGCACTCGTGCAGCTGCTCGGCGCGAGCAATCTCATGGTGCGGTGGCTCGTGGCCGAGCCGCGCTCGTGGCGATCGGTGCTCGACGCGGGCGAAGCCCGTACGCCGATCACCACGCTCGAGCCGCGACCGGCACCGTCGGCCGACGTCGCTCCGGACGTGCTCGCGCGTGAGCTGCGTGGGTTCAAACGGCGACGCATCCTTTCGATCGCAGCGCGCGACCTGCTTGGGCGAGCCACGCTCGTCGAGACGACCCGCGAGCTCTCGCAACTCGCCGAGGATGCACTGGAGGTGGCGGTCGCCGCGGTCCGCCTGCGCCTGATCGCGGCGCACGGCGACGTGCTGGACGCCGAGGGCCGTCCGCTCGGCTTCTGCGTGCTCGGCATGGGCAAGCTCGGCGGCCAAGAGCTGAATTTCAGCTCCGACATCGATCTCGTCTACGTCTACGGCGACGGCGGCAGCGACAGCACGGGGGGTCCACGTGGCCCGCTGTCGGCGCGCGAGTTCATGAGCCGGCTGGCGGAAGGCGTGACGAGCGCCCTTCACAAAGCGACGGACGAGGGCTTCGTCTTTCGCGTCGACCTGCGACTTCGACCGGAAGGCACCAACGGGCCGATCGTCAACTCCGCCGCGAACGCGCTGCTCTATTACGAGTCGTGGGGCCAGACGTGGGAACGCGCGGCGTATCTGAAAGCGCGTCCCGTCGCCGGTGACCACGCGCTCGGGACGACACTGCTGCAGGATCTCGAGCCGTTCGTCTATCGCCGCTACCTCGACTACGCGACCCTCGAAGACCTGAAACAGATGAAGGCAAAGGTGAAGCGCGCCCTCGCCGCCGGGCCCGAGAAGGGCATCAACGTCAAGCTCGGGCGCGGTGGGATTCGCGAGGTCGAGTTCGTGATCCAGAGCTTGCAGCTCGTGCACGCTGGTAAGGACGAGCGCATTCGCGAGCGCAATTCGCTACGCGCGCTCGAGCGCTTGGTCGAGACGCGGTACCTCACGGCCGCCGACAGCCTCCGCCTCGCCGAGGCGTACCGATTTCTGCGCGACGTCGAGCACAAGATCCAGCTCGTCGACGAACGGCAGAC
>JBDSJB010000644.1:0-12271 GCA_039917665.1 Binatia bacterium
CGCAGCGCGATGCCGGCTCCCATCGAGAGACCGCCGACCACGGCCGAGCTCGCACCCTCTCGATCCAGCACGCGCCCGACGTCGTCGACGAATGCGGCGGGTGTGTACGCCGCCGCCTCGGTCGGGGCCTCGCTCCGCGCGTGGCCACGGGCGTCGAAACGGATCACGCGCGCCTTGCCGACGAGCGCGCGCGACTGGCCGCGAAAGTTCCGCGCGCTGCCGCCGAAACCGTGCCCGAGGATCAGCGTCGGACCGTCGCCTTCAGCCTCGACGTGCAACCGCACGGCGTCCGTCATGCGGCCATCGCCATGGACCACGGGCCATTTCGGCACTCGTGCAACAGGTTGGCGGCACGATTCGGCGCACCGCCGTAAGCGAAAATCGAGTGGTGGCGTCGCGCGCTTCGCCAGGTGTCATGGCGAGTGGCCAGGTACGACCGTTGCTCTTGGTGGTGTGGCACTCGCTCGGGCCCTCCCCCCTCCTCGCGTCGCGCGTCGGCTCGCGGGAATCGTCGCGATCTTCGTGGCGATCGTGGCCTGCCTCCTCGTGTTGGTGAACGCGGAGATGTCCATCATGGCCGGCGTTCGCGCATACGTCGAGGGCGAGAGCACGTGGTCGAAGAACCAGAAAGACGCCGTCGTTCATCTGCGGAGCTACGCGCAGTCGCACGACGCGCGCGACTACGAACGCTTCGAGCGTGCTCTCGCCGTCCCTCTCGGCGATCATCGCGCCCGCGTCGAGCTCGGCAGCGCCACGCCGGATCTCGCCGTCGTCCGCGCGGGCTTCGTCGCGGGTCGCATCCACGCCGACGACATCGACGAGATGATCATGCTGTACCGCCGCTTCGGCACCGTCTCGTACATGGCCGACGCAATCGCGATCTGGGCCGAGGCCGATCGTTATCTGCTGAAGCTGCGCCACACCGGCGGCGTGCTGCACGCCCGCATTCGTGCCGGAGACACCGCGCCGACCGCCCTCGCCCGCGAGCTCACGCGCATCGCCGTCCTGAACGACCGGCTGACGCCGATCGAGGAAGCATTCTCCGCGACGCTCGGGCACGGCGTCCGGATGCTCCGAGGCCAGCTGGTGCTCGTCATCGACGGCAGCGCGGTCGCGCTCGTGCTGCTCGGGATCTTGATTTCCTGGCGCGCCCTCAGCCGCATCCACGACGGGGAAGAGCGCTACCGGCAGCTGCTCGAAACCGCGAGCGACGCGATCATCGTGACTGACGACGCGACCGGCTGCATCGTCGACGCCAACCATCGCGCCGGCACGCTGCTCGGCGTCCCGTTCGCGTCGCTCGTCGGCATCGACCCGCGCACCTTCGTTCACGACATCAGCGACACCGACGCGAGCGCGCACGTGCAACGCGCCGACGGTGTCCGCACCCCGGTCGACGTGACGGTCAGCACGACCATCGTCGCCGGCCGGCGAGTCAGTCAGAGCATTCTCCGCGACGTGACCGAGCGCGAGCGCGCCGCCGCCGCGCAGCGCGCTGCCGCCACGGCGCTCGCGAAGTCCTTCGCCGAGGTCGAACGCGCCCGCCATGTGTCGGAGGAGCGCGCGTTCGCGCTCGCGCGCCAGACCGTCGAGCTCGACGCCGCCCGGCAAGCCGCCATCGAATCGGTGCGCGTCAAGTCGGAGTTCGTCGCGACGATGTCGCACGAGCTCCGAACGCCGTTGAACGTGATCCTCGGCTACATCGACATCCTGAAGGACGGCGGCGTCGGCGACGTGAGCGGCGAGCAGGAAGATCTGCTGCGCCGCGTCCACCAGAGCGCGCTGCACCTGCTCGAGCTGATCGACGCGACTCTGGCGATCGGACGCCTCGACGCCGAGCGCGAGAGCGTCCACGCCATGCCGGTCGACGTCGGCGCGCTCTTCGCCGAGGTCGTCACGTCGCTCGAGTCGCTCGTCCCGACCGGCGTCGTCCTCCGCGCGAGCGAGACGCTCGGCCACCTCCGCCCCGTGCTCGATCGGGTGAAGCTCAAGACCATCGTGCGGAACCTGGTCGGGAACGCGCTCAAGTTCACCGACACCGGCATGGTGTCGGTGGTCATGCGTCCCGCCGGCGACACGGTGGTGCTCGAGATCCAGGACACCGGCATCGGTCTCCGCGACCACGAGGTACCGGTCATCTTCGAGATGTTCCGTCAGTGCGACGGCTCCACCACCCGCCGCTACGGCGGCGTCGGGCTCGGTCTCCACATCGTGAAGCGCTACGTCGACCTGCTCGACGGCACGGTCGCCGTCACGAGCACACACGGCGTCGGCACGACGTTCACGGTGCGCCTACCGCTGATCATCGAGGCGGGCGACGGAGACGCCGCCGACGACGCCGACGCCGACGTCGACGACGACGTCGAGACCGTGCTCGCCTCGTAAACGCGCCCCGGCGCGTGGGCTGGACTGCCGACGGCGGCGTCCGTATGGACAGCGCCATGACGCAACGACCGACCCTGCTGTGCTCGCGTGGGATGGTGGTCGCGGAGCACTATCTCGCGGCCGAGGCGGGTCTCCGCATCTTGCACCGCGGCGGCAACGCGTTCGACGCCGCGATCGCCGCGACGCTCGTCGAGGGCATCGTGAACCCGCACATGCACACGTTCGGGGGCGAGCTCTCCGCGCTCCTCTACACGGCGCACGACCGCCGCGTGCTGGCCGTGAACGGCAACACGAAGGCGCCGCGCGCCGCGACCATCGACTGGTTTCGCGCTCACGATCTCGCTCTGATTCCGATGAGCGGGGTGCTCGCCGCCGGTCCGCCCGCGGCGCCGCACGCGCTCCTCTCCGTCCTGGCCCGCGCCGGGACGATGAGCTTCGCGCACGTCGTCGAGCCGGCGCTCGAGCTCGCGGACGGCGGGTTTCCGATGCACCCCGCGCTCCGCGGTCCCGCGCCGGCGCACCTCCTCGGGGATTTCTCGCTCGCCGGCTGCTGCGAGCTCTTTCGGACGACCTGGCCGACATCGGGCGCGCTCTATCTGCCGAAGGGCGCGCTCCCGGATGTCGGGACGCTCATCAAGAATCCCGACCTCGCGGCGACCTTCCGCACGATGATCGACGCCGAGGATCGGGCCGTCGGCCACGGTCGGAGTCACGGCATCACTGCCGCCATCGACGCGTTCTATCGCGGCGCGATCGCCACCCGCATCGCCGACCACGCCCGCGTCCACGGCGGCTTGCTCGCGGTCGAGGACCTGCACGACTACCGGAGCGAGATCGAGCCTGCCGTCGCGCTCGCGTACGGCGACCACCTCGTCCACAAGTGCGGGCCGTGGAGCCAAGGGCCGGTTTTTCTCCAGCAGCTCGCGCTCCTCGCCGGCTTCGACCTGCGCGCGCTCGGCCACAACAGCGCCGACTACGTGCACGTCGTCACCGAAGCCGCGAAGCTCGCCTTCGCCGACCGCGAGCAGTTCTACGGCGACCCGACGTTCGTCGACGTCCCGCTGCGCGAGCTCTTGGCACCGGCGTACGCCGACGCGCGCCGCCCCCTCATTGATCTCGCGCAAGCGTCTCTCGAGCAACGTCCGGGTGATCCCCGCCAGGGCCGCGCCCTGCTCACCGATGGGGAGATCTTCGCCGCGCGCGACTGGGGCCGCGGCACGGTCTACGTCGCGGTCGTCGACGCGCAACGCAACATGGCGTCGTTCACACCGAGCGGCGCGTGGATTCCGACGTCACCGGTGATCGACGGCGTCGGCTTCCCGCTCGGGACGCGGGTGCAGACGTTCTTTCTCGACGCCGCGCACCCGAATGCGCTCGTGCCCAACAAGCGTCCGCGCACCACGCTCACCCCGACCCTCGTCACGCGCGCGGGTGCGCCGGCGATGATCTTCGGCACCCAGGGCGGCGACCAGCAGGATCAGTGGACGCTCCAGGTGTTCTTGAATCAGGTCGTCTTCGGGATGGAGGTGCAGGACGCGATCGAGGCGGCGCGCTTTTCCTCGGTGCACTTCCCCTCGAGCTTCTATCCCCACCACGCGACGCCCGGCGGTCTCCGCGTCGAAGGACGCCTGCCGGAAGCCGTGCGGGCGGAGCTGGCACGGCGCGGCCACAGGGTGACCGTCGACGACGACTGGGTGCAGGGTGACGTGCTGTGTATCCGCGTCGACGAAGAACGCGGCGTGCTGCGAGGCGGGGCCGATCCGCGGGGCGAGATGAGCAGGCGGATGCCGTCGTACGCGATCGGCTGGTAGCGGTTACGGAGTTTCTTCGCCTTCGACCGCGGCCTCGCTCTCTTCGGGCTCGAGCGCGTCGGCATACGGATGGGGTTGGGGCCCGGGAACGATACCGGCAATGTCGGGATCTTCGCCTTCGGGAGTTTCGCCTTCCGGCTTCTCACCTTTTTCGGTTGCCCGCTGCTCACGCCGTGCGGCCTTGGTGACGCGGCGCTGCTGCCGGGCTTGTTCCTTCTGGCGCTTGGTGACGGAGGTCCGTGACTTACCGCCCATGGGTGTTCCTCTTTCTTCGGGAAGACTCCGCGGGGAATCCCGCGGGACGCGACCGCCGCGCAAGGTAGCATCCGGACCCCACGGCCACAACTGACAGCGGCCCTTTGTCAGCATCCGCGCGCCGTCGTAGAGAACGTGAGCTGATCGGGGAGACTCGGAACCGCATCCGAGCTTCCCGCCTTGGCGGGAGGTGGCGTGCAGGCGGAACGAGGTACCAGACTTTCCATGCTCGAGCGCGTCCTGCGCGTCTTCACGGACATTCGCCCCGGCGAAGGTCTGACCGGCGTCGTGCTCTTTGTGAACGTGTTTCTGATTCTGTGCGCGTACTACTTCATCAAACCGCTCCGTGAGAGCTGGATCGCGGTCTCGGACATCGCCGGCCTCTCGAAGATGGAGGTGAAGGCGTACTCGAGCTTCGGACAGAGCCTGTTGCTCGTCGGAGTCGTCTCCGTGTACGGCCGTCTCTCGGCGCGCTGGCCGCGCGGCCAACTCATCACGCGTTGCACGCTCGCCTGCATGGCGTGCCTCCTCGTGTTCTGGCTGATGTCACCCGGCGTGCTGCTCGCGAACCTGCCCGGATCGGGCGTCGCGTTCTATCTCTGGGTCGGCATGTTCGGCGTCTTCATCGTGGCGCAGTTCTGGGCATTCGCCGCCGATCTCTACGGCGATGAGCGCGGCCAACGCCTGCTCCCGCTGATCGGCATCGGCGCGACCGCCGGCGCCGCGGCCGGATCGTTTTTCACCGAGCAGCTCGTACAGTCGAAGCTCTTCGACAGCGGCACGCTGCTGCTGTTCGCGACCGTGCCCCTCGGCGCCTCGATTCTGCTCACGCGGTTGGCCGACGTGCGCGGCCCGCTCGGCACGCCGCGCAGCGAGCGGACGCGGCCGACGAAGCCCGCGGCGTCCGGGGACGGCACCGGCGCCCTCAGCTTCGTGCTCCGCCATCGCTACCTCCTCGCCGCCGCGCTCGTCGCGCTCGTGACGAATTGGGTGAACACGAACGGCGAGAACCTGCTCTTCCGTGTCGTGCAAGAAGCACTTGAACAGGAACGCACCACCCGCGGCATCACCGATCCGGCGGCGACGATCTCCTTCGTCCGCGAAGGCACGGCGGCGTTCTACGGCAATTTTTATTTCTGGGTGAACATCGTCGCGCTCGCGCTACAAGCGCTCGTCGCCTCGCGTCTCCTCGCCTATGGCGGCTTCGGGGCGATGTTCCTTCTCCTCCCGACCATCGCCCTCATCTCCTACTCGTCCATGGCGCTGCTGCCGGTGCTCTGGATGGTGCGCGTGATGAAGGTCGCCGAGAACAGCGTCGACTACTCGATCAACAACACCGCCCGTCAGGTCTTGTGGATCCCGACGACCTCGGCGATGAAATACAAGGCGAAGCCGGTCGTCGACTCGCTGTTCGTGCGCCTCGGAGACGGCTTGGCCGCCCTCACCGTGATGCTCGGCGTGCACGTCCTGAATCTCTCGACGACGCATTTCTTCCTCGTGAACGTCGTGCTCGTGCTCGGCTGGCTCGCCGCCGCCGTCGTGATCGTGCGCGAGCATGCCCGACTGATGGCGCCGCGGAGCGACCAGGAGGCCGCATAGGCCCCACGCGCGCATCGGCCCGGCGGTCGTGAGCCGCCCCGCCACCCGACTCGCGCGGGCGCTCGGCATCGAGCGCAGCGAGGTCGGCGTGCTCGCCTCGAGCGCGCTCGCCCTCTTTTTGATGTCGTGGGCGTCGATCTCGGTCGCGAACGTCGCCGAAACCCTCTTTCTGAAACGCGTCGGCGTCGACCGGTTGCCCTGGGTCTTCTTGGTCAATTCGGTGCTGCTCACCGGCACGACGTTCATCACCGGCCGTATGGCGCTGCGCTACGAGGCGCGCCATCTGCTCGTCGCGACCCTCGGTCTGCTCGGCATCGCCCTCCTGCCCCTCTGGATCCTGGTCACGGGCGGCGTCACCAGCGCCTTCGTGCTCTTGGTCCTCGCCGCGAAGCAGCTCGACGCCATCGCGCTCGTCGTCTTCTGGGCCGCGGTCGGGAACATCGTGAGCGGCCGGCAGGGCAAACGGCTCTTCGCCCGCATCAGTGCCGGGGGGACGCTCGGCGCGATCGCGGGCAGCTTCGCCTCGGGCGTGCTCGGCCGCGTGTTCGGTATCTCCGCGCTGTTGCCGATCGCCACGGTCATCATGGTCGCAGCCGCCGCGGCCGCGCTGCCGCTCGTGCGG
Source organism: Binatia bacterium (assembly GCA_039917665.1). Classification (GTDB taxonomy): domain Bacteria; phylum Desulfobacterota; class Binatia; order UTPRO1; family UTPRO1; genus UTPRO1. Next base: position 6,673 of record JBDSJB010000644.1, read on the forward strand.
ATACGGCGACCACGCTACCACCGCACGCTGAACGCGCCGCCGGTTTCCGACGACGACGCGAGCCTCCGCCTCTTGCCGTTGTGGCGGGCCGGCGCGCTCTTTCGCGTCCTCGTGCTGGCGTCGCTCCTCGCCGGCATTCTCGGCCCGATTCTGTATTACGAGTTCGCGTACGTCGCCGATCAAGCGACGCAAGGTAGCGGTGGCGAGCAACGCCTGCTCGACCTCTACGCCCTCTTCCGCGGTTGGCTGAACGTCGGCGTGTTGCTGATCCAGATCGTCGGCACTCCGGCGGTCTTTCGCCGCCTCGGCGTGCCGCTCGCGTCGGCGCTTTCGCCGCTGATCTACCTCCTCGGGCTCGTCGGCTTGAGCATCCAGCTGAGCCTCGCGGCCGGCGTCGCCGCGGTCGCTGGCGCCAGCCTCCAGGACCACGCGGTCTACGATCCGGCGCAGCGCATCCTGGTCACGCTCTTTCCCGAGCGCGTCCGGACGGCCGTCACGACCCTGATCGACGGCCCGGTGAAACGGGCCGGTTCCGTCCTCGGCAACGTCGTCATCATCGTGGCGCTCGCGTACGCGACGCCGCTCTGGGTCGGCTTCGCGGGGTTGCCCGTCGCGGCGGCGTGGCTCTTCTTGTCGCTCGCGCTCTGGCGCCTCTACCCGACCATGCTGCTGCAGGTGGCGACGGCGCGCCGCACCGACTTCGACGACCCGCCGCCGCTTACCGAGCTGCTCGACGGCGGCACGGTCCGGCTACTCGAGCAGAGCCTCGTCAGTACGGAGCTCGAGCGCTGCCGGGCAGCGTGCGAGGTCGTCTCCGAAGCGGCACCGCGCCGTGCGGTCCGGGCGCTCGCCCGGTCGCTCCGGGTCGCCCCTGCGGCGCATCGGCCGCTCTTGATCGCGACCCTGCACCGCGTCCTCGAAAACGAGTCCACCACCGTGCTGATCCACGACGAGAGCGCGCGCCACTTGGCCGCCCTGCTCGGTACGCCACCGGAACTCGACCCGCTCGCACGCGCCCACGTCGTGCAAGCCTACGCCCGGCTGGTCGGACCCGTCGCGAAAGGACGGCCCGCGACACTGCGCGACGCGCTCGTGGACGCGCACGAAGCCGTGCGGCTCGCCGCGACCGCCGCGCTAGTCCGCGTCGGCGCGATTCCCGGCGGCGACCTCGCCACCGCGACGGCCGAAGCCCTCGCGAGCCCGGATCCCGCGGCGCGTCGGATCGCCCTCGAGGAGCTTCGCACCGAGCTGCGACGGCCCGCGGCGGGCGGCTCCTCTTGGGACGGGCAGCTCGCACAGCTCCTCGCGCACCTCGGCGAGCCCACCGACCGGCCGGATGCGGCCGTCGCGCTCGCCGACGTCGCCGCCGTGCACGGCGCGCGGCTCGCGCCCCATGCGCCGACCGTCATCGTCCATCGCCTCGACGGCAACCCCGCCGTACGCGGCGCCGTGTTGCGCTTCATCGGCCATGCCGGCCTCGCCGACGAGGCGCGCTCCGTCGCGCTCCATCTCGGCGCCGACGACGCGGACGAGGCGACCGCGGCGCGCGAAGCGCTCCGCCTCCTCGGACCGCACGCCGTCGACGTGCTGCTGCACACGCTCCGCTTCGGCCGTTTCCGCGCCCGCCAGGCCGTGCTGGCGATTCTCGTCGGCTTGCCGATCGACCCCGAGCGTCTGACGGCGCTCGTCGAGCGCGAGATCGACACCATGTGCCGGCTGATTCTCCAGGCGGAGGCGCTCCGGCTCGGCGACGCGTCCGACGTCGTGCTGCAACGGCTGCGCGAGCGCCTCGACGAGAGCTCGCACACCGCCGTCCTGCTGATCGCTGCGGTCCACGACGACGAGCGTCTCGCACGCATCGCCCGCCTCCTCGGCCGTGCCCACTCCGTTCGCGATCGCGCCCTCGTGCTCGAAGCGCTCGAGTCGCTCCTGCCGCCCGGCGAGCGCGTCCGCCTGCTGCCGCTCCTCGAGGACGCCAGCCCTACCGCGCTCGCGCGCGCGGCGACCGAGGCCACTGGCCGGCCGGTGCCGCCGTTCGAGGACGCCGTCGCCGAGGTGCTCGCGTCGAGCGACGGCCTCAGCCAAGACCTCTTGCGTGGCACGCTTCCCGCCGCGACACTCGCACGCATCACCGGCGCCGCGCTCGCACCGGCCTCGGGGAGCGTGCCGCTGGAACGAACGGACCAACGCATGACCCACGTCGACACGATTCTCCACCTCCGCAGCCTCGATTTCTTCGGCGGGCTCACCACGCGGCAGCTCGCCGAGCTGGCGCGCGTCGTCACCGAGCAGCACGTGCAGAGCGGTGTCACGATCGTCCGCGAGGGCGAGTTCGACGATCAGATGTTCTTCATCGTCACGGGGCAGGTCCGGATCAGCAAAGACGGCGCGACCGTTTCCGCGCTTGGACCCGGAGAGTTCTTCGGCGAGATCGCCGTCTTCGATGGGGAGCGGCGCTCGGCGTCAGGCATCTCGGAAGGCCCCGTGCAATTGCTGCGACTCGAACGGCAGGATCTCTTCGAGGTGATGGAGGAGCATCCGACCATCGCGGTCGCGATCTGTCAGACGCTGAGCCGCCGTATTCGCGAGCTCCTGGAAGACCGTCTCGATACCGTCGCCGCGGCGCGGCGCGGTGACGATGACGACTGAGCCAACGCGCGCGCGGCACGTGCTGCTCGCGGGCGCCGAGAACTTTCGCGATCTCGGCGGCTATGCCACGAGCGACGGGCGTACCGTCGCCTGGGGCCGCCTCTTTCGTTCGAGTCACCTCGGCCATCTGACGGCCGTCGACGGTGCCAGCATCGACCGGCTCGGCATTCGCCTCGTGTGCGACCTGCGCGCGGAGTCGGAGCGCGCCGACGCGGCCAACCGCTTCCCGGCCAACGACACGACGAAGGTGCTGTCGCTGCCCATCGACTTTCCGGCGCTCGAGCCCGGGCTCGTCCGACGGCGCCTGCTCGGCCGCGAGTTCGCCGCCGGCGCGATCGCCGAGACGGTACTCGCCGCCTATCGGGCGTACGTCAGCGACTTCGGCCCCCTCTTCACACGTTTGCTGGCGGCGCTGGCCGAGCCGGGGAACCTACCCGCCCTCTTCCATTGCAATGCCGGGAAGGATCGCACCGGCTTCGCGACGATGGTCGTGCTGCTCGCCCTCGGTGTGCCGCGGACGACGATCGTCGAGGACTATCTGCTCACCAATCATCTGACGCGCTGGACGACGGCGCGGCGCGCGTGGCTCGTGTTCCTCGCATCCCGCCTCTCGGTCCGACCGCGCGAGATGCGGGCGCTGCTCGAAGCCCGTGAGCCGTACCTCGACGCCGCCTTCGCCGAGATCGAGGCCCGTCACGGCTCGGTCGATGCGTATCTGCAGGACGCGCTCGGCGTGACCGACACGCTGCGGGAGCGCCTGCGCACAGCGCTGTTGGTGTAAGCACCGTCACAACCCTACTCGCCGCGGACGGCGCTTCGCGGCAGTATCACGGCGCGCATGCGATCCTTCTGGCTGCTGCTGTGTCTCGTGGTGCTGCCCGTGTCGGCGTTGGGTGGGCCGTCGACCGCCACGACTGCGACCGCCGAGTCGTACCGCTGCCCGATGCACTGCGAGGGCGCGAAGACCTACCACGCCGCACAGAGCTGCCCCGTGTGCGGCATGGCGCTCGGGCTCATCGGCGGTGGAGGCTATCGCGTCGCCGTGACGCCGGCCGCGGGCACGATCGCGCCAGGTGTCGAGACGGCGCTCACCATCACGATCGACGACCCCGAGGGCAAGCGCGTCCGCCAGCTCGACGTGGTGCACGAGAAGCTGCTCCATCTACTGATCACCTCGGAGGATCTCTCCTGGTTCGCGCACGAGCATCCCGAACGGCGGAAAGACGGAACATTCGCGCTCCGCATGACGTTCCCAGCGCCCGGGCGTTACACCCTCTTCCACGATTTCACGCCGAAGCGCGTCGGCATGCAGGTCGTGCCGGTCGATCTCGTCGTTGCCGGCACGCCGCCGCCCGCCGTGACGCTCGTCCCCGACGCGACCGCCGCGAAGACCGTCGACGGCATCACGGCGCGGCTCGCGCCCTCGGACGGGATCGTCGCCGGCCGCAACGTCGAGCTCGTGGTCTCGCTCGCGCGTGACGGCGCGCCGGTGACCGATCTCGAGCCGTTCCTCGGCGCGATGGGCCACATCATCATCGTGAGCGACGACCGCCAGCGCTTCGTGCACAGCCACCCGATCGAGCGCCGCGGCGTCGCACCGGCACGCGGACCGGACGTGCGCTTCCAGTGTCAGTTCCCCGCCGCCGGCGTCTACAGAGCCTGGGCGCAGTTCCAGCGCGGCGGCCGCGTGCTGACGGTGCCGTTCACCCTGCAGGTCGCGGCAACGACGCCCGCGCCGTAAGCCGAACGCCGCGGGCTCGAGACTCGACCTCCGAGCGCGCAGCGCGAGGCCGAGCGAGAGCGAGCCGGGAAGTGAGGCTCCGTCCCTCGAAGAGGGATGGAGCGAGGGGAGAGATGCCCTCGCTGAACTAGCGGAGCTGAATCTTGCCGGCGTCGACGCGGGCGAGCAGAGCGTGGATGCGCTCCTTCAGCGCGCCGATCTCATTAGTGGTGAGACCCAGCTGCACCTTGCCGGGCGCGGTGCGGGCGCCCTGCTTCGGATCGAGCGCTGCCGTCGGCGGCGCGAGCCGGAGCACCCCTTGGGCGTCGGCATTCATGTCGAAGAGCGTGCTCAGGCGGTCGATCTCCTCGGCGGGGAGCGCCCGCAGGCGCGCGACGGGATCGGCGCGCAGCCACGGCACCCGGATCTTGTTCCAGTTGCGGACGAAGAAGTTCCACGGGAACCCCTCGAACGCGATGCCATTGTCGACGGCGAAGATGCGCGGATCGCTCTTGTCAGTGGACTGGAGGAAGTTGCCGTCGCGGCCGTCGCGGTGGTCGATGAGATAGGTCAAGAGATTGAAGTCGGCGAGATTCTCCGCGTAGTGCGGATCCTCGTTGATGCGATCGTCGTCGAGCAGGTTGTCGGCCTTCTCCACGTCGTTCATCCAGATCGCCGACATGCCGAGGACGCAGGTCGTCCCGGGCACCGTCGGCGTCGCGTCGGCGAGGATCGGTCGATAGGCGTCGATCGGAATGCAGCGCGGGACCGGCGTCGGCACGACGTAATCCTGCTCGTCGAAGATCCAGCGTTGGATGACGTAGGCCGCGAGCTCCTTCCGCGGCGAGTTGTTCCAGCCATCGAGCCCCTTCGGCGGGAACGGCTTCCACTTGATCTTCAGCGTCGAGCCGTCGGCAAACCCCACGACGAAGCGCGACGCGCCGGTCACGCCGCCGCCGGCGCTCTTCACCTCCTTGATGGCGAAGTCGTCGAACGCGAGCTTGAGATCGAGCACCGAGGGCGCCATTGGCCAATTGCGCGGCAGCTCCTTGGCGTGCGGCGAGCCGACGGCGGGAAAGAGAAACTGCGCGGCGCGATACGTGAGCTGCGCGATCAGCTCACCGCGATAGGCGGGCGTCGCTTCGGTGAAGACGACGAGCACGAACTGGTGGCCGTCGGGCGCGCGCACGATACCGGCGTCGGCATAGTCGGGTCCCCACGTGCCGCTCT
>JBDSJB010000645.1:0-9785 GCA_039917665.1 Binatia bacterium
CGCTGACGCGCCCGTCACTCCATCGAAGCGCGGACGACGCGAATCGTGTTGAGGATCTGGCGGTGCAGCACTTGGTTCGACGCGATCAATCCCGGGAGCAGCGTGTCCCGGTTGTTGAAGCGGATCGCACGGCCGTCGGGGTCGGTCACCATGCCGCCCGCTTCCGCGACGAGGAGGGCGCCGGCGCAAACGTCCCACTCGTTCTTCGGCGTGAGCGTGAAGGTGGAGTCGTGGCGGCCGGCGGCGACGAGCGCGAACTTGTAGGCGACGCTGCCCTGGAGCTCGACTTTCATCAGCGATTGAAATGGCTCCCACTCGCCGCGCGCTTCCTCGCTTCGACTCGCGAGCACGCTCGCATGGCGCAGGTCGTTCTGCTTGCTGACGTGGACGGGACTTCCGTTCAGCATCGTCCCGCCGCCCTTCGATGCCCAGAAGAGCTCGTCACGCACCGGGTTGTACTCGACCGCGACGCGCGGGGTTCCGTCCTCGACGAGCGCGATGCACACGCAGAACTCGGGAATCTCTCCGATGAACTCTTTCGTGCCGTCGAGCGGGTCGATGATCCAGACGCGCTTCTGTGTCAGTCGTTCGGCCGAGTCGACGGTTTCTTCCGACAACCAACCGTCGTCGGGGAACGCGCCGAGGATGGTCGACTTCAGGACCTCGTTGGACTCGAGATCCGCCACGGTCACCGGATTGTCCGCGCTCTTTTCGGCGACGCGATAGTTGCTGCCGTAGTAGCGCATCAGAACCTGGCCGGCGGCTTTCGCAGCGCCGCGGGCGACCTCCAGCTCGTGTTCCATCGTCGGCATCACGTCACTTTCTCTGGCCAAGGGGAATCGTCGCGCAGTCGTTGCCATAGGGTTCGCTTCGCCCTCGACGATCCCACGCGTAACGACCGGGCTTTGTTAGCATCTTTGTCGACGCGAGACCAAGAGGGCGACGCGGTAATCCGCATGCGAACTCGAAAGTACGTTGACATAATTCGCGCCACGCCGGTATCGTTCGCGAACCAAATCTAGCCGCTAGATTTTCCTCCCCTCCTTTTCGAAATGACCTTTTCCCTCTCTCGCATCTGGGCCCTTGTGCTCGCGTTCGGTCTGACGTTCGGCGCTGCGTCGCGCGCCGATGCGGTGACGGCGAGCTGTGTCGGCAACACCCCTCTGCAGAACACCCAGAACGTGCTCTGCGGCAACGGCGTCTGCACCGCGGCGCTCGTGCGCTTGACGACGCCGATCGACGTCACGAGCGGCGGTTGCGACTTCGACCTGGGCGGGCGCGATCTCGCGATCGAGAAGCTCTTCCAGATGAGTGGGAACGCCTACATCAAAGTCGTGAACGCCAAGAACATCACGATCGCCGGCGCGGGACGTCTGCAGTCGACCGGCGATTTCTACAAGCCGGAAGGGTACATCATCCAAGGTGGGCTCATCTCGTTGACCGCCACCGGCACGATCATCATCGACGGAGCGGGCTCACTCGACGTCAGCGGTGATGGCGGCGGGGTCCTCCTGTTGAATGCCCTCGGCAACATCTCATTCACGGGCGGCAGCCCGGTCGTCAAGGCGAATGGCATCAGCTCGTTCGCCGATCTCGGCGATCGCTACACCGACGGCGGTGAGCTGACGGCGGTTTCGCACAACGGCGGCATCCTCGTCGACGGCGAGTTTTCGCTGACGGGCCAGAACGGCGGCACCGGCGGCATCGTCGACTTGCAAGGTGCCGTCAACGTCGAGATGCGGAAACAAGTCGATCTGAGCGGTGGTGGCGGCGGCGGCGGTGAGATCATTCTGACCGCCGGCGACGACGTGCTCATCAAGCGGTCGATCAACTGTGACAGCTCGGTCGGCGGCGGCGACGGCGGCTCGATGTCGTTTGCGGCGGGCGAGGACGGCATCGGCGGCGTCAAGGCAGGCGGCCAACTCCTCATCGACGGCGACAGCACCATCAGTCTCACCCTACGGGGCAGCTCGACCGACACGTTCGGGGGCTACGGGGGCAGCCTCGATGCCACCGCGCTCGGCCTCGTGCTCTTCGACAACGTCAACCTCCGTATCGACGCCGCTACCAACTTCGATGGCGACGGTGGCTATCTCACCCTCGATTCGAGCGACGCGGACTACTACGGCGTCAACGCACTAGACGGCGATCTGAAGTTCATCGGCGGTTTGATCTCGATGACCAGCGGGAACACGGGTGGTGACGGCGGCGCGATCGATCTCACCGCCGGCCGCGACCTCGTCATCACGGCGGACATCGGGGTGAATGGGTTCGGCACCGGCGGCGACGTCGCTGGGACGTCCGGACGCGCGACCGTGCTCGCTGGTCTGATCAACAGCCAGGGCGGTCCGCCGAACGGTTCCGGCGACGGAGGCTACATCGACTTCGAGTCCGGCCTCGGCTCCGATGAGGGTGGTCTCGGGACGCTCAGTGTGGTGAAGAACATCGAGGCTTTCGGAGGGGCGGCGAGCGGCGGTGGCCAGTCGATCACGTTGTCGGGTTGCAAGGTGAGCGTCGATCCCAACGTGAAGATCGACGGACACGCCGGCGTGAACGCCAACAATCTCGCCGGCGGCTCCGACATCGAGCTGATCTCGCGTCGCCCGATGGCGATCGGCAACTCGTCTCAGTATCTCGCGAATCCCGGCGGCTCGAATACGTTATCCCACCCGGCCGGACAGAATCCTGTGATCGGCACCAATGTGGTGTTCAACCCGGCCAAGGTCGACAACGTGATCGTGAACCGTGGGCCCAATTGTCCGGTCTGCGGCGACGGAGTCCGGCAATTCGGAGAGCCGTGTGACAAGGGCCTCGCGGCTGATGGCGCGTGCTGCAACGCCACCTGCGACGCCTTCACGTGCCCGACCCCGAGCGTCACCGCGACGCCCACCAGCACCAGAACTGCAACTCCAACTCGCACGGCCACGCCGACGACGACACCGGCGGCCACCGCGACCGTGATCAATCAACAGACGAGCACGACCACGCCGGTCGCGACCAACAATCCGCAGGTCACGGCGACCGCGACGATCAATGCGGCGACCCCGGCGACGACGGCGACCCCGGCGAAGACGGCCACGTCGACGCCCGTTGCAACCGCGACGGGCACTCCGATCGCCACCTCGACGGCAACGGCGACAGTGACGGCCACGCCGACGCCGGTGGTGACTGCGACGGCGACACCGAGCCTCACCGCCACGCCCACGGTCACCGCAACAGCCGCCCCGACGGTGACGCCGACCCCGACGCCCGAGGTCACGGCGACCGCGACCGCGAGTGGTACTCCCGTTGCCACTACGGCGGCGACGGCCACGGCCATCCCGACGCCCGTGGCCACCGCGACGGCCGCCCCACACGAGCTGAACGGTCTGTCCGACGCCACGGCGGCGAAGTCGGCCGTCAAATGTCAGTCCGCGATCGGCAAGGCAGGCGCCTCCTTCTTGACGCTCCGCTTGAAGCAGCTCGACGCATGTACGCAGGGAATCCTGAAGTGCGTACAGACCAAGCCCGGCGATGCCGCTTGCGTTACCAAAGCCAAAGCCAAGTGCGTCGCGTTGCAAGGTGCGGCCGCGGCAGCGCGTGCCAAGCTCTTGTCGTCCGTGCAGGCGAAATGCGGCGGCGCGCTCGTGTCGCCGGAGAATCTCCGCGGCGCGACTGGTCTCGGGTACGACGACCTCGACGCCGATTGCACGACCGAGCTCGGCCATCCGGCGGCCAACGCGGCGGACGTCGCCGAGTGCATCGCCCGCCAATACGCCTGCCGTTCGAACGGCCTCTACTCCACGCAATCGCCGCGTGCCGGCGAGTTGCTGCGCATCGCGGGAGTCGGCCCCGAGGCCAACGGATGCTTGCCCGACTACGCCGGTGACGGCGAGGACGTCGGCGATCCCGTGCTGGGGAAGGTCCTGCAGGGATGCGCGTCGACCATCACCAAGGTGGCGACCAGTTTCATCGGCAAGAAACTCTCGGGCCTGACGAAGTGCGTCGACAAGGTCTTCACCTGCATCCAGACCAAGCCCGGTGACGCCGAATGTCTCACCAAGGCCGATCAAGGCTGCGCCAAGGAAGCGGCCAAGATTGCGGCGGCGCGGGCCAAGGTCGGTCCGGCGATCGACAAGAAGTGTGGCGGCATCGACTTCAACGTGAATCTGCTGCCGCCGCGCGCGGCGAACCTGGCGGCCTTGGTCGCCACGCTCCCCGGCTCGGATACGCTCGAGAATCTGACCAACTACGAAACGGCGCTCCGTCGCCGTCACGAGTGCGCGGCCGAAGATCTCCTGCGATCCATCGCCCCGCGGGCCGAGGTGCTGCTCCAGGCCTTCGCGCCCTCGCTCGCGCTGCCGAGCGCTGCCTGTTCCGTTCCGTGAGCCTCTGACGTAACCACAGCCGCGTGGACCGTCTCGTCATCCTGCTCGCGAGCGGTGCCTACGTCGGCTACATCCCGGTCGCGTCGGGCACCTTCGGGTCGCTCCTCGCCTTGCCGCTCCTGGTCGCGCTGGCGGGGGCGACATGGCCGCCGGCCATCACGGTCGCGCTGATCGTCGCGCTGTCGGCTCTCGCCATGCCGGTGTGCGGTCGTGCCGGCCGTGTCTACGGGCAGGCCGACAGCTCGCGCATCGTGCTCGACGAGATCTGCGGCATGCTCATCGCGGGTGCTTTCTTGCCCGCGACCCTTGGGACGCTCGGCCTTGCGTTCCTGGCCTTCCGGTTGTTCGACATCGTGAAACCGTTTCCGGCGGGGCATTTCGATCGCCACGTCAAAAACGGTTTCGGCGTGGTCGCCGACGACCTGATCGCGGGCATCTACGCCAACCTCGTGGTACGAGTGCTCACATGATCGACGCCGTCATCATCAGTACCGGGGACGAGCTCACCACCGGGCGGACGACCGACACCAACGCGGGCTTCATTGCCGATCGCCTGCTCGGGCTCGGTATCGATGTCGTCGCGGTGCTGATCGTCGGCGACCGCCAGGAGCGCCTGCAATGGGCGTGGCGCGAGGCGCTGAAGCTCGGGCACGTCGTGATCGCGACCGGCGGGCTCGGACCAACCGCCGACGATCTCACGACCGAAACTGTAGCCGCGCTTCTCGGCCGCCCGATCGTCCACGACGCCGAGGTCGCAGAGCGCATTCGCGAGCTCTTTCGGCTCTTCAATCGCGTCATGCCGGAGAACAATCTGAAGCAGGCCGCCTTTCCCGAGGGAGCGATCGTCATCCCGAACGGCCTTGGGACGGCGCCTGGCTATCGCGTCGAAATCGGACCGCCGGAGGATCGCCGCCATCTCGTCGTGCTTCCGGGCGTGCCGCGCGAGATGAAGCCGATGCTCACCGACACCGTCGTACCCTGGCTCGCGACCTTGATCGGCGCGGCGCAGGTGGGACACCGGACGTTCCAGACGTTCGGCATCAGCGAATCGGGTTTGGACGAGATCATCGCCGGCATTCCGGGGGAAGGGCGCTGGTCCTTTCGCGCCAACTTCCCGGAGGTTTCGGTGCGCGTCGTCGTGCGCGGTGACGACGTCGAGCGCCGGCTGGAGGCGTTCGGACGCGAGGTCCACGCGCGACTCGGCCAGTACATCTACGGCGAGGGCGACACGAGCATGGAGCGCGTCGTCGGGGAGCTCCTCGCCACGTCCGCCACGACGGTCGCGTTCGCGGAATCGTGCACGGGTGGTCTGGTGTCGCATCGCCTGACCAATGTTCCCGGCTCGTCGGCGTACTTTCGCGGCGGCATCAACGCCTACGCCAACGAGGTGAAACAGCAGCTGCTCGGCGTGCCCGACCAACTGCTCGCCACCAATGGCGCCGTCAGCGAAGAGGTTGCAGGGGCCATGGCGGAGGGCGCGCGCCGGGCGGTCGGGACGGCGCTCGCCGTCGGCGTCACCGGCATCGCTGGTCCTGACGGTGGCACCCCGGAGAAGCCGGTTGGCACGGTGTGTTTCGGGCTCGCGGCGGCGAATCGGCCGACGGTCACCCGGCGTTATCAGCTCTGGGGCAACCGCGAGTGGGTGAAGCTCTTGTCGTCGCAGATTGCGCTCGACTGGGTGCGCCGGCATCTGCTCGGGCTCCCGTTGCTCGAGATCGGGCGCCGCGGCGCCGTGCCTACCGAGCCCAAGAGCGAGAGCGTCGCGCCGGGCTGAGTCGGCGATCATGCTGCCGATCGCCGACGCGCCGCGCGGGCGGAGCTTCATCGCGATCAGTCTCGCCGAGCCAGCGCGCACGGCCGTCGTCGCGTACCTCGAGCGACTGCGAGCGACGGTCGGGGGCGTGGCCTGGACGCGACCCGAGCATCTGCACCTCACCCTCAAGTTCCTCGGTGACGTCGATGTCGGATGCATTCCGGCGCTCGGCGAGCGTTTGCGGACGGTCGCGGCCACCACGGCGCCGTTCATGCTCCGGGTTGCGGGCGTCGGCGCGTTTCCGAGTCTGGCTCGTCCGCGAGTGCTCTGGGTCGGGGTCATGGCGCCCGGGCTCCTGGCGCTGAGTGACGGCATCGAGCATGTCTGCCGAGCCGAAGGCTTCGCGCCGGAGCCCCGCGCGCTCCGGCCGCACGTGACGCTCGGACGCGTGCGGGCCGGCGGGCGGAGTAGCCAGGCGGATCTCGGTTTCCTCGCGAGCGATGGGGATCGTGAGCTGGGATCGTCGCCGGTCGCCGAGATCGTGCTCTTCCGGAGCGAGCTGCGATCCGGTGGTGCGCGGCACACGGCGCTCGTCACGTTGCCGCTCGGCACTGCGACGTGACGGATTTTCTTGACCATCGATCACGATTCGCCTAATCTTCGCCCCAGCTAGCGGGTCGCAAGTGGGGCGCATCTGCAGGGGAAGTCGGCTCGTGGGTGACGATCCGACAGCGGTTGCCAGACGGATATTCGTATCGCCGGCAATCGGTGTACGACGCAGGTAACGAACGGTTAAGAGCACTCGCATCACATCAGCGGTGAAAGGGAGGGGTATGGCCACTTCAGCAGTAGAGGTTGGGAGCAATCGCGATCGGGCGATCGATCTCGCGGTTAGCCAGATCGAAAAGCAATTCGGCAAGGGCGCCATCATGAAGCTCGGCGAAGACGCGCTCATCCGCGACGTCGAGACCATCTCGACCGGCTCCCTCGGGCTCGACCTGGCGCTCGGCGTCGGCGGCTTGCCGCGTGGTCGCGTCGTCGAGATTTACGGTCCGGAGTCGTCGGGTAAAACCACGCTCGCGCTCCAGGTGATCGCGCAGGCGCAGAAGAAGGGCGGCGTCTCCGCATTCATCGACGCCGAGCACGCGCTCGACGTGACCTACGGCCGGAAGCTCGGCGTCCGCACCGAAGATTTGCTGATCTCGCAACCCGACAACGGCGAGCAGGCGCTCGAAATCGCCGAAACCCTGGTGCGCAGCGGCGCCATCGACGTGCTGGTCGTCGACTCCGTCGCCGCCCTCGTGCCGCGCGCCGAGATCGAAGGCGACATGGGCGACCCGCAGATGGGCCTCCAAGCAAGGCTCATGTCACAAGCCCTGCGCAAGCTCACCGGTACCATCGCCAAGTCCAACACCATCGTCATCTTCATCAACCAGATCCGCATGAAGATCGGCGTCATGTTCGGCAACCCCGAAACCACGACCGGTGGCAACGCCCTCAAGTTCTACTCGTCGGTCCGGCTCGACATCCGCCGCATCGCCGCCATCAAGCAGGGCGACCAGATCGTCGGCAACCGCACCAAGGTCAAAGTGGTGAAGAACAAGGTGGCCCCGCCTTTCCGCGAGGCCGAGTTCGACATCCTTTACGGCACCGGCATCTCCAAGGAGGGCGAGCTGGTCGACATCGGCTCCGAGCTCGGAATCGTGGAGAAAAGTGGCGCCTGGTACTCGTTCAATGGCGAGCGGATCGGTCAGGGCCGTGAGAATACGAAAGAGTTCCTCAAGGAGAACCGCGAAACGGCCGATGTCATCGAGCGGAGGGTCCGGGAGAAGTGCGGCCTTGCTACTCCGTCCAATGGCGGAACTGGAGAGAGCGCGGCCTGACGGACAAACCGCATGGAACTTGACAAGATTCTCGAGCACGGCGTTTCGCTCGGGTCTTCAGACGTTCACCTCAAGGTCACCCGGCCGCCCATGTTTCGTACCCATGGGCGGCTGGTCCCTATGGAGGGCACTGAAGCTCTGACCGCCCAGGACATGGAACAATTCCTCGGCAAGCTGCTCGACGAGCATCACCGCAGCCAATTGCGGGAACGGTTGCAAGCCGACCTGGCGTACGCCAGTCCCGGCAACGGCCGGTTCCGTGTCAACATTTTTCACCAGCGTGGTGACATCAGCATCGCGCTTCGCGTGATTCCGCCGCAGGTGCGGACGATCCGCGATCTGAAGCTGCCGCCGGTCGTCGAGCAGGTCGCACTCGAGCATCGCGGCCTGATCCTGGTCACCGGCACGACGGGTAGCGGCAAGAGCACCACGCTCGCGTCGATGATTCACCACATCAACACGACGCGGGACCGCCACATCATCACGGTCGAAGACCCGATCGAATACACGCACAGCGACGAGCTCTGTCTCATCAATCAGCGTGAGATCGGTTACGACACGAAGAGCTTCGCCGAGGCGCTGCGCGGCGCGCTGCGCCAGGATCCCGACGTCATCCTGGTCGGCGAAATGCGCGATCTCGAGACCATCGAAACTGCGATCCTGGCCGCCGAAACCGGTCACTTGGTCATGAGCACGCTCCACACGCTCGATGCCCGTGAGACGGTCACTCGCGCGATCTCGGCGTTTCCCGAGCACCAGCGCGATCAGATCCGGCTCATCCTGTCGTCGGTCATCAAAGGCATCATCAGCCAACGGCTCGTGAAGCGGGCCGACGGGAAGGGCATGGTCCCGGCCGTCGAGGTGCTGCTGTCGACGGCGCTCGTCCGCGAATGCATCGCGCAGAAGGAAAAGACCCACGAGCTGACCGACGCGATCGCCCGCGGCCACGCCACCTACGGCATGCAGACCTTCGACCAGTCGCTGATGTCGCTCTTCCGCGAGGATCTCATCACCTACGAGGAAGCGCTCGCCCAGGCGACCAATCCCGACGACTTCGCCCTCAAGGTCCGCGGCATCGCGTCCACCAGCGATGCGCGTTGGGATCAGTTCGACAAGCCTGACCGCGCCGAGAATGGCCAGGCAGCGGCGTTCAAGATCGACCGCTTCTAACACCGGCGACGCGCCGCCGGTGGACAGCCCGGCGGGAGCCATGGCCGTCGCCGTGGCGTACCTTGTGCACGCCGCGCGCTCGCGCTCGGAGGTCGAGCGCCATCTCCTGAGTCGCGGCGTCGACGCCGCGCTTGCGGAGCAGACCCTCGCGACGCTCGCCGAGCGTGGCTACGTCGACGACGCCGCCCTCGCCGAGCGCCGCGCCGAGGAGCTGATGCTGCGGCGAGGCTCCGGACGCCTGAAAGTGGCGCACGAATTGACTCGCAGGGGCCTCACCGATACCGTCATCGATCGTGCGATCGCCGGGGTGCTGGAAGACCGGAGCGAGGTCGCCCTCGGGCGCGCCGCTCTCGAGCGGCGCTTCGGGAAGCAGCCGCTGGCGTCGCGATCCGAACGGGCCAAGGCGTTTCGCTTCCTGATCGGTCGCGGGCATCCTGCAGACATCGTGAACGAGATTCTCGGAGAGGACGACTAGCGCCAAGTGCCGACCGGTAGAGAGATTCGAGCGGGCTTCCTGGACTTCTTCGCGGCCCGTGATCATCGGGTGGTCAAGAGCGCTCCGATCGTCCCCGAGGGCGACCCCTCCCTGATGTTCACCAACGCGGGGATGGT
>JBDSJB010000646.1:0-4618 GCA_039917665.1 Binatia bacterium
CACCCCTCCCAGGGGCCGCTGCGCGATGACCCAAAAGCCCCCATCGCGTGGGCATTGCTGCCAGAGCGCGTTTGCGGGTTCCGTTCTCGCCTTGGCGCACAACATCGCGGTGTTCACCTTGCGCTGCGGCGGTGCTGGCGTGGGGGTGGGATGCGCGTTCGCGGGCTCGTGAGCAGGCACGCGGACCCTGCGAATTCTACCCTTGAGCGGTGCGGGCGCCCTGCGTTCGAGACGGCGAACGCGCATCCCACCCCCACGCCCCGCGACCCGGTTGTGCACGGGCAGAGCCGAAACTATGGTGCCTCGCCATGGCACAGAAGACGACCGGCATCGTCCCGTTCTGGAAGAACTACGACCGCAAGACCGTGATTCGGTTCGCGCAGAAGGCCGAGGATCTCGGGTATGACTCGATCTGGATCCCCGAAGCCTGGGCGTACGAGCAGTTTCAGCTGCTGACCGAGATCGCCCTCTCGACCAAGCGCATCAAGCTCGCGACGGGCATTGCCAACGTCTTCAGCCGCTCGGCGGGTGTGCTCGCCATGAGCGCCGCGACGCTCGACGAAATCTCCGAGGGGCGCGTCATCCTCGGGCTCGGGACCAGCGGCAAGGTCGTGATCGAGAACTTCCACGGCGTGCCCTACGAGAAGCCGCTGACGCGCCTGCGCGAGACCGTCGGCATTCTGCGCGCCCTCTGGCGCGGCGACCGTCTCGAGCCGAGCATGAGCACGCTCTTCGACGCGCGTCACTTCAAGCTCGAGATGACGCCGTTCCGGCCCGACATTCCGGTCTACATCGCGTCGCTGCAGGAGAAGGCCGTGAAGGACGTCGGTCGCGTCGCCGACGGCTGGATCCCGACGTTCTGGCCGTACGAGCACTTCAAGGACGGCATCGCGTGGCTGAAGGAAGGCGCGCAGGCCGCCGGCCGCGGCGACGTCGCGCTCAACGTCGCGCCGTTCATGGCGGTGATCCCGTTCGACGACGTCGCGATGGCGCGCGGGCTCATCAAGCCGCTCGTCGCGTTCTACATCGGCGGCATGGGCGTCTATTACCACGCGCTCTTCTGCCGCTACGGCTTCCAGGAGAACGCCGATCTGGTGCGCGAGCTCTACAACAACGGCCAGCGCAAGGAGGCGACGGCGACGGTCAGCGACGCGCTCATCGATGCGATTGCCATCTGTGGCCCGGTGGACCATTGCCGCGAGAAGCTGGCCGAGTGGCGAGACCACGGCGTCGATTCGGCTCTCTTGAACCTCCCGACCAACATGCCGCCGGAGCTCACCGAGAACTTCCTGCAGCAGATGGCGCCCGGGCGCTGACGGCGCGCGAGCGGAGGCGGACGAGATGAGCACGCCGTCGGTCGGGGCGTATCGCACGGCGCTCGTCACCGGTGCGTCGAGCGGGATCGGGCAGGCGCTCGCTGAGCGGCTCGCCGCCGACGGGACGCTGGTGGTGTTGGCGGCGCGGCGCGCCGAGCGTCTGCACGAGGTCGCGGACGGCATCGAGCACGATGGTGGCGATGCGCGGGTCGAGGCAATGGACGTCTCCGACACGACGGCGACCGTCGCGCGCATCCGCGCCCTCGACGCCGAGCTCGGCGGCTTCGATCTCGTGATCGCCAACGCGGGTGTCGGCATGAATCATCGCGGCCTGCCGAGCTACGCCTGGGAGGCGATGGCCGGCGCGTGTCACATCAATTTTTGCGGCGCGGCGGCGACCCTGACGGCGGTCCTGCCCCAGATGGTCGAGCGCCAGCGCGGCCACGTCGTCGGCATCAGCTCGATCGCGAGCTTCACGCCGATTCCTGGACGCGGCGGGTACTGCGCGCCGAAGGCCGGGCTCTCGATGTTGCTCGAATGTCTCCGCCTCGAGCTCGCGGGCACCGGCGTTCACGCGACCGCGGTGCATCCGGGCTTCGTCCGCACCGCCATGACCGCACGCAGCAAGGGCGCGATGCCGTTCGTGATGGACACCCGCGACGCGGCGGAGCGCATCGTCACCGCCCTCCCAGCCGCACCGGCGACCATCGATTTCCCCTGGCAGCTCGCGACCGTGGCGAAAGTCGGCGCGGCCCTGCCGCGCCTGTTGCGCGACGTGCTCGTCGGGGCCGCGGCCGGTCGTCGTCCGTCGTCGGACTGACGTGCGAGCGACCCACCTGCGGTCCGGCGCGGACGCGTCCGACGTCGAGGCCGCATGATTCGCTTCCTCGCCCGCGTCGGCGTCGCGGTGCTGATGCTCGCCTTTCTGGCGAGCAGGGTCGATCTCGCCGCCGTGCGCGCTGCGCTCGTCGCGACGCCGCTCCACGCCGTGGTCATCGCGACGCTCGCGTCCTTCGCGGGGAACGTGATGATCGCGTTCCGCTTGCAGGCGCTGCTGCGCGCGCAGGGAGTCCCGGTGACCGCGCTTCAGACCCTGGCCATCAATCTCGCGGCGTTCTTCTACAATCTGCTCTTGCCGGTCGGCGGCGTCGGCGTTGCGGCCGTGCGATTGCAGCGCCTGTCGCGTCAGCCCGAAGGACGTTTCACCGCCGCCCTGACGGCGATGGTGTGCGATCGTTTCTTGGCCCTCGTCGCGCTCGGCGTGATCGGGCTCGTGTGCTTTGCTGCCGATCCGCAGCCGAAGCCCGCGGGCACCTGGCTCGTGTTGCTCGCCGGTACCGCGACGCTCGGGGTTTTCCTCGCGCCACGCGCCGTGCCGATGGAGCTGCGGCGCTTCGTCCGTGATCTGCAGGCCGGGGGCAGCGGGACCTGGTGGTCGGCCGCGTTGCTGCGGATGAGCAACGCACTCGGGTCGGTGGCCCGGCTCTCGACGCGGGACCTCGTGACGTTGCTCGCCATCTCGATCGTGGCGCAGATCCCGGGCATCGTCGTCTACACGGTGCTCGGCGCCGGGCTCGGCATGTCGGTCTCGTTCGCCGCCATGGGATGGGTCCGGAGCGTCGTCGTCCTGATCACGATCATGCCGATCTCCATCGGCGGCCTCGGCGTTCGTGAAGGCGCTCTCGTCTTCACGCTTCAGGCCTACGGCGTCGCGTCGCACGAAGCGCTGGCCCTCGCGATCCTGATTTTTGCGACCACGATCCTCGCGCCGGGGCTCCTCGGGGGGATCCTGGAGGCGATCCGTTCACTCAGGCACCACGAGACCGTCAGAGTGCCGTAACAATCGGTGTCGTATGAGTCATCGCGAACGAAAAGAGAGGAAAAGCGATGACACACCGTCGGGACGAAACGACGGACGCCGAGCGGAAGGCACCACGCTTCATCACCGCGCTGGCAGAGGACGCAGCCACCGTCCTCGCGGCGCAACGACTCCGCTACCGCGTCTTCAATGGCACTGGCTCATCTGACGACTGCGACCATGATCGCGGCCACGACCTCGAACCGGTCGACCGTGACGAGTTCGACGAGCACTGCGAGCATCTCGTGGTGCGTGACGGCCACTCGGGCGACGTCGTCGGCACCTACCGCATCCTGACCGCCGAGCGCGCCCGGGCGGCGGGGCGCTTCTACTCCGAGACCGAGTTCGATTGCTCGCGTCTCTTCCGCGTGGGCGGACGGCTGGTCGAGGTCGGACGCGCTTGTGTCGACCCGGGGTATCGCGGCGGCAGCGTGATCACGCTCCTGCTGGCCGGCCTCACCCGCTTCGTGGTCGAGCACCGTTACGATTACGTGATCGGCTGCGCCAGCATCGACGTGACGCGGGGCATGGCCGAAGCGGCGAATCTCTGCCGAACGCTCGTCACCGACCATCTCGGCCCCGAGGAGTGGCGCGTCGTCCCGCACCAACCGTTTCGACCCGAGCGACCCCCGGGCATCGAAACCGCGCCACCGTCACTCAAACCGGAATGGCCACCCCTCATCAAGGCGTATCTCCGCTTTGGCGCCTCGGTGTGCGGCGAGCCAGCCTGGGATCCCGTTTTTCAGACCGCCGACGTGCTGATGCTGTTGCCGATGGCGGCGATGACGCCACGCTTTCGAGCGCGGCTCCTGCGCGGTGAACTCGATCCGACGCGGGAAAGGAGAAGCACACGATGGGCAGCATGACGAGAGGAACGGAAGAGACTTCCTGGACGACACGAATCCGCCGGGCCGCACGACTCGCGGGCGAGGTGGCGTACACCCGCTGGCGCGGCCGGCGTCACGCGCACGCGACTGGCACCGCCTCATGGCGCCAGGCCGTCGAGGAATCGTCGACGCGCCTCCTCAGGTCGGTAGCGGTCGACGTCGAGATCCGCGGCGCGCGCCCGCTCCTCGCGGGGCCGGTCTTGTTGGTGGCGAATCACGTATCGTGGCTCGATGCTCAGGCGCTCGGTGCCGTTGCCGGCACGCGCTTCGTGGCGAAGTCGGAGGTGCGCGACTGGCCCGTCATCGGGACGATGGCGGCCCGGTTCGGCACGCTCTTCATCCGGCGCGGCCATCGACGCGACGCCCATCGCATGAAGAATGCGATCGCGAAGTTGCTGGTGACCGGTGAGCGCATCGTCGTCTTCCCGGAAGGGACGACCACCGACGGCACCCGGGTGGCCCCGTTCTACTCCGCGCTGCTGCAGGCCGCGGTGGATGCCGCGGTGCCCGTGCAGCCCGTCGCGATCCGCTACCGTGAAGCCGATGGCGCGCCGAGC
>JBDSJB010000647.1:0-4220 GCA_039917665.1 Binatia bacterium
CGCAGCTCGCGTGTGCGCAGGACAGGGAGGCAGCGGCGTGTTTCAAGCGCAGGGTGGCTATGCACCGGCGACCGTAGAAGCCATCCCCGACCCGCCCGCCGGCTGCCACCGATCGCCTCTTCGCCGCGAGGTTCACACTGTGACAGGACCCGCGCACGCGACGCGGGGGATTGCGCTGTGGCAAAGCCCTGGACGGTGCGATAGCGCGGGGCCGTGGCGTTGGGGCCTTCCGCTAACGGACCGTCGCCTCGTGCGTCATCGTTCGCTTCTGCCGGCTTCGTGACGCCGGCGTTCGCGCTCCGCGTGGCGGGCGGGCTGCTGCTGGTCGGCGCGCTCGTGGTCTTCGTCCGCACCGTCGGCGGCGAGATCCCGCGCTTCGCCGCGTGGGTCGCCGACCAAGGGGCGTGGGCCCCCCTCGCCTTCATCGCCGGCTACGCGCTCCTCACGATCACCTTCGTTCCGGGAGCGTTGCCGACGATGGCGGCGGGCGCGATCTTCGGGCTCGGGCCCGGCACGCTCTATGCCTTCCTCGGCGAGGTGCTCGGCGGCAGCATCGCGTTCTGGCTCGCGCGCTCGATCGCGCGGCCGTTCGTCGAGCCACGCCTCACACGCTCGCTTCGCTTCGGGGCGCTCGACCGCGCCATCGCGGCACAGGGCCGGCGCATCGTCTTCATGCTGCGGCTCTCGCCGGCGATTCCCTTCAGCGCGCTGAACTACGGGCTCGGCCTCAGCACCATTGGCTTCGTCGACTATCTGGTCGCGTCGATCGGAATGGTGCCGGGCGGGTTCTTGTACGTGTACTACGGGAAGCTGGCCGGCGACGTCGCCGCCCTCGCCGGAGGCGCTGCCGTTCCCCGCGACTGGCTGTACTGGACGGTGACGCTTTTCGGCCTCGCGGCGACGGTCAGCGTCAGCATCGTGCTCGCGCGCGTGGCCACGCGCACGCTCCGGGAGGCGAGCGTCGTGCCGCCGTCCGACGAGCCCTGAGCCCGCGCCGTCGCGGCGTCGGGCCGCGACTTGACTCCGCGCATCAAACCGGGGAAGACAGCGCCCGCATCGAGCTCCGCGCATGGCCAACCCGACCGGACAAGAGATGCGCGAGGCCATCACGATCGTCGCCGAGCGCATGGGCTACGGCAAGCTCTACGAGCGCCTGGTCCAAATGAACGCCTTCGTGTCGCGGAAGCGTCCGCCCACGCCCGCGATCCTCGCCGACCGGCTCTACAATCTGAGCGGCGGCCTGCGCCGCCAAGTCGCGGCGACCATCGCCTTCCACACGGTCTGGGCCGAGAGCATCGGTCGCACCATCACCGAGGATCACGAGAAGGCGCTCGAAGTCATCGCCGATCGCATCAACGCCACCCTCACCCCCGACGAGCAGAACATTCAGCCCGACAAGACAGCCGAGCTCGAGACGGCGCTCACGGAATACGAGCAGGTGATGGTGGGGCTCGTCGGCCCGCACGCGGCCCGCCTCGACATGATCCTGAAGGCCGTCACGCCGGTCGCCGATCTGCTGCGCGCGAAGCCGCTCACGGAAGCCGCTGCCGCCGCACCCGCGGCCGACCCGGCCTAGTCATATGCCGCGGATCACCGTCGGAGCCGTCGAGCTCGCGTACGACGAGGTCGGCGACGGCGAGGCGCTCGTCTTCGTGAGCGGCACGAGCCTCGATCGCACCGTGTGGGGTCCGCAGGTCGCGCACTTCGCCGATCGCTACCGCTGCATCACGTTCGACAATCGCGACGTCGGCGAGAGCACCCAGATGACGAGCGGCTACGGCCCGCGCGCGATGGCTGCCGACTTGGACGGCTTGCTGGAAGCGCTCGATCTGCCGGCAGCCCACGTCGTCGGACACTCGCTCGGCGGCGCCGTCGCCCAGGAGCTCGCGCTCGCCGCCCCGGACCGGGTCCGCACGCTCAATCTGATCGGCAGCTGGGCGCGGAACGACGAGTACACCCGCACCCTCTTCCACACCTGGAAGCGCCTCCGCCCCGTGCTCGAGCCGGCCGCGTTCATCGAGGCAATTCTTCTGAGCGGCGTCGGGCACACCTTCCTGAACAGCATCGGCACCGACGCGATGGTGCAGATGCTCCTCGCCGCGCCCACGCCGCAGTCGGCCGACGGCTACTGCCGGCAGGTCGACGCCGACCTCGCCCACGACACGCTCGACCGGCTCGGCACGATCCAGCCGCCGACGCTCGTGGTCGCCGGCGACGAGGACAAAGTGTTCCCGCCCTACCACGCGCGCCAGCTCGCCGACGGCATCGGTTGCGAGCTGCAGATCATCGCGGGCAGCGGACACAGTCCCGCGCTCGAGAATCCCGCGGCCGTCAACGCCGCCCTCGAAGCCTTCTTCGTTTCCCACTAAGCGCGTTTGCCGCTCGCAGGACCGCCTCGGCTCCTGCATCTTGGGAAGTCCTGTGCTACGCGGTCGAGGTTCATCCGCGCGCGAGCCCTAGAGCCATGACGACCACCGAGACCACTGATCACCTCGTCATGCTCGCGGAGATGGGCCGCGAGGATCAGGTGCAGGAGTCGATGCGCCGGCTCCACCCGGCCGACGCCGCGGAGATCCTCGACGCCATCGAGGAAGACGACCTGCGCGCCCGCCTCTTCGCGCACCTCGAAACGCCGCGCGCCGCAGCCGTCTTGAGCCTGCTGAACGATCAGGTGCGCGAGACGCTGCTCGATACGCTCCCCGAGCCGCGCCTCCGGGGCATGCTGACGGCGCTCGAGTCGGACGACGCCGCCGATCTGCTCGCGGAGCTCCCGCGCGAGAAGGTCGAACGCCTGCTGCAGTCGATCCCGCCCCGGCTCTCGGCCGACGTCCGCGATCTGCTGCGCTACGACGAAGAGTCGGCCGGCGGCATCATGCAGCGCGAGTTCGTGGAGCTCCCCGCCGACGCCAGCGTCGACGACGCGATCGACGTCGTCCGCCGCCGCGCCGCCGACGTGCCGGACATCCACAACATCTTCGTGACCGACGAAACGCACCAGCTGATCGGCGTGCTGCCGCTCCGCTTCCTGATCCTCGCCAATCCCCGCACGGCGCTCCGCAACATCATGCAGACCGAGCCCGTCGCCGCCCATACCGGCATGGATCAAGAAGAGGTCGCGACGCTCTTCGACAAATACGACCTGCTCTCGCTGCCCGTCGTCGACGGCGGGGGTCGCCTCGTCGGCCGCATCACCGTCGACGACGTCGTCGACGTCATCAAGGACGAGGCCTCGGAGGACATCTACAGCCTCGCCGGCCTCAGCAGCGAAGCGTCCGTCCACGAGTCGGTGCGCGACTCCGTGCGCCGCCGGCTCCCGTGGTTGATCGTGAACCTCGGGACCTGCTTCCTCTCGGCGAGCGTCGTCGCGTTCTTCGAGGGCACGATCCAGAACCTCGCGATCGCGGCCGCCTTCATGACCATGGTCGCGGGCAGTGGCGGCAACGCCGGCGTCCAGACCCTGGCCCTCGTGGTCCGAGGCCTCGCGCTCGGCGAGCTCACATTCCTGAATGCCCGGCGCGTCGTCTGGAAGGAGTTCATGACCGGCGCCATCAACGGGCTCGCGCTCGGGATCGTGGCCGCCATGATTGCCTACGCCTGGAAGGGCGTCCCCGTGATCGGCTTCGTCGTCGCGCTGGCGATCGTCGGGAACCTCTGCATCGCGTCCCTGGTCGGCGTGCTGATCCCGCTCGGGCTCAAGTGGTGCGGCATCGACCCGGCTGTCGCGTCGGCGGTCGTGCTCACGACCTTCACCGACTGCTGCGGCTTCTTCTTCTTTCTCGGGCTGCTCACGCTGCTCCTGACCTAGGGGCACGGCCGAGCCGTACGAATCTCGTTCGGCCCCGAACAATTCTGAACCGTCCCAGCCCTACCGCGCGGCATTTCGCATGTAATTTCAGCATATGCGCCGTTGGTCTGCTTTCTGCTCATTCCCTCTCCCATCACACCTTTGCAGCAGCCCAAGGAGGGGCACATGAACCAGCACAAGATCGAGGGAACGCGGAAGCCGGCGAAGCGATTGCTCGCGACGGGACGCAAGATCAACGGCACCTGGGAAGTGCGGACGTTTCTCCGCCTCGGAGCCGCCAACGCCGCAGCCGGCAGCAACGAGACGTTCTGGGAGCGCTGGCGCTGGAGCTCGCGCCACGCGAGCTAATTGATTTCGCTTTCGCAATGCCGCGCGCTCGGCGCGGGTCAGTGGTGGTGGGGTGGTGGGAGATGCA
>JBDSJB010000648.1:0-9488 GCA_039917665.1 Binatia bacterium
GCGCTGGCGATCGCCGTGGGAGCGGATCGCGGTCAGGCAGCCGACCTGGCCGCCGGGGCGTTGGAGAATGTGACGAATGCGTGCCGGCGCGTCGGGATCGTCCGAGCACTCGAGCTCGATCGCCGTCGTCGGGTCGAACAGGTTGCAGAGTTGAACGAGGGCACCAAGCAAGTCGCTCTCGCTCACGATGCCGACGAGGGTGTTGCCCTCGACGACCGGCAACGCGCCGATCTTTCGCGTGCGCAGGAGCGCCGCGGCATGCTCGACCGGCGTCGCCGGCGCACCGCGCGCCCCCGAAACTGTCTTCGTCGTCCACGGTGAGCCTGCGGCCGCCACGGCATTGCACGATGCGATCGAGCGCTCGCTCGGTTGGATGGCGGCCGTACCTCGCTATGTCGAGAACGTCCGGATCGACTGACGCCTCCGCAAGGAGTCGCCATAGGCCGCGCCGACTTCCACTTTTCTTCCGAGCGAGGGAAGGGCGCGCGCGGAGGATTCCACACCGTGAGAAGCCAACGCCTGGGCGGCGAGGCGCGCCGGGGGGATGCCGACCGCCGCCGAGGCGCGATCGTTGCACCGCTTCGCGGGCGAGAATCGCCTCGCAAGGAGACGCGCAATGGCCGAGCTCCCGTCGTCCACCACTGCATCGAGCCCCGAGCACTTGGACGTCCTGATCGTCACCGCTGCGCGATCGCTGGAGTTTCGCCGCATGCTGTTCTCGCCGCGACACTGCCCGCACGGGGTGATCGCACCGACCAAGACGCGATCGCCGATCGCATAGCCCGTGACGCCGGCGCCGAGCTCGGCGATGACACCGACCGGTTCATGCCCGACCACCAGACCCGCGCGCACCGGATACTCGCCGCGCAGGACAGGATGTGAAGTCCGTCCCACAGATCGTCGTGAGGGTCACGCGAATGACGGCCGCGCCGACCCCCGCCCGGGGGGCGCTCCACTTCGTCCATCCGGAGGTCGTTCACCCCCATGAAAAACCGCCGCCCGCATTTCGGTCATCGTCTTTCGTCCCTTCGTCGCCGGTATTCGGGCGCCTGCTCATGACTCCCACGAGACAGAAGCTGATCGTGTGCCACTCATCTCCCGAGCGTTTCCAGGCGCGAGCCGCCAGAGATTCTCAGAGATGCCAAAAGTCGGCCGCGAATTCCCACAAATCGAAACGGCACTACCAAACGGCGAGGGGTGGCGGGGGCATGACCATTGCTACCTATCGAGTCCATGAGGAAGATCGTCGTTTGTCTGGACGGCTCGGTGTTCGCCGAAGCAATTCTCCCCGAGGTCCGTGACCTCGGACGGCGCACAGGGGCCGAGGTCGTCTTGCTCCATGTCGTGCACCTGCCAGCGGGAGTCTCCACCGAGGGGCAAATCGGGATTTACGAGATCATTGCGCATGAGGAGTCGGCGGCGAGCAAGTATCTCCGGGCGATTGCCAACGCGCTGTCGGCCGAGGGGGTCACGGTGCGCACGATGCTGGCGATCGGGGCGACGGCCTTGGAGATCGTGCGCTTTGCGGAGCGCGAGCATGCGGACATGCTCGCTTTGGCGACGCACGCCAAGTCCGGTGTGCAGCGCTGGCTCCACGGCGGCGTTGCCGATGCGATTTCGCGGGCGACGAGGTGCCCGCTACTGCTCGCGCATGGACGCAAAAACCAATCGTGTCCGGGCGGCATTCGTCGCGTCGTCGCTTCCTTGGACGGATCAGCGCTCGCCGAGATGGGCCTGCCGGTGGCGCGTGACCTCGCGCGCACTCTCCGCGTGCCGCTGCTCCTGCTCGGCGCCGGCGCCGAGGGCCATGCCGCCTACCTGGCGGAGATCGCCGAGAAAGAACGTACGGACGGCCTCATCGTAGAAACTGCGACCGCGATGGGCGGGCCCGCGCGCGTGATGCTGCGGCATGGCGAGGCACATCCGGAGGATCTGCTCGTGCTCGCGACTCAAGCCCGCCCGGGATGGCGGACGGCGCTGATGGGTCCGATTGCGCGCCGGGTGGTGGTGCAAAGCCGCCGACCCATCGTCGTCGTGCCGTGCGATCCGCAGGTCGCAGGCAGCGCCATCCGAGCGGCCTGATCGCGTCGAATCGGACTTTCTAGGCTCGCGAGAAGTCCGCGTTGAAATTCCCTCTTCTGCGAGTTCGACGGGGCGGCAAGCGCGTACGCGGCTTTCGCCAGCTCAGAATCCGTAGGAGAAGATGTCGCGATGCGACGTCGCATACTCGCGGGCGAACTCGAGCTGTGCCGCGCTTTGCGCATGAATTTCGAAGAGTGGTCGCCGCGCCTCACGACGTCGCCGATGCCATGGAGCAGCCGCACGCCAGCCACGACATTCGCTGGCGCTCCGGCATGCTTGGCGACGCGCGCGATCTCCCAGCAGTCGATCGCGCTAATCCGGCCGTCGGCGGGAGCGGTCACAATGACGCGATGACGTGCCTCGGGCGGGAGCACGCGTCGTCCCTGCGCCTCGATGATGCGCTCGAACGCCGCAGCGGCGGCCCCGGAATCCAGCGCCTGCTGCGCGCCGTGATAGCCGCCGCTCGGGGGAACGGCGGCGACCATTTCGAGCAGACGCGCCGCCAGAAACAGGCTCTTTTCGCGAAGATCGATCGGGGCGTCGGGTGCTCGTTGCAGTACCGCGAGGACGTCGAGCGCTTCGAGGCGCGGCCCGATGCCGCGGCCGATGGGGCCGCGCGCCTCGGTGATCACGACGTCCACGTGCAGATCGATCGCCGCGGCGACCGTTCGAAACAACGTCGCCAGGCGCTCGGCCGCGTCGTGTTCACGGACCTTGGCGCTCGGCCCGACCGGAATGTCGATCAGGACGTGGGTGGCGCCGGCGGTCTTCTTCTTGGCGAGAATCGAGGCGACCATTTGCGGCTCCGTGTCGATCTCCATGGGGCGCTCGACCGTGATCAGGATGTCGTCCGCGGGAGCGAGATCGAGCGCGCCGCCCCACGCGAAGCACGCGCCGGCGTTGTCGACGACCCGGTGCAGGGCGGCGGGCTCGAGCGCCACTTCGAAATCGGCGTGGCGATGGGCGTCACCGGCACCGACGTCGCGAAGGAGGCGAGCGGCATCATCCTCCTCGATGACAACTTCGCGACCATCGTTGACGCCGTCCGCGAGGGCCGTCGCATCTTCGACAATCTGCGGCGCTTCATTCGTTACGCCGTCACCACCAACTCGGCTGAGGTCTGGCTGATCCTGCTCGCGCCGTTCTTCGGCCTCCCGTTGCCGCTCGTCCCGATCCAAATCCTCTGGATCAATCTCGTGTCGGACGGCTTTTCCGGTCTCGCGCTCGCGGCGGAGCCGGAAGAAAAGGACGTGATGACGCGTCCGCCGCGCCCGCCGCAAGAGAGTATCCTTGCGCGCGGTCTCGGGATCCCCGTCGTCTGGGTGAGCATCCTCATGGGCGGGCTTTGCATCGGAATCGAAGCGTGGGCGATGTGGACCGGAACACCGGCATGGCAGACGATGGTGTTCACCGGGCTTGCGTTCTGCCAGCTCGCCCACATCCTCGCCATCCGCTCGCAGCGAGAGTCCTTGTTCTCGCAGGGTTTCTGGTCCAATCGGCCGCTAGCAGCGACGGTGATCGTCACGCTCTGCCTTCAGCTCGGAGCGGTGTACCTGCCGGTCATGAATGACCTCCTCAAGACCGAGCCGCTCGGCCTCGCGGACTTGGGCGTGACGGTCGGCGCAGCTTGCGTCGTCTTCCTGGCGGTCGAAGCAGAGAAGATGGTGGCGCGGGGACAGGATTCCCCGCATCGAAGCATGCGACGACTTCCGCCGCGCGAAGGTCTTGGAGGACTCGGCCTGTGACGAGGAGCGTGAAGATGCCCAGAGCCCGCGCTGCGAATTATCGGGCGCGAATTCTCACATTCGGGAAGAGTCGCGAGAGTTTGCGATTTCCTGTGGCGGCACCGCTGGCAGGCATCTTGCGACACGTGGGCAGCGCTTCGACTCAAATCCCACTCAGGAGGTGCGTATGTCGGCTGGCACTCTTAGGAATTCGATTCTGGCTCTCGAGAACGGCATGCTGAGCGCGGTTCAAATGCGTCCGGCGGCGCCCAAGACCGCCGGAGCACGCTCGTGAAAGCCTATCGCCGGGTCCTGGTGGCCACCGACTTCTCGCCAGCGAGCCGAGCCACGATCGGCGCCGTCCAAGCGATTGCCGGGAAGGGCGATCTGCAGGTTCGCGTGCTGTACGTGGTGGAGCCGCTCAATCACATCCTTCCGGAGACGAACGCGTATCAGCGCGCGCGTCGCGCGCGCGTGTGCACCGAGCTCGCTCGCTTTTGCGCCGATCTCGAGAAGCGGGTGGGGGGTGGCGTGCGAGCGCGACCCCACGTGGCCACCGGCTCGCCCGCCATGGCGATCTGCCGTGTGGCGGAGTCCATTCGCGCCCAGCTCGTGATCGTCGGCAGCCACGGGCGGACGGGCTATCGCCGGGCGATGATCGGCAGCGTGGCTGAGCGCGTGGCCCGGCTTGCCCAACGGCCCGTTTTGATCGTTCCGGGGGCAGGGGCGCACAGCCGGCGGCGCTAGGCTCCCTATCAATTCGGAGCGAGCTCGTGCACGAGCTGATGCAGCTCGTCGTAGTCGACCGGCTTCCTGCAGAGCTGAAGGAAGGGACGGGCCGCTACCGCGGTCTCGATCTCGACCGTCCAGTACGCCGTGGTCAGCACGATCGCGGCCTGGGGACGCAGCGCGTGGACACTGTCAGCGAACGTCAGGCCATTGATTGCCGCCATCTGGTAATCCGTGAGGACGATGTCGGCGGTGCGGACGACGTCCGGCGGCACGTCCTGCGGATAGCCATACTCGGACACCGCATGGCCATCGTCGGCAAGGTTGGCCGCCAGGCCGCTCCGGAACGACATGTCGTCGTCGACGACGACGATCCGTATGGTGTTACACGGCGACGGCACGGACGGGGAGCTCGACGTAGAAGGTCGTGCCATGGGGCTGGTGGCGCTCGAACCCGATCAGGCCGCCGTGCGCCAAGACGATTTGTTTCGCGATGGAGAGGCCGAGGCCGGAGCCGTCCCGCTTGGTGGTTTCGAACAGGCGGAACATCTCGACGCTCTCCGGAATGCCGGGGCCGCTGTCGGAGACGTCGATACGAATGCGATTAGCGGCGATGCCGCGGGCACGCACTTCGACGCGGCCTGGACCCCGGTCGATGGCTTCGACCGCGTTCTTCACGAGGTTGTCCAAGACCCGGCGGAGCTTGTCCTCGTCGGCGGTGAGCGGGGGCACGTCCGGCGCGATCGCGAGCTCGAGCGTGATGTCGCGGGCGGCGGCCACGGGCTGCCATAGATCCCACAAGCGTTGCAGTATCGACGGCAGCTCGATGGTGCAGAGATCCAAACGTTGCTGGCGCGCGAAATCGAGAAAGTCCTTGATCAGGCCGTCGAGGCGACGCACTTCCGCCACGATGCGCTCGGCGGGCGCGGCGAGGTCGCGACTCGGCCGCTCCGGGTCGCGCGAGACGCGGCGATGAATGAGCTGGGCCTGCATCGACAGTCCGGCGAGCGGGTTGCCGAGATCGTGGACGATGCGGGCCGTGATGGCTCCGATGTCGGCGAGGCGTTCGCGCTGCTCGGCCACCCGGCGCGCGTCGGCGAGATCGATCTCCATCGCGCGGCGCTCGCTCGTATCGCGGATGATCGCCGAGTAGAGCAGTTGGTCGCCGGCGCGTGCCTCCGACACGGACAGCTCGATCGGGAAGATCTCGCCGCCCTTGCGCTGCGCCTGCAATTCGCGGATGCGGCCGATGGCCCGGGACACGCCAGTCGTGTGGTAGCTCGACAGATACCCGTCATGCTCCGCGCGATAGGGCTCCGGCATCAACATGCGGACGTTCTTGCCGATGACGTCATCGGCCGTGTAGCCGAAGATCTCCTCCGCGGCACGGTTGAAGAGGCTGACGTTGCCGGCGCGATCGATGCAGATGATCGCGTCGCGGGCGGTATCGAGGATGGCTTGCCAGCGAATCTCGTTGAGCTGGAGCACGCGTAAAGCCGCCGACGTGCGGTCGTCATCCACTGCGCGGCAAGTACTAGTGCGTAGGTGAGGGGTCAAGCCTTTCGAGTAGAATCGCGCACGGTCAAGACGGGAACTGCTGCGAACCGGACCACTCTTTCCGCCACGCTTCCCAGCAGCAGATGGCGCAGGCCGGTGCGGCCGAGGGTTCCCATGACGATGGCGTCGGCCTGCGACGACGCTTCGAGGATGCACTCGGCGGGTGTCCCGGCGGTGACCCAACTTCGCACCCGGCGCAGCCGTCTTCCTTTCACGGCGGCGGCGACGCACGCGGCGAGCTTTCGCCCCGCGTCGGCGAGATCGGTTGCCGACGGGGGTACCGGGCGACCGTGAATCGGGAGAAAGCACGGAATCGCATGCATGACCATCAGGGCCCCGTCGTACGCGATGGCGAGATCGACGGCGGTCGCGAGTGCCGCGGCCGCCGAGGACGAAAAGTCGTACGGGACCAGAATCCGCTGAAAGTGCCGCTTCTTGGACAACGGCGGGCTCACGCGCGCGCCGCGCGCGCGTATTCCTCGACGATGTCGCTTGCGGAGATCACCCCAACGACGGTCTCCCCGTCGACGACCGGTAGCGCGCGTACGTAGCGATCCAGCATGAGGCGTGCGGCTGTCGCGGCGTCGACGCTGGCCGACACAGTCGTGGGATCCGTGGTCATCGCGCTGTTCACCTTGGTGCGGGCGAGCTGGCTGAGGTGCGGCCCGAGGTCCCCGCTGGCGAGCATGCCGACGAGCTTGCCGAGCTCGACGACGGGCAGATGACGGATGCGATGTTCCACCATCAGCGTCCGCGCTTCCTCGAGCATCGCGTCCGGTCCGATCGTAATCGGCGATCGCCGCATCAGCTGGCCGACTTCGCCTGGAGCGAAGACCGGCGTCGCGCCGTGCCGTCGTCCCGCGCTCGCCGCCGCGGCGAGGGTTCCCAGATGCGCTGGCGTACCGCCGTGCAACGTCAACACGGGACAGGGCGCCAGGCGCACGACCCGTTCGGCCACGCTCCCCAGCACGAGATGCTTGAAGCCGGTGCGTCCGTGGGTACCCATGACGATCAGGTCGACCCGGCGCTCCGCGGCCAGCTGAATGATGCGGAGCCCCGGAGAATCCATGACGAGGTCGAGCTCGAATGGTGGAGGCTCGCCCTCGGGTTCGAGAACGGCCGTGACGTGGGCACGGAGCCGCTCGCGCTCCGTCGCCATCCAGGCGTCGTCGAAGTACGCGAGCGCGAACTCGGGCGCCGTATACATCGGCACGGGCAGCGAGTGGGTCACCAACAAGCGGCCTTTGCCGGCACGCGCCAGTTGGGCCGCGGTCTTCAAGGCGGCGTCCGCTGGCGCCTCGTAGTCGAGGGGAACGAGGATGGTGTTGAACGCGGTCATGCAGTGAACCTCCTGGGGTCCCGTTGTGCGCTTTTCGTGCCAGGTGCCCGCCCGCTCGTTGCGACGGCTTCGCCACGCCGCGCTCCGAAATTTGCGATTGGGACCGGCTGTCCTTCTCAGGATTGGGAACGCGCGGGCGCTCCGGGATCCGCAAGCTCGAAGTCCAATCGGACGACGCCAGCCTCTTGCGTCGTCCGGAGCGGCGCTCCCAGGTCGCGCAGCAGTCCGAGCATGCGCGCATTGCCGCCCAAAACGTCGGCCGAGAAACGCGTGTGCCCACACGAGACCGCGTGCTGCAGCACTGCCAAGACCAGGTACGTGCCGAGCAGGGCGCCTTGCCACGCATCGGCGACGGCGATCGAAATATCGCATCGATCGTCCTTTGGCAGATGAATCCAACCCGCGACGGCGACGACGCGTCGTGCTGTCATCCGGAACTCTTCGGGCTGGGCCAAGAGGGTCGCACGATCACCGCCGGGGGCGACGACGCGCTCGATCATGGCGTGACGCAGTCGCGGTTGCGGCGAGAAGAAGCGCATGTAGCGCGACGGCGCGCTCAGCCTCTCGAAGAAATCCATGATGCCCGCGAGGTCCGTCGTCGTCGCGCCTCGGATGGCGACGTCGCGACCGTCCACGAGGCGAGCGCTGCGGATCTCGACCTCGGGTGCGAGCGCGGCGACCATTCAGCGGCGGGCAGGGCGTGTTTTGGTTGGAGTAGGCTTGCGTTTGTTCAGCCGGACCGTGATCACGGGGATCGGTGAGAGGCGCACGACTTTCTCGGCCACGCTGCCGAGCAAGAGATGGGCGAGGCCGGTGCGTCCGAGTGTTCCCATGATGATCGTGTCGGCGTGGCGCGCCGCCTCGAGGATGGCCGGACCCGCTTCGCCCATGACGACGCGACAGGTGACGAGGTCGGCGTGCCACCCCAGGGCTTTTTTCACGATCGCTTCGAGGTCGAGCTTACGTTTGCGAACCATCTCGGCCGGAGGTGTCCAGGCGATCTCGTCGCGGGTCGGATAGCCCGGACCGCTGTAGAGCGGCGTCAGGACGTGCAGCGCCTTGACGCGACCGGCTTTCTCTTCAGCCAGCTCGACCGCGAGCTTGAGAGCCTTGGTTGCCGACGCTGACAAGTCGTGCGGCACGAGGATTTTTCGAAAGAGCTTTGCCATGCCAGGGCACTTTCAATTTCCTTGCCAGACGCTCGAGCGAAGAACCGCGCCTGGTTGGCCCCACGGTCGCCCCCGCTTGCCGCCGATGAGAAATCGCGCGCAAGCTATTCTCGAATTTCGGAAGGCCGGCGCCCCGTGTGGCCCGTTACGAAACGGAACCACGACCAGCGCCAGTGAGGACGTCCTTAGGCCGAGGCGTGCGCGCCGACCTGGTGGATCATGGCGTGGAGGCGGTCATAGGCAATCGGCCTCTGGACCAGCCGGACGAAGGGACGGCCCCTCGTAACGTGCGCCAAGGCCTCCGAATCGTACGAGGTCAAGATGAGGGCAGGCACCGTGGGATGGGCGCGTCGGAAGCCTTCGGCGACGACGAGGCCATTCTGCCCCGGCATGTCATAGGCCGTCACCAGCAGCGCCAGGCCAGGCAGCGAAAGCGTCTCAGGAACGGTCGCAGGGTCGCCGTACTCGAGGACGCGGTGGCCGTCGTCGCGCAGCATCTCGGAGAGGCTGGTTCGAAAAGAAAGCTCGTCGTCGACTACGACGATCGATAGCGCCTCACAACTCTGCAACCAGGACATGATGACGCAGGGGCAGCAGGATCGGTGCCACCTCGGCGTTTCGTGGGAGCCGGTATCATTCGGTGAACAACCGCGCACCGGCAGATCCGGCGATCGAAGCGATCGCCCTCGTGTCGTACGAGGCGTTTGCCGAGTGGCAAGACACCCTCCCGGGGCATCGTCCGATCGAATACCGGCAATTCTAAAGAACGACTCGCCGAGCGCATGCTCGACACCATCGAGGAGTTCGTGCCGCGCCTTCGCAGCCGCATCGTCGTTCGCGCGTTGGGAACCCCGCTGACGAACGCGCGCTTGTTGAACGCCACACGCG
>JBDSJB010000649.1:0-6944 GCA_039917665.1 Binatia bacterium
CCAAGGACCGCCCGCTCGGCCTCTATCTCTTCACCGACGACAAGGCGGTCGAAGAGAAGGTGCTCTACGGCACCCTCTCCGGCGGCGTCACCATCAACAACTGCATGTTCCACATTGCCCAGCACGACCTGCCCTTCGGCGGCATCGGCGCGAGCGGCATGGGCCACTATCACGGGTACGAGGGCTTCCAGGAGTTCAGCAAGATGCGCCCCGTGCACAGCAACCCCAAGCTCTCGGGCATCCAGATGTTCTACCCGCCGTATACGAAGTTGCACACGCGGCTGTTCGATCTGCTGCTGCGCTTCAAGCGCTGACCAGGACATCGAACGCGCGGCCAATGGCACCCGCTACTTCTCGCTCTTGTGAGCCCCTGACGAGGCAGGGTAGCGTCGTTCCGATGTCCCGGCCGGCACAGGTCTTCCCGTCACCCCATCGCTTCACGCGGGAGGAATACCACCGCATGGGCGAGGCAGGGCTCTTCGCGAATGAGCGCGTCGAGCTCCTCGACGGAACGATCGTCACGATGTCGCCACAGAACAGCCCGCACGCGGGTACGGTCGACCAGTTGCACCGACTGCTGCTCGGGATCGTCGATCCCACCCTCCGGGTGCGGGCGCAGTTGCCCATCATCCTCGATGACTGGTCCGAGCCGGAGCCAGATGTGGCCGTGTGTGCACCGGACCCCTACAACTACTCGCGTGAGCATCCGAAGCCAGCGGAAGTGCTGTTGATATGTGAGGTCGCAAGCTCTTCGCTCGCCTACGACCGCGCGGCAAAAGCCGCAGCCTACGCCGCGAGCCACATCCGCGAGTACTGGATCGTCGACGTCGTGAATCGCGCGATCCACATCCTCAGCGATCCGGTGGGGGCAGAGGGTCGCTATCGCGGCGAGCGCCAGGTCCGGGACGGCGACGTCATAGCCGTGCCCGGCGGTGCGACACTCGTGGTAACCGACATCCTTCCGCCGCGCTGACCCGGCTGCTACGCCCGCGGGTCGCGAGCGGCATCCCCGTCGGTCCGACAGCAAAGAGCCTTCAGCCCCGAGCCTCGGCTTACCGTACTCGTCGCGATCGATCTCACCGCCCCGTACCACCGCTCAACCAATCCCCGACCAACTGTCGGAGGCGAGCGGACCGGCGGCGGGGCGGACGTCGACGGGGATGCCAGTCAGGTGCGCCATGCCCGACAGCGGCTCGAGCTTGGTGGGCCCGTCGGCGGCGAGCAGGTTGACGTTCACGCCGCCAGCGCGGCTCGCGACGCTGAGCCCCGTCGCGTGCTGATGGCCCCAGCCGTGCGGCAGCGCGACGGTGCCCGGCATCAGGTCGTCGAGAAGACGGATCGGCACGCGGACGGTCGCGGTCTCCGACGTGACGTCGGCGAGATCGCCGTCGGCGAGGCCGCTCCGCGCCGCGTCGCTCGGGTGCAGATAGAGATAGTTCGTATCGCGCCCCTGGCCGACGAACTCCTTGTCGTTGTGCGTCCACGAGTTGTGGGTGTGGATCGCGCGCTTGGTGATGAGGCGGAGCCGGCCCGTCAGCGCCTGCTCGCGTGCGAGCTCGGCTTCGAGCCCGGCCGCCGCTTCGAGCAGCGCCGGCGGTGCCAGATGCACGCGACCGTCGTCGGTGACGACGCGCTCGCGGAGGAAATCGTCGGCACGATGCTCGGGCCGGAGCTGCCCGTGCGGCTGGCGCAGCAAGCCTTTGAAGCTGCCCTGGCGGGTCGCGCGCAGCAGCAATGACAAGAGCAGCTCCTGCGGGACGGTGCGCTGCTCGCCGTTCGCGGCGCGCAGCCCGTGGAGCCGCGTCGCGGTCTCCAGCATCCGCTGCGCGATCGCCGACCCGAAGAGATTCACGCCGGCCGCGCGACAGAGGTCGAGATAGATCGTTGCCTCGTCGCGTTGCTCGCCGTCGGCCGGGACGACCCGCTTCGTCGCCTGCAGATACGGGCGCGATTGCAGTCCCAACATGAGCGGGAAGATGAACGGCAGATCGGCGCGCTCGAACGGCGACGTGCAGGGCAGAATGTAATGCGCGAGCGACGCGGTCTCGTTGCGGAAGATGTCGAGCACGACCAGCAGCTCGAGATCGCGAAACGCGTCGCGGAGCCGCGCCGAGTTCGGCATCGTGATGAGCGGGTTGCCGCCCGTGACGAAGAGCGCGCGCACCTGCCGGGCGCCGGGAGTCAGGATCTCGTCGGCCAGCACGCCGCCGGGGAACGCGTCGTTCACCGACGGGAAGTCGCCGATGCGCGAGCGGTCGGTACGGAGCAGCGTGCCGTTCTTCTTGCCGAAGCGTGGGAAGTCGATGACACCCCGGCCGACCAGCGTGCCGCCGGCGCGATCGAGGTTGCCCGAAACCGCGTTGATGACCTCCTGCAGCCAGAACGCCAGCACGCCGCGCCCGCCCATGTTGACGCCGGTCGAGGAGTAGAGCGCCGCGCCGTCGGCGTCGCGATAGGCCGCGACCATGCGACGCAGCGTCTCGCCCGGGATGCCAGTGACCTCGGCCGTCCGCTCCGGCGACCAGGGCGCCGCGATCGCCGCAACGTCGTCGAATCCGGTCATGAACTGGTCGACGCGGGTGCGATCGACGCCGCCGGTGGCGATCAGCTCCTGCAGGAACGCCAGGTAGAAGAAGACGTCGGTGCCGGGACGGATGAAGACGTGCTCGCCCGCGACCTTCGCGGTCTCGGTGCGTCGCGGGTCGACGACAAAGACGCTGCCGCCACGCTTCTCGATCGCCTTCAGGCGCTGCGCCGGATTCGAAACCTGCAGGAAGCTCCACTTCGAGATGACCGGATTCGCCCCGATGATGATCAGACATTGCGTGCGGTCGACGTCCGGGAACGGCTGCGTGAACGGGAACCCGTAGACGTGGCGCGCGACCGCGAACTTGCTCGAGCAATCCTGCGTCGCCGACGAGTACATGCCGCGCGCTCCCATCCCGGTCATGAAGCCCTGCGCGAAGATCGGGTGCAGGATGCTGAAGCCGGCCGCCGTGCCGACGTACATCGCGATCGCGTCGGCGCCGCGCGACCCGAGGAGCGTCCGCAGCTTGGCGCCGATCTCGCCGAGCGCTTGCTCCCACGACACCCGCTGCCACTCGGTCCCCACGCGCTTCATGGGAAAGCGTACGCGATCGGGCGAGTCGTAGAGCCGGTGCTGCTTCAGGCCCTTCACGCACGCGAAGCCGTCGGTCGCGACGTGCTCGGGATCGGGGTCGATGTGCTGAATCTTCCCGCCGTCGACCGTGACCTTCAGGCCGCAGAGCGCCTCGCAGATGCGGCAGAAGGTGGTGACGGTCTCCGCCATGCCTTCGGCCTAACGGAAACCGTCACTGGGGGTCAAATCGCGCGGTCGTCGGTTCAGTCGAGCGTGCCACCGCCCCGCGCGCTCGCTTGACCAAGCCACGTCGCGCCCGCTACGCCGCTGCGTCATGGACAGCCTGCTCGCCAATCCCGCCTTCCGCACGTACGCCTTCTGCTCCGCGATCCTCGCGCTCAAGATGCTCTACTCGAGCGTCTACACGGGGACGACGCGCTCCAAGCATCAAGGCTTCATCAATCCCGAAGACGCCGCCGCCTTCGGCCCGCCCGGCGCGACGGTCATGGCGCAGGAGTCGCCGGAAGTCGCGCACGCGCTCCGCATCCAACGAAACGACCTCGAAGCGATTCCGATCTTCTTCGCGATCGGGTTGATCTTCGTGTTGACGGGCGCGTCGCCGTTCGGCGCCAAGCTCTTCTGCTGGACGTTCACGCTCGCCCGCCTGGCGCACACGTACTGCTACCAGAAGCACATCCAACCGGGCCGGGCGATCAGCTTCATCGTCGCGTCGTCGGCCACGGTGCTGATGACCCTCCGCATTCTATGGACCACGCTCTGAGCGCGCTGGCCGCCGTTCGCTAGAAGAGCGGTCGACAAGGTCCCTGGCTCGCGAAGAGCCTCCCCTCGCCATCGACACACACGTAGGCGGGCCCATTGCCGCCGAGACCCAGAATGAGGGTCGTCGACGCGATCGCACCCTCGCGATCGACGCTGAAGCCCGGCGTCGCGAGCGCGAGCCCCGTGAACGTCGCGTTGCGAAGATCGATGCCGTTCACGACCTCACCGAAGCCCGGGTGCACGCGCATGAGCGCCTCGCTCACCGCGACGCCCGGCGCGTTCGAACGAAAGGCGATGCCCTCGCGAAACCCGCCCGGACCGGCCGCGGTTCCGTTCAGAACGCCAACCGCCACGTCGGAGCGCTTCGCGCCGATCGCAAACACGTTCAGGCCCGTCACCGGGACGTCGCCCGCCGTGCCGAGGTTCCCGACGTCGATCTCGATGCCCTGCACCGCGCCGCCGCGCATGTCCGAGTGCGCGAAGGCTAGGACGTTCGCACCCCACGTCTGACCCGCGTCCTCGTGCGCATCCATGAGCGCGTAGATCGCGACGCTGTCGTTTTCCGCCACGCGGTTCTCCGTCGCGACCGTGAGCGTGAAGTGCCGGGTGCCGTCCTCCGGCACGCGCTCGGCGATGCCGAAGCCGGCCGTGATCGTCGGCGGACCGGCCTCCGCGAGCTGTCCCGCGAGCGAGCCGCCGTTCAGCTCGTAGAGCGTGATCGCGTCGCTGATGGCGTCGACCATCTTGCCCGCACCACCGCTGCCGCAGGCGTAACCGGCGACCACCAGCAGCACGGCACCCATCGCGTTCCGTCCAGGAAGCTTCATGGCGACCCTCCTAGGAGAGCCGACGGCCGAGCGCGAGCTTTCTTACACCGGCGGCATGAAGGTGGGGTTGCGCGCCAACCGAATGTCGTCGAGCCGGGTCTCGCTGCTTCGCCGCCAGGTGTCGGCGTCGGAGAGCACGTAGAAGCGATCTTCCCTGATCGCGCTCAGCACGCGATCCGCGATCACCTGCGTCGGGATGCCGGAGGCGACGGCCGCGCGAATGGCGCCGTTCACGAGCTCGACGTCCATCGCGGCCGCGCGCGGCGGCGTGCGGAGCGCGACCGGCCGGTTGCGTTCGCAGTCGTCGATCTGGGTCGCGACGGCCTCCGGACAGAGCGCCGACACGCCGATCTGCGCCCCGACGCCGCGGAGCTCGTGGTAGAGGACCTCGCTGTACGCCAGCACCGCGTGCTTGCTCATGTGGTACGCGGCGGCGTACGGGTTGGCCGTGAGCGCCGCCATCGATGCGGTGTTCACGATGTGACCTTCCTCGCCGCGCTCGAGCATGATCGGCACGAAGGTGCGGACGCCGTGGATCACGCCCCACATGTTGACGCCGAGCACCCATTGGTAATCGGCGAGCGGCTGGCTCCACGAGAGCCCGCCCGCGAACACGCCGGCATTGTTGCAGACGACGTGCACGCCACCGAACGCCGCCAGTGTCTTCTCGGCGAGGCGGTCGACGTCGGCCGGTTTGGTGACGTCGGTCTCGACCGACAGCACCTCGACGCCGGTCTTGCCGATCGCCTGCGCCGTCGCCGCAAGCGCGTCACCTTCGACGTCGGCCAACACGACGCGCATGCCTTCGCGCCCGAAATTCTCCGCGAGCGCACGGCCGATGCCGCTCGCCGCGCCCGTCACGACGGCGACGCGTCCCTTCAGTTCTTTCATCATTCCGCGATAGCAGCCGTCCGCGCGATCGCGCAACGCACCAGGCAGCTCAGCGAAACGCCGGCAGCACGTGCTCGCCCAGGAGACGGATCGAGCGCATCACCTTGTCGTGTGGGATCTTGTAGGGGTTCACGAGGCAGAGCAGGAGATCGCAGCCGGCTGCTTCGTAACGGCGCGCGATCTCGATGCAGCGAGTCGGGTCGCCGACGACGGCCGAGCCCGTCTCCTTCAGGAAGTCGAAGGTCAGGTAGTCCATGCCGCCGCCGTCGACGACGGTCTTCAGCTGTCCGGCGTATTGATAGCTGCCGAGCTCCTTCATCCAATCCGGCAGCGACGCGATGTGACGCACCGCCGTCTGCACGTACCAGGGAAACGACTCGGCGGCGTCGGCGAAGGCCTCGTCGTCGGTCTCGGCGCAGTGGACCATGGTGAACGTCGCGGCCTGCTCGTTCTTGAACTTGCCGACCGGCGTCACGCACTCGGCGAGCCCGTTTCTATAAAGCTGGAGTCTGTCTTTGAGGTCTTCAGGCGGGACGCCGACGGTAAACGAGCATAGGCCGAGCCCGTGCTTGCCGATCTCGTAGTGCCCGTCGGGACTGCTGGTCGCGCCCCAGAGCGGCGGGTGCGGCTTCTGCAGCGGTCGCGGCAACACGCGGCGCGGCGCACCCATCTGCCAGTACTCGCCCTTCGCTTGATACAGATCCTCGGTCCACGCGCCGACGATGTGATGCAGCGCCTCCGACCACATCGCGCGCGTCGCGTGCGGGTCGACGTCGAAGCCTTCGAGCTCGGCGCGCGTCGACGAGCGGCCGGTGCCGAGCTCGACGCGGCCGTTGCTCAAGAGATCGAGCACCGCGACCGATTCGGCCGTGCGGATCGGATGATTGTAGGGCTTCGGCAGCAAGCGCACGCCGTAGCCGATCCGGATGCGCTCGGTCCGCGCGGCAATCGCGCCGTAGAGGATCTCGGGGTTCGAGCAGTGCGAGTACTCTTCGAGGAAATGGTGCTCGACGCTCCAGACGCTGTGAAAACCGACCTCGTCGGCCAGGATCGCCTGCGCGAGCGTCGAACGGTACGCCTCGAGCTCGCTGGTGGGCGTCCAAGGCCGCGCGACGGGGATTTCGAAGAAGAGGCCGAATTTCATCAGTGCCCTCGCGCGTCGTGTGGCGTGGAGAGAGAGCGGGTCGGATACGCCACGCGCGGTCGGCGACGCAAGCCACAGCGGGTCCCAGGTACTGTCTCGGTTTGATTCTCGCGGCGGCGATCGGATCGGTGGCAACAGGCGGGCGGGTCGGGGATGGCTCCTACGGTCGCCGGGTCGTACCACCCAGCGCGTACTACCGGCC
>JBDSJB010000650.1:0-3277 GCA_039917665.1 Binatia bacterium
AAGGCGCCCGCGATCCAATGCTGGCGTTGCCCGAAGCGATCGACGAGCGGCGCCCAGAGCGGCTTCAAGGTCCATGGCAGCGTCAACGACGAGAACACGCCGATCGCCGCCAACGACACCCCGTGCGCCCGGAGATAGACCGGAAGATT
This sequence comes from Binatia bacterium, assembly GCA_039917665.1. Lineage (GTDB taxonomy): Bacteria > Desulfobacterota > Binatia > UTPRO1 > UTPRO1 > UTPRO1. Next base: position 150 of record JBDSJB010000650.1, read on the forward strand.
GTCGAGGACGATGCCCATCGGCATTCCCTCAGCGAAATACAGGAGGGAAATCCAGAAGAGCTTGCGTTTCGTCGACACCGTGAGCGCGAGCTACCAGAAGGGCTACGGGGTCGCGAGCGCTGCCTCATCGCGGCGTGCGTGGTACGGTGCCGCCGTGGATGCGCGTCATCACTGGATCGTATGGGACGAGGAGTGCGGTTTCTGTCGCCGCGCGGTCGATTGGGCGCTCGCTCGAGATCGTGCGCATCTGTTTCAGGCGGTTCCGTATCAAGAGGTCGCCGATCCCCCGATGACGCCCACGCGGCGCGCCGCGTGTCGTGAGGCCGTCCACGTTCGGACGCTCGACGACCGGTGGTTGCGCGGCGGGCGCGCCTGCCTCTTCGTGCTCGCGCGTGTCGGCTGGCCGCGCCTCGCGCACATCGCGAGTTTCCCGCCGCTCGTCTGGCTCGTCGAGCTCGGCTACCGGATCGTGGCCGCGAACCGTCCGTTCTTTTCGCGACTCGTCAGGGCCGGGCGGAGCTGAGCCGCGGCGGGTCGCGCCATAGGCTCACGACGCGCGTCGCACCGTCAGCATCTCGTCGAACACGGCTTCCATCGCGCGCACGTGGTGCCGGATGTCGAACACGGCATCGACCCGGGCACGCGCGGCCGCGCCCATGCGGTGGCGGAGCTCCGGATCGGCGACCAGTCGATCGATGGCCGTCGCGAGCGCGTTCGGATCGCGCGGCGGAATCAGCAAGCCGGTCTCGCCGTCGACGACGATCTCGAGCGGGCCACCCTCGCGCGGTGCAATGAGTGGCCGTTCGAGGGCCATGGCCTCGATGAGGACGCGCCCGAACGGCTCCGGATTGGTCGAGGCGTGGATGGCAATGTCCATGGCATCGAGGCAGGCGGCGACGTCGCGACGGGCGCCGGTCAGAATGACCTGGTCCGCCAGCCCTTCCGCGGCGATGCGGGCGCGCATCCGTTCCGCGTACTCGGCGCCTTGCCGATGCACGCCGCCCACGATCAGGCACCGCAGCTCAGGATGGCGATCCCGCAGCTGCGCCATCGCTTGCACGACGAGGTCCTGGCCCTTCCATCCCTGGATGTGGCCGACGATGCCGACCACCGGCGCGTCGGGCCGGATGCCGAGCTCGCGACGCACGGAAGCGCCGCCGCCGGGCGCGAAATGCTCGCAGTCGATGCCGTCGTAGATGGTGAGATGCCGGCGGGCCTGCACCCCTCGCGACCGCGCGTGGGCCGTCACGAGATCCGTCATGCCGACGAAGACGTCGATCCACCGCGACATGACGCGCTCGCGCGGCCCGATCCGCCGATACCCCTTCTCGTGCACCAGGGTAGGGATGCCGGCTCTGGCCGCGGCGACGAGCGCGTCTACGTTCGGGCTCACGCCGTTCGCCAGATAGACGATGTCCGGTCGGGCGCTGTGCAGATGTGCCAGGACGGCGCGCGAGCGCGGCAGGACGACGCTCGTGATCTCTTGCAGGCGGAGCAGCGCTCGTCCCACCCGCCCGCGTCCGCCATCGGGCAGCCAACCCGGCTGCGGGGGCAGCACGTGCACCGGCACGCCGGCGGCTTCCAGCTGCGGGATCACTTCCTTCTCCTGGTAGAGTAGGAGCGACGGCGCGAACCGGCTGCGATCGATGCGATCGATCAGCTGCAGGATGCCCGTCAGCGAGCCGCCGAGCACGCCGCCGACGCTGGCTTCGACGAAGAGAATGCGATGCGGCGCCATGCGGAACGGCCGAAGTTAGGGGAGGCCTATTCGACCGTCAAGGCGTAGACCCCATGGCTCGAGTCGAGCGCGTGAGGTAGCTGCGTGCGCTGGAGGACGACACACGATGACGGCACATCCCGTTCGCTTCGGCATTCAAACCGGCCAGCAGATGGTCGAGTGGGCACAGATCCTCGATCTCTGGAAGAAGGCCGACGCTTGGGGCTACGACTCGCTTTGGGCGTTCGATCATTTCTATCCGATCTTCGTCGATCCCGAGGGCCCCTGCCTCGAGGGCCTGACGACCCTCGCCGCGCTCGCCCAGGCGACGACGCGCGCGCGTGTCGGTCACCTCGTGCTCGGCAACACCTACCGCCACCCCGGTATCGTCGCGAAAGCCGCCTGCACGCTCGATCACATCAGCGGCGGCCGCTTCAACCTCGGCATCGGCGCCGGCTGGTTCGAGCTCGAGCACCGGACGCTCGGCATCGATTTCAAGACCGTCGGCGGTCGGCTGCAGGCGCTCGAAGAGTCGCTGCAGATCATTCGCGGCATGTTCACCGGCGAGAAGACGACGGTGCACGGCAAGCACTACACCGTCACCGACGCGCTCTGTCTGCCGAAGCCGATTCAGACGCCGCACCCGCCCATCATGATCGGCGGCACGGGCGAGAAGGTCTTGCTCCGCATCGTCGCGCAGTACGCCGACATGTGGAACGCCTTCGCGGCGCCGGCCGAGATGAAGCGCCTCGGCGACATCATCGACCGCCACGGCGAAATGGTGAAGCGCGACACCAGCAAGATCGAGCGTACGATCATGATGCCGCTCTGCTACACGGAGAACGCCGATCGGCAGAACATGGTCTGCAACATCATGGCGATGACTCGCCAGACGACGCCTGACCAAGTGCGCGACCAGATCATGCTCGGGACCAAGCAGCAGTGCCTGGATACGGTCGAACGCTATCGCAAGGTCGGCGTCACGCATTTCATCTTCATGATGTTCGCGCCGTACTTCCTCGACGAGGTGCAAGCCTTCGCCGAGGAGGTGCTGCCCGCGTTCCGGTAGGTCGCCGTCGACGGACGCACGCGCGTGGGAACGTCGCGCGTGCGTCCGCTCTCGTCCTCGATTGTGGACGGCGGTGTCCGTTGGAACGGATTTCCGCAGCCGATTTCGCCGTGCGCGGGGCGGCCGACCCTGGCTCCGGCTTTGCTGCGTCCGCGCCATGGAGCCGAACGAGGCCGACGTGCTGCGCATGCGCCGCGAGCGCGACCTGTATCGCAAGCTCACGCAACTCGGTGACCATGTCGACGTCGACCCGTTTCTGGCGGATGCCCTCGCTGCCGTCGTCGAGCTGAGCGGCGCCGCGCACGGCCTCCTCGAGGTCTACGACGATCACGACGGTCCGGC
>JBDSJB010000651.1:0-3127 GCA_039917665.1 Binatia bacterium
GAATCCCGCGATCCACGAGCGCACGACGGGGCCGGAGATCTGGGACGACACCGACGGCCAGGTCGACGTGTTCGTCGCGGGCGTCGGCACGGGCGGGACCATCACGGGCGTCTCGCGCTACCTGAAGCACACGCGCGGGAAGGCGATCCATTCCGTTGCCGTCGAGCCGACGCTGAGCCCGGTGCTCACGCAGACACGGGCCGGCCTCGCGCTGACACCCGCACCGCACAAAATCCAGGGCATCGGCGCCGGGTTCGTTCCGGAGGTTCTCGATCTCTCGCTCGTCGATGCGATCGAGCAGGTGAGCAACGAGGACGCGATCACGTACGCGCGGCGCTTGAGCCGTGCGGAAGGCATCCTCTCCGGCATTTCGAGCGGCGCCGCGGTTGCGGCGGCGATCCGCATCGCCAACCGTCCCGAGCATCGCGGCCAGACTATCGTGACCGTCCTGCCCGATTCGGGCGAGCGCTACCTCAGCTCGGTGCTCTTCGAAGGCGTCTTCGACGCGCAAGGCGGTGCGCTGTGAACGCCCGGCGGGTGGAGTCCGTGGCCGGGCGTTCACGTTGGGCGCTCGACGACGTCGTCGACGCGCTCGCGGTGGCCAACGACGATCTGATTCCCCGCGAGCGTGCGGCACGCGGGGCCCTCGTCTTGCCGTCGCGCGAGGCGCTCGAAGCGATCGTCGCCGACCTGCAGGCAAGCCTCTTTCCGGCCCACTTCGGCGCCGCCGATCTCTCGCCGGACGGTCTCAGGCACTTCGTGAGCCATCGGCTCGACGCCGCCCTCACCGGCCTGCACGAGCAGGTGCGGCGCGGTCTCCTCCTCCAATGTCCGCACGACCCCCACCACTGCGACACCTGTGAAACACGCGCCAGCATCGTAGTCGACGAGTTCGCGCGCCGTTTGCCGGCCGTTCGCACCGTGCTCGGAAGCGACGCGCGCGCGGCCTACGAAGGGGACCCCGCGGCGACCAGCGCCGACGAAGCGGTCTTCGGCTACCCCGGGATCAGCGCCATCACCCATCAACGGCTCGCACACGAGCTCTACGATCTCGGCGTCCCCCTCATCCCGCGCATGATCACCGAGCTCGCGCACAGCGCGACCGGCATCGACATCCACCCGGGCGCGCGCATCGGCGGCAGCTTCTTCATCGACCACGGCACCGGGGTCGTGATCGGCGAAACCAGCGTCATCGTCGAGCGCGTGCGCCTGTACCAGGGCGTCACGCTCGGCGCCAAGAGCTTTCCAACCGACGAGCACGGGCGGCCGATCAAAGGCCGGCCGCGTCATCCGATCGTCGAGAACGACGTCACCATCTACGCCGGCGCCACGATTCTCGGCCGCATCACGATCGGGCGCGGCGCGAGCATCGGCGGCAACGTCTGGCTGACTCGCACGGTGCCACCCGGGAGCTCCATCACGCAGAGTCCTGCCCGCGCCGACGCCTTCGAGGGCGGCTCGGGAATCTGAGCGGCGACACGTCTCACGCGCGCGACTGCGACGTCCATTCCGCCACGAGCACGGCCGCACGCTCGGCGTCGGCGTCGTTCAACGGACGTGATTGATGGGTGAGCTCGAGCGTCACCTCGTTCGGATCTTGAAAATAGATCGATGACCACACGCCGTCGTGCTCGACCGGACCCATCACCTGCACGCCGCGGGACTCGAGTCGGGCCTTCCACGCCGCGAGCGTTTCCGCCGAATCGACGCTCATCGCCAGATGCCGCACCCAGGGGGGAAAGTTGTCGCGCGCCGGCTTTGCCATCTCGACAATGTCGAAGAACGCGATGATCTCGCCGCTCTCCATCGCGAAAAACGTGTGCAGGAACCGGTGTGGAGGGATCTCGTCACGGACGGCGTCGACCAGGCGAAATCCCAGGACCTCCGTATAGAACTGTACCGTCGCCGCGGTATCGAACGTCGGGTACGCGACGTGGTTCACCCGCGTCGCGATTCGGGGCATCAGCATCGCATTCTCCTCACGCTTCGATTGCACGGGCGATCTCACCCGCGGTCTGGATCGTCACGCGCTCGTCCCGTACGGCCGCTTCCATCACGGCATCGAGCGCCGCCAATCGCGCATCGTCCACGCCGGTGATGAACGCATGGCAAATCAGCAGAAACAACCCGCCCTCTTCCGCTACGCGCGCAAGACCGCCGAGCCACTGATCGCGGACGTTTTCGGCGGGGATCGGGTCGGGACGGAGGTAGTGGAACCCGTCGACGCACGGCCAGACGAACGGCACCTGCGCGAGACCAGAGGCGAGACGCGCGGGGCGCATGCGATCGCCGAGGCTCGCGTCGTAGTCGTAGCCGAGGTCGCGCAGAATGGCTTCCGTCGCGGCCGTCCGATGGCCGCCGGGCGCACGAAACCCGCGTGGCCTGACGCCGCTGGCCGTCGCGAGCGCCGTCGTGGCGCGCTCCGCGGCCGCACGCTCGGTCGCTATGTCGAGCCCGTTCCACGGCTCGTGCGACCAGCCGTGCATCCCGAGCTCGTGGCCACGCGTCACGATCTCAGCGACGTTCTCGGGGTGGTGGACGCCGTTCCAGCCCTCGACGAAGAAGGTGGCGTGCACGTCGTGGCGCGCCAGGAGCTCGTACAGCCGGGGGAAACCGAGGGTCAGCGACGGGTCGGAGCCCGCGGGCAGCGGTTCGGATCGCACCCCGCGCCCCACGTCGGCGGCCTCGGCCATGTTGTCGAAAGTAAAGCAGACACGAGCGTGCGGTCCCATAGTGACCTTCATAGCCCGTGGGATCGTGCCGTGAGAAATCTTTCTGCTCTTTGCGATTCGCGTGTTGACAGAATCGCGCAGCTCTCGCATACACTCGACCCACAATGATTCTGAACGCGAGCTGCTGTTGTTGTACCGAGTGCCCGGGGACCTCACGTGCCCACGGACTCGCCGCGTTCGGAGCCATGACCATCTAGCTCCACTCGATCGCAGCGTATCCAAGGCCCGGGAGGTTCAACCTCCCGGGCCTTTTTTATTTGGCGCGCGGAGCGGACTCTCGGCGAAATCGTCCCCGAGGAAAGAAATCGAAAATGCGGCAGCAACCCCAAAAGGAGATCCCCATGTTGAAAGGACTCACCCTGGCTCTGCTCGTGAGCCTCTCGCTCGGAGCGGCC
>JBDSJB010000652.1:0-3342 GCA_039917665.1 Binatia bacterium
CGCTCAGCGGATCGAGTCGGAGCACGGTGCCGTCGTAGCTCTGCGGGTCGGCACCGGTAAGGAGATCTTGAGCGCGGAGCGCGCCGCCTTCGGCCGTGGGCGGGGTCTGCGTGCTGCCGACGCCGCCAGGCGGATCGCCGCAGGGGTTCTTCGCTGGGTATCCCTTCTGGCCGTAGTCGACGAAGTTGAAGCTCGCACCGTCGCCGCCGCTCACGTAGAGGGCGCCGTCACCGCCGATGCTGAGCGTGCCGATCGAGTGACTCGGGTACTGCTGGCAGTAGTTCTCGACGAAGACCTGCTCGCTGTCCCCCACCATCGTGTTGCCGAGCGCCGTGAGGCGCGACACGCGCCCGGTGACGACGCAGCCGTCGGCCGTATCGCCCGGCGGATTCGGACACGAATCGGACGTCGCACCCGGAGATCCCCAGGTCGGTGTCGCTCCGCCCGGCGCGTGGTCGAACGTGTAGAGGACGTAGACGTAGGGTGTGGCCGGGAAGTTCGGATGCAGCGCCATGCCGAGCAGGCCGCGATCCCAGAAATTGTGGGTGTTGGTCCGCAGGTCGGCGAACACGGTCGGCGTCGTGTCGCTGAGCGAGTCGAACACTTTGATGAGGCCGCTCTTTTCGGAGACGAAGATCCGGCCGTCGCTCGCGAACTGCACGCCCGTCGGTTGGGTCAGGCCCGAGAACGCCAGCGTCTGCTGAAATCCTCCCGGCAACGTCACGGCGCAGGCGTCCCGCGTGGGCGCGATCAGGAGGGTCAGGAGAATCAGGAGAAGGAGGCGCATCCAGGGTCCCGGTGCGTGGCGTGGGGGAGCCACGGCGAGTCGTTTTTCGAGATGCTCCTGGATGTCACGGCGCGTCGACCTCCGCAACGCGTAATCGTCCGAAGTGCGCCGCGCGCCACCGAAACGTCGCCGACCCGCTGGGGCCCCCGCGCCATCAAGTGCCATATTCCGGATCCGGAAAAACCCCAGGCGCTTCGTTGACATGGCAAGGCGCCCATGAAAACTGCCGGGGCTTCGGTTCGGACCCCCGATTTCAGGTGCTGGACCGGGACGCAGTTGCCGAGGCATCTATAGATCATGCGGATTGCGCTGATTTCCGACCTCCACGCCAACGAGGTCGCGCTCCGCGCCGTGCTCGCCGACATCGACAAGGTGGGCTGCGACGAGGTGATCTGTCTCGGTGACGTGGCGACGTTGGGCCCGCACCCGAACGCCGTGATCCAGCTGCTGCGCGAACGCACCACGCGGCGCATCCTCGGGAACCACGACGACTTCATGCTGAATCCGGATCTGATCCACAGCTACACCGAGGTGCCGGTCGTCGTCGACAGCGTCGAGTGGTGCCGCGCCCGTCTCTCCGAGGACGAGGTCGCGTTCCTCCGCACGTTCAGCCCGAACCTGGAGGTGCCGCTCGGCGACGGCGCGACCCTCGTGCTGTACCACGGGACGCTGCGCTCCCACATGGAAGACCTGCTCGCGACGACGCCACCCGAGGAAGTCGACGAGATGCTGCAGCACCGGAAGGGGACGGTGATGGCCGGCGGCCACACGCACCTCCAGATGGCGCGTCAGCACAACGGTGTCCTCATCGTGAATCCCGGGAGCGTCGGATTGCCGTTCCAGGATCATCCAGTCGCGCGCCCGCCGACCCTGCTGCCTCATGCCGAGTACGCGACGATCGAAGCGAAGGACGGCACCGTCGGCGTCCAGCTCCGCCGCGTGCCGGTCGATCAGCGCGCGATGGCCGCGGCGATCGCAGCCACCGACAACCCGATTCGGCACTACCTGCTCGAGCAGTACGCCGCGCAGTAGATTCCGCGCGCTCGGCCGATCAGGGGCTCAAGCGGCGCGCGTGCGCATCAAGCACTCAAGCGACGTGCGTGCACGTCGACCAAGTCGCTGCGCGTGACGATGCCGACGACGATCGTCGGCTGATCGCGGCGCACGACGGGAAGCCGGCCGATGCGACGCGTGGCCAGGCGGTCGGCGGCGTCGCGCAGGGAGCAATCGTCGTAGATCACGGCGACCTCTGGCTGGACGAGATCGGCGAGCCGGACCGCGTCCGGTTTGCTCTCGTAGACGTCACGGCGCGTGACGACGCCGACCAGGTGTCCGCACCCGTCGACGACCGGGAAGCCGTGATGATCCGATCCGGCGGCGCGCGACGTGAGCCAGGCGCGAACGCGTTCGACGGTCTCGTCGGCGCGCAGCGTGACGACCGGACGGAGCGCCACGTCGCGCACCGAGATCTGCGTCAGATAATCGGCCGTATACTCGCCGATCACGCGCACGCCACGGCGCTCGATCTTCTCGGTCATGATCGACGTGCGCATGCCGAGGCACGGCTCGACGCTCGGGAGCATCGCGACTCGCCGCACCGTCCGTCTCGCGCGAGTGCGCGTCGGGAGCGGGCATGAGGGGTCACCAGATCGGTGAATTACATTGGTGCCAATATGATTGGCCGCGTCGCGCTGCCAGTGGCATTGCCGCGGCGAAGATGCCAAGAATTTCGCCCATGCGCTCACCGATCTGCGATCTCCTGGGAATCGAGTTTCCGCTCCTGGCTTTCAGCCATTGCCGCGACGTGGTGTCGGAGGTCTCGCGCGCCGGCGGCATGGGCGTCTTCGGCGCCGTCAGCTTGCCGCCCGATCGGCTGGAGGAAGAGTTGCGCTGGATCGACGACCACGTGGGCGGCAAGCCCTACGGCGTCGACCTGATCGTTCCCAACAAGATCGCCGGCAAAGGCCAGACGTTCTCGATCGACGACATGATCGCGGCCGTCCCCGACGAGCACAAAGCCTACGCGGCCAGCATCCTGGCGCGCTACGACATCGACGCGAGCGACCTCGACGACGTGCGCCGCGGCCACACCAACCTCGGCAAGAATCTGCAGGAGTCCGGCGCCGCCGTTTCCCTCGAGGTCGCGTTCCGCCACCCTATCAAGCTGATCGCGAACGCGCTCGGCGTGCCGCCGCAGATCATGCTCGACATGGCGAAGCAGCACGGTGTGCCGTGCGCCGCGCTCGTCGGCACGAAGCAGCACGCGATTCGCCAGGTCGAGGCGGGCGTCGACATCCTCGTCGTCTCCGGCGGCGAGGCGGGTGGTCACTGCGGCGACGTCTCGACGCTGGTGCTGGTGCCCGAGGTGCATGAGGCGATCCAACCGTATCGCGACGTGCCGATCCTGGCCGCGGGCGGCATCGTCACTGGCCGACAGATGGCGGCGTGCATGGCGATGGGTGCCGCGGGCGCGTGGACGGGCTCGGTCTGGCTGACCACGAACGAAGCGGAGACCAGTACCGTCGTGAAGGAGAAGATGCTGGCGGCGAGCTCGC
>JBDSJB010000653.1:0-5772 GCA_039917665.1 Binatia bacterium
CGAACCGTTCGTCGCGCGCTGGAATCCTGGTGGCCCATGGACGTAGCGTGCACTCGTTCGTCACCCTTGAGCGTCGCTCCGATAGTTGCCGGCGCCAACGGGAGGACGCCGGGCGGGTCAAGGCCGCGATAGCGGCGAGCGTCGCGAGCGCAGCCTTGACCCATCGGCGCGGATGCACGATCGGCGTGCCGTCGCGCCCGACAATCGTCACCGTCGTCGCACCGGTGCGTACGACGAGGTCGAGCCCGGCCCACCGGCTCGGCACGGAGTAGATCGCACCGTCGAGCCGCACCAAGGCCCGAGGCGACACCGTGGCGAAGGTGGTCGCCTCCGGCGCAAACGGCAGCGGGAGTGGCCGGAACAGGCGGGATTCGTTGCGAAGCGCACCCGGCTGGTCTGCCCGGCGGCGTCGCGCGTCGTATCGAGCCGTGCGTCCCGGCGCGCTGCTGAGATTTCGGCAGACTCCCTGATCGATGCCGCAATCCTGGCCGTGAAAGTCTTGAAGGGCGACCGGTAGATCGAGGTCGCTGATACCGCCACGCTGTTCGAGGTCGAGGTGCGCGAGTCGACAACGACGCATGCGGTCAGCATCTCACCAAGTGGAGAGGTGGTTGGGCGGCCGGGCGACCACTCCAAATGAATCAGTGAAGGAGGGTAAGCGCCTCCTACGAAGCCGAGCTCTCGCGAAAGGGATAGTCGGTCACATCTTGGCCGTGCGTCGCCGTACAGACGCGGGAATCACTTCCGTCATCACGCGCGCTTGGCCTCTTGGGGTGAGTGCGATCAGCCCGTCGTCTTCCTCTCGCGCGTCGCGATTTCGATCAGCTTTGTGATGGCCGCGTTCAACGTCGGCGGCTTCTGCCGCTTGGCGTAATCCCGAATCTGAGCGCGACTCAGCCTGTTGCCCACAGCATGATTTAGCAGCAGGAGCACCTCCTCCGCTGCACCGATGCCACGCGTCAACACGAGCGGCTTTCCGTCCAGCTCGTGGATGAGGGCGTGCTCCAGCTGCACGATCTGCTCGATCGTCGCCGCGACCACGTCTTTGTCCGCATTCCACGCCAGCCGCAAGAACTCGCCGAACATCCACTTGCAGACGTGGACGATCATCATCGAGTCCATGTAGTTCGCCGTGTATATCGGCGAGATGTGCACTGGGCCGCGATCTGACCGCAGCTTGTATACAAGGCGAATCGCTTTGCAGAAGTGGTGGCGGTCCCCGGCGGCCAGATTGTGCGCTCGCTTCTTGTGGAAGTCCTCCATCAAGTCGCTGAGTGTGCCCGGCAGTTCCGTCTGCGTGCTCATGCCGGTGTCGAGCTGGTACAGGCCTCGCGCAACCGCCTCGCAGAGCCTGCCACCGTCCAGTTCTGCCGGCTGCCAATCGCCCGCGAGGAATCGTTGCTGCATCTCACCATAGCTCTCGACGATCCCACGAGCGAACGCCGGATCTATGGACGTCGACAGCTCTGCGATGAGCTGGCTTGCCGATAGCGCCATCTACTTTGATGCCTTCGCCAACTCCACCGCACGCTTCGTTCCGCTGGGAGTCAGTTTGTAGCCGCCCTCCGCCTTCATCACGTACTCCTTCGCGTTGTCCCGTTGCAGCGTAATCTCCAGTGAGCGAACCTTCTCGTCGAGCGAAAACGCCAGTGCGATGAAGCGCTGGAGAAACAAACCGGATGCCGTTTTGCCGCCGACCTTATGAATCGCCCAAAGAGCGAGGATTCCCTTCTCGAGCACCGTCTTGCCCTTCAGCGCGAAATGACCGTCAACTATTTCGGGATGCTTCTCCCACTTCGCAGCCCAGTCGTCTGGCACGGTCGACTTCTTCCGGCCTGCCTTGCCTGAGGGCTTGGAATCCCTCGAATCCCCTGCCTTCGGGGACCGCGACTGTGACTCTGGCGTCCAGCCGGGATCGGCGACGCTGGAATCAAGAATCTGATCCAAGGCCGCAATCGCTCGCTCCCGGCCTTCACGCTTCAGCCGAACGCCCTCGCCATCGATTTCTACAGCCATCTTGCGTGCAAGCTCGTGGCGGGTGTTCGCGTCTAGAACTTTGCAGGCGTCCAACATCTGGCGGACCGTGGTGATGGGGATCGGCCTGCGGCCCGCAAGTTCATGGGCGTAGATGAAAAGATACGTAAGCCGCCGCGCGTATTCCAGCCGACTGTCGGCCTTCAGCCGGTGTTCCTCAAGCCTGAAGCCGTCACCTTCGACCTCGAATACTTGCCTGATCCGTTCGACGTCTGTACTCGAAGCGGGTGGCGCATTTCCCGTCGCCGCTTCAGCCGGCGGTGTCGTTGCCGCTGCCGGCTCCTGCAAGTCCGCCTTATGCAATAGCGTCGGTTGCCGGAACCCGTCAGGCTCTGGATGTCGAATAACACGCTGAGGACGCTGCACTCGGTCGAACACGATCTGGTTGATCGCCTCGCCGACGCTGCCTATCGCCGTGTCTGTGAAACTGATTCGCAATGAACGGCTCTTCATGTCCTCCTGCAACTCAAGCGTATTCATCGGGCCTCCATGTCCGGCGCCCGCACCGGAGCACCGACGCCCACGGCGGCGCCGCACATGACACAGGCCCGTGCCCCGTTTTCCAAGTGCTCCGCGCACTGCTTGCAGCGCACCTGGGCCGCGCAGGAAGCGCAAAAGTACCCGCGCGCGGCAAGAAGACTGCGGCACGACGGGCAATGCGCGAGCGCCGCGTCTACGTCCATCGCCTCTCCGTTCTAATCCGCCTCGATACCGAGAGACCGCTTTCCGGTGGGCAGCGGTCGTAAGAACAGGCACACTTTAGCAGAGCTTGCCCGACGCCGCGTGCGACAATGCCGCCGTGGCGACATGGCCCGTTGCGTTCCACGGCAACTACCAGCCGCATCGAGAACGACTCGATCCGGATCCCTCCACTTCCCGCGCACCGGCGACATGGTGCTGACGACGCTCGGGAGCGTCGCCATCGTCCTCGTCCCCACCCGATCGTCGACCACTTCCTCCACACCGTCGTACCGCCGCATTCAGATCCCGCCGCGTACTTCGCCATGCCGGAACGTCGGGCCACCGGCAAGAGCTATCGGGGCTGCAACGTCCTCGGCCTGATGATCGAAGGGCTTGGCCCGCGGCTACGAGGACAATCGCTGGATGACCCACGAGCAGGCAGCGGAAAAGGGCTGGCAGGTGCGCAAAGGCGAGAAGGGCTCGCGGATCGAATTCTGGCAGGTGAAACACAGACGCGCCGGGCTCGATGACAGCGACGATGAGGAAAGCGTTCCCGCCTGGTCCGCCGCACCTACACCGTCTTCAACGCTCAGCAGATCAACGGCTCCCATCGCAGAAGCTCGAACCCCATCAGCCCTCCGAAGTCATCCACGCTGGCGAGGTCACCCTGAAGAACTCCGGCGCGGCCATCCGGCACCGGGACGGGAAGGCCTTCTGCCGGCCGAGCACCGGATCGTATCCAGCTGTCGGCCAAAGAAACGTTCACCGCCCCGGCGGCCCACTACGCAACCGCCTGCCACGAACTCGCCCACTGGACGGGCCACGGCACGCGCTCGAACCGCTTCGCAGAGAAGGCGGCTTTCGGCTCGCCGGAATACGCCAGGAGGAGATGAGCGCCGACATGGCGAGCCTCTATCGTGCAGCGAAATCGGCATGCCGTTCAACGAAGACCGAGCGGCGTATGTGGGAACTGGATCACAGTTATGAAGACGACAAGAACGAGCTCTTCAAGGCCGCGTGCGACGCGCCGCCGATCGCCGACTACATCCTGGCTGTCGAGAAGGGCGAGACGCAGGACGCACCCGACCAACGCGAGCAGCCACACGTTGAGCGCGTGATCAGATTGCCTGACGACGCGCGGCGAGCCCGATGCCGGCTACTTGCCCTTGTTATGGGCATCCTCGAACATCGCGTGGAATACCGCCACCTTCGGATCGCCCGCCCCCGGCTCGGCGATGTACTTCTCGACCCCTGGGCGAAGTCGTCGAAGAGCAGCGCGGGATTCACGCTTAGGCTTTCGTAACCGCCCACACGCTTCATGACGAGATACGGATTCCCACGGCCGCCCTCGAACCTACCGTGGCACACGGCAAAGCCGTGAGCGAGGCCGTTACGGAAGTGCTTCCTCAGCACGTCCGCATACGTGTCTAAGCCCATTGCGCCGCTCTTGAGCACGGGCGACATGAGCCATCACTGAAGGCATCGAAGCGCGCGTCGTGAGGCTTGTTGCCTACGACGAACTTGCCCATCGCTTCAATCGCACAACACAGCGACACCCCGAAGATGAGAAGGCCCGACGACTTCGGATCTGCGGTGATCTGCGTTTCGACGATGAGCCGAAGCGGATTGATGACGACCAGTCGAAACCCCGTGCTCAACCACTCGATTCGCTCGACTGGGGAGAGGGACGGTAGCGTGGGCGGATCGTAATCCACCCACCCAGTGAGGCCAGCTCGCATGCGGGCATAATGCCAGAGTCACGTCTCCGCCGTCTCCCTTCAGAATCCGCTCTCCTCGAGCGGCTCGCCGCCGATGGATTGGAGCGTCTCTTCGTCAGGGTAGCCGGTCACAGTCTTCGGCACGTGCTCTCCTTGAATGCCGGATCAGTGCATGGCTGCACGTCTAATTTGAACGACATGCGGCCAATTCCTCAATGAGCAATACCCGTGTTCGCGCTTTTTCGCGTCCATCCGCATTGGTGTTCGACGTGGACACGCTGACGTCCATGCGATCCGGGACAACCGCTACCGGTGGAATCCGCGCCATTCTGCAGGCAGATCTCGCGGAGGCTCGCATCCACGTGCAGATCGATGTGGACTTCGGCGATGTAGGTCGAGGTAGAAGGGACTGCAGCCGCACATCGCATGGGCAACGGCTCAAAGTGTCATCTCAGGCGAGTCACGACCTTGCGTCGCCGGCAAGGCCTTCGTTCTGCGCGTCACGAAGGTCGACGGCGATGAGCCTGCCGTATTCGAGCTGAGATCTGGCCGGGACTTTCGTCTGGAGCCGGCGGCTCGTTGGTGTGTGAAACCTAAGCCGCGCCGCTCGACAACCGCAAGAACCGCTGGTTGCAGGCCCCGCACCCAACTCCCGTCGCTCAACAAGAGGAACACGTAACTGTTAAATGACGTACGCGAAGGACGCTACAGGCCTCCAGTCAGCCGAGTCTCCCGGACGGTCCTTGGCTTTTGAACCATGATTGGAAACCAAGGTGCCGGCAGACGCTCGGAGCCTCAACAGTGCCGGAGGGGCTGGAGGGATGCTCGAGCGGTCTTGACAAGTGCCCATGGTGTTGAGTAGTGTATCTGCCATCTTCGCTGTGGCCGTCCTGGCCACTCCTCCACGTCGCCCGACGCGGAGCTCGTTCCACAACCGTCGCCCTCAGGGCACGCACGAAGGAGCACCCCATAAACGGTATTGGTGTGTCTGCTGTCACCGCGTACACCGCCCACCAGGAATGGGCCTCACGGCCACCTGATGAGCGCTACGCCAGCGTTCAAGATCTCTACGATGCGGCACGCGCTCGGCGCCACCGCACCGAAGAGCGCACCCTCGAGACCGTCGCACTCAGGACGGAAGCGGTCGCCTCCGACGCGCTCGTGTTACGCGACGCGTCCGGTCGTCAGTCCGCGCTCACGCACTGGAGCTTCGAGCAGCTCGCCGGCATCGCCGCCGCGCCGCCGAAATACCTCCGAACGCTGCCCGCGGCGATCGCGTCCGACGCGATCAACTACGGGCTGCGGCATCAACGTCGCGAGCAGCAGCAGCTCCTGCTGG
>JBDSJB010000654.1:0-14333 GCA_039917665.1 Binatia bacterium
TGGCGATTTCCTTGGAGCTCTTGCCGTCGAGCAGCAATTCCATCACTTGGTGCTCGCGGGGCGTCAGATGGGCGAGCCGCTCGGTCACGATCGCTTCTGCCGCGACCGTCACGCGCGCTTGACGATCGAGCTCGAGGGCCGCCAACACGCGCTCGAGCAAAATCTCCGGCGCCGCGGGCTTCTGCAGAAAATCGACCGCGCCGCTCTTCAACGCGCGCACGGAAGTGGGGACGGTACCGTACCCGGTGAGGACGATGATCGGGAGCGCAGCCCCGCGCCGGCGGAGCTCGTCCTGGAGGTCGAGGCCGCTACTCCCGCGGAGGCGCACGTCCAGCAAGAGGCAGCCCCCGCGCGCCGGATCGTAGGCGGCGAGGAACTCCCCGCCCGAGGCGTAGGTCTCGACCGCCAATTCGGCCGACGTGAAGAGTGCAGTCAGCGATTTTCGCACGCCGGCGTTGTCGTCCACGACGAAGACAGTCGGCTTGAGCGTCACGGGGAGCGTCGCTTTCTCGGCGGCCGCACCGCGCGTAAGGGAAGGGAGAATCGGACCGTCGTCCCACGACGGCCTTCCGGAGTAGGTTCGACCCAGATCCGTCCCTCGTGGGCTTCGATGATGGAGCGACTGATCGCGAGGCCCATGCCGAGCCCCTGCGCCTTGGTGGTGAAGAACGCCTCGAAGAGCCGCGCGGCCGTCTCTGCGGAGACGCCGGACCCGGTGTCGGTGACGGCGAGCTCCGCGTGCC
Organism: Binatia bacterium; assembly: GCA_039917665.1. Taxonomy (GTDB): domain Bacteria; phylum Desulfobacterota; class Binatia; order UTPRO1; family UTPRO1; genus UTPRO1. The sequence goes on from JBDSJB010000654.1 coordinate 744, forward strand.
CCTTGGCAGCCGCCACTTGCAGGTGAATCTTCCTCGCGCGCCCACGGGCACCGCGCACGGCGTCGATGGCATTCTGAATCAAGTTGACGACGACCTGCTCGATCTGGATGCGGTCGGCGAGAATCGGCAACGGGCGTGAGGGCGTGTCGAGCTCAAGCGTCACGTTCGCGCGCTCGAGCTCGCGTGCCAATAGGCGCGGCACCACCCGGGCGATCTCACGGAGGTCGCTGCGCTCGAGGCGCGGCTTGCCTTTTTGGATGAAGCCCCGCAGGTGCTCGACGATCTCGGCGGCGCGGAGCGCCTCGGCGGACGCCTCCTTCAGGAGCGCCAAGAGCAGCTTGGGTTGGCCTTTTCCAGCTCGCACGTAGCGCGCGCACGCGTCCACGCCGTTCGTGATCGCCGACAGCGGCTGGTTCAGCTCGTGGGCTAGGCCGCTCGCGAGCTCGCCGATCGTCGTGATGCGCAGCTCACGGGCGAGCTCGGCTTGTCGTTGCCGTACCTCGTCCTGGGCGCGCTGGCGCGACTCGCTGTCCCGCAACGCCTCCTCCACGCGCATGCGCTCGGTGATGTCCTCGATCGCGACGAGGACCAGATCGGGTCGATCGCCGTCGCGATGCAGCACCCTGGCATTCAGCAACATCGTCCGGACGCCGAGCGAGGCGAACGCGTGCTCCACCTTGAAGTCGTTCAGCACGCGCTTCTTCGGGAGAATGTCCAGCAGGAGCGTCCGCAATCGGGGGATGTCCCACTCGTGGTCGCCCAGCTCGTAGAGCGATCGTCCCTCGGTCTCCTCCTTCGAAACCCCGAACGTGCGGTAGAAGGACTGGTTCGCGGACAGCACGCACGCCCGCTGATCCAGCACCAGCAGCGGCTCGCGGATGGTGTCGACGATCGACTCGGCGTAGCTGCGTGCTTCCCGCAGCGCGTCGGCCGCGACGTCGGAAAACGTGATGACCACGCCTTCGATTCCGCCGGCGCGCGTGCGGTACTGCAGCACCTGCCGCAAGTAGGACCGTCCGTCGTCGGCGCGCACTTCTACTTTCGCCGTCGTCGGTTTCCGCAGCACGGCCGCCGCGTCGGCGAGGAGGCTCGGGTCGACGAACTTCTGCGCGATGTCGCCGATCGGCCGGCCGATGTCCGCCGCGATCAGTCCGAAGAGCCCCTGGGTGGCGGGGGTGAAGCGCCGGATCAGGAGTTGCGTGTCGAGGAAGATCGTCGCGATGCTGGTGCTGGTCAGGAGGTTGTCGAGATCGTTGTTGGCGGCTTCGATCTCCCTGATCTTGCTCTCCAACTGGGTGTTGGCGGTGGTGAGCTCTTCGTTCAGCGACTGCAACTCTTCCTTCGAGGTTTCCATTTCCTCGTTGCTGGACTGGAGCTCCTCGTTGACCGACTGCAGCTCTTCGTTGGCCGAGCGCAGGTCCTCGACGTTCTGCTGCAGGTCGCCCTTGGTGGTGCGGAGATCGTACTCGAGCTGGTGCACCTGGGTCGCATCCGCATTGTCGGCGTCGCCGACGGGACCGTCGGCGGCCGCCGTCGGCTCGTCCTCGAACGACACCAACCAAAGACCTGCCGTCGTCTTGTGGCCCTCGAGCGGCTCGATCGTCGCCCGCACGCGCGCGAACGCGCTGCCGCGCTGCACCTCGACGTTCGTGACCACCACGCGCCGATGCTCGCCAATCGCGTCGCGGAAAGCTATGCGCAACGGGCTCCGCAGCCCTGGGCGCGCTTGTTCGAGCAGATCGCGCGTCGACGGGCCATTCGGTTGCATCAGGCAGTGCTCGGTCGGACCGTGGAAATAGAGGATCTCCCCGGCGTGATCGACGATCACGCAGGCGGGCGCGTAGCGCTCGAGCAGCAGATGCTGCGCCAGCGTTGCGAGGCGCGCCGCACTCGGCGGATAGGGCGTCGGCTGGCGAACGTTGGCGGCGAGCGGCGTGACCGCGGTCGGAAGCTGGAGCTTATCGTGATGGCTCGGCCCGACGCGGCGAAAGATCCGCCACTTCGCGGAGACGACCTCGAACAGATTGCGCTCCGGCCCGACGCCTTCGGCGCTCCCCAGGAACAAATAGCCGCCGGCCACCAGGGTGAAGTGCAGGAGCGGGATCAAACGCTCTTGGAGCGCCGGCTCGAGATAGATGAAGAGGTTCCGACAACTGACGAGATCGAGCCGGGAGAACGGGGGGTCGCTGATGAGGCTCTGCGGCGCGAACACGACCGCCTCCCGCAGCTCCTTCGTCACGCGATACGTGTGCTCGTCCTTTACGAAGAAGCGCGCCAGCCGCTCCGCCGACACGTGGGCGGCAATGCCTTCCGCGTAGACGCCGGCCCGCGCCGTTTCGAGCGCACCGACATCGACGTCGGTGGCGAAGATCTGCAAGGGACGCCCCTGTCCGGCCCGTTCGATCTCCTCGAGCAGCACGATCGCGAGGGAATAGGCCTCCTCGCCGGTGGCGCAGGCGGGAATCCACACCCGCAGTGGATCCTGCGCGGCCTTCTCGGCGACGACGCGCCGGATCACCTGTTCCTGCAATGCTCGCCAGGCGCCCGGCTCGCGGAAGAAGCTGGTCACGCTGATCAAGAGATCCTTGGAGAGGGCTGTCACCTCCGCAGGATCGCCGCGTAGCATCTCCACGTAGTCGGCGATGCGCGCGACGTGGTGCAGGCTCATGCGGCGCTGCATGCGGCGCCGGAGCGTTCCCGTCTTGTAACCGCTGAAATCGAGTCGGGTGCCCGCGAGCAGCAGCGCCACCGCACTGCTCATGGTATCCGGCGCCGGCGGCGCCTCCGCATCGGCCGGGCTGGCGGCCGCGTGGCGCACGTACTTCACGAGCGCCGCACCCATCTGCTCGGCGGGCAGAACGTAGTCGGCACTGCCGCTGGTGATCGCGCTCCGCGGCATCCCGTCGTGCTGCACCGTTGCGGGGTCCTGCACCATCGTCATCCCGCCGGCGGCTTTGATCTCCATCAGGCCGAGAGTTCCGTCGGTTCCGGTGCCCGACAGGACGACACCGATCGCGTGCCCGCCACGCTCCTCCGCCAACGAATGGAAGAAAAAGTCGATGGCCATACGCAGACTGCGCGGTGCCGTCGGGGGACTGAGGCGTAGGGTGCCGTGGTGCAGACTGAGGTACTGGTTCGGCGGAATGACGTAGACCCGATTCGGCTGCATCCGCACGCCGTCCTCCACCTGCGCCACCGGCATCGCGGTGTGGGAGCCGACCAGCTCCGCGGTCAGGCTGGGACGCGTCGGGTCGAGATGCTGGATCAGCACGAACGCCGCGCCCGTATCCGCCGGCATCGCACTAAAGAGCTTCTGGAACGCGTCGAGCCCGCCGGCCGAGGCCCCGATCCCGACGATCGGCACGATGTCGTCACGGCTGGCGACGGCTTGAGGACCGGTCACAGCGGGGAGTTTCCGTCGCGTCGGCTTCACGACTTTAGCCACACCACGGAGCATCGTTCGAGTTAGTGACCGACGCGCGCCGAAGGTCAAGGCATTGCGGGTCGTGATTCGGACGCCCGCGGAAGGCCACCGGACAGGCCGCACGTGAAACTACGCGCGTACAATCACGCCCGTTCGAGTGCGCGCGTAGTCTTCCGGCTTACCGCGTAGCCCTCGGGCGGATAGTAGCAGGCATGATGCGGGCGGCGACGGCGAGTTTCGTGCCTGTGGCACCCCACCCCGTCCCTTGTCCCTACTGCGCCTGCGCGTTCGATTTGTTCGCGGCGGCGTGGTGCGAGCATTGGGAGATCCATGCGTCGAAGGTCTGTCCTCATTGCGCGCGTTGCGCCTGCGCGCATCCGGCCTACCTCGAGCCACACTTTTGGAAGGACGCGCCGGGCGCGTTCGTCAAGCAGGGATTCAGCCGTCTATTTCTGTTCTATCTGTGAGGTCGAGCGAAAAGGGGATTCATGACGCAGCGGTCAGGGAGTACCGAGCCACCGGACACGATGCTTCCCGTGCAGTTCTTCGACCGCATGGTGTCGTCGGACACGCCCGAGAAACGTTTGATGTTCGCCGTGCTGCTGGATGCGATCGTACAATTGCGGCGTGGCGATACGCCCCTCGCGATCGAGGCGGAGCGCTGGATTCGCGACGAGGTCGACGGCGTGGCGGTCAGCTTTCCGGATGCGTGCGACGTGCTGGGTTTCGAAACCGAGCAGCTCGCGCGCGGGCTCCTCTCGTGGCGCGCGCAATCCGACCCGCGGGAGCTGCCGAGCTCGCAACGAAGAGTGACGCCCCACGCGCGGCTCCGCCGCCGGAACGTCCGCACCGCCGGCCGGATGTCTTGAACGGCGGAGACGGCTGTCATACCCCGAGCGCACGGACAACGGTTTTCCCGGAGGACATGATGGCGACACAGGACAGTTTTCTCGCTCAAGAATGGACGCAGTTGCGTCTCACGCCATCGCTCGTCTCGGCGGGCATGACCGCGGTGGAGCCGTCGGGGATTTTTGCTTCGATCAAAGAAGCGGTCGCCGGCGCGCGCGGCGTAGCCGAGGCGTTCAAAGCGAACGGCGCGCTCGAGCTCTTCGCGGCACTCGCGGCCGACAAGAGCTTCCCCGCTCTGCCCGATCTCAGCACGATCATGGGCAAAGGCTCACGCGAGGAGCAGATGGAGAACTTCCGGACGACGGTGCTCGCGCGCGTGCGTTCCGCGGTGGAGTTGGTCGTGCAGAAAGGGTCGCCCGCCGAAGCGGCCGCCTACCGGGCGATGCTCGTCGACGTCGCCGAGCGCGCCGCGAACGCCGCGAAGGAAGGCGGCTTTCTCGGCTTCGGCGGTGCGCGGGTCAGCGCCAGCGAGGAAAGCCTCATCAACGAGGTGAAGAAGGCTGCCGGCTTCGCGTAAGCGCGGCCGCCGCCGTTCCCATCGCGCGCACCCTCGCCCAGGCGCGTAAGACCACGCGCGTAATTGTCCGATCTTACGGTCGCCCCCCGGCTCGGTACGGTGTGACGCAATCGGGCCGGACCCTGGGAGCCATCATGACGATCGAGACGACGACGGCGACCGATGAGACGCGAGCGAGCCGCAACTGGCGCACGCGGGCTGGCGGTGCGGAGTCCACCGAAGGGAGCGCGGCTCTTCTCGACGATGTGTGGACGCTCACGACCACGCACGAGACCCGTGTCGTGGTATTCGCCAGCGCTTCGACGAGTGACGCGGATGCGCTCGTGGTCGAGGGGCTCGTGCAGGAAGCCGACCGTCGTGGCCTCAGCACGTTGCGTGTGGCGCTTGTGCGCGGCGGCGTTCTCGTCCAACACGCCGGCGAAGGCGCGCTCACGATCGCGCCCGACCGGCTCTCGAGCATCGACCTGCACGCCTGGGTCCACCGCGTCGCGCCCGGCACCGAGCTCGTGATCATCACCGCGCCGTCGCTCGCCACTTCGCTCGACGCTGCGTTACTCGCAGGCGTCTGCGACGGCCTCGTCATCGTCGCGGAGTCCGGAGTCACGGCGTCGGGCGCGCTCGAGGTCGCGGCGGAGCGCGCCCGGATCACCGGCTGCCGGATCCTCGGCGTGGTGATGCGGACCGCGCGGAGGCGCCTGCCCGATTGGATCAGTCGTCTGATGCGCACGGAGCGCGCGGGCGCAGACGCCACGCCGCCCCCGCTCCGGAGCTGGTGCACACCATCGGATCTGCCGTGATCGACAGGCCCGATTTCCACGCCACACCCAACGTCGTCCCCCACGGAAAGGACACACCGCTTCGTGACGCTCTTTGCTCCCGCCTCCGTCACCGTCGTCGTTCCCTGCTTCAACGAGGAGGCTGGCCTGCCCTCGCTCCTCGACCGTCTGTGCCGGATGCGAGAGGCCCGGACGCTCGATTGGCATTTCGTGTTCGTCGATGACGGCTCGAGCGACGGCACGTTCGCGGCTCTCCTCCGCGCGGCACAGCGTCTGCCATGGATCGAGGTCGTCCGACATCACGAGAATCTCGGCCTCGGAGCCGCGTTGCGTACCGGCTTCGAATACGCGCGCTCACCGATCGTCTGCACGATCGACAGCGACTGCACGTACCCGCCCGAGAAGCTCCCCGAGCTCACCGCGCTCGTGGAGAACGGCGCCGCGCTCGTCACCGCCTCCGCCTGGCATCCCGACAGCGCCGCCGCCGAGGGCCATCCGTTCCGGCTGTGGCTGAGTCGCCGGGTGTCGAACGTGTACCAGCGGCTGCTTGGACTGGACGTCCACACGTTCACGTGTCTCTTTCGCGCCTATCGGGCCGACCTGCTCGGCTCGCTCCACTTCCGATCGCGGGGCTTCGCGGCTGTTGCCGAAATCATGTTGCGCGCGCTGCAACACGGGTACGTCGTCCGCGAGGTCCCCATGCGCCTCGAAAGCCGCCGCTTCGGCGAATCGAAGCTGCGGGTCGGTGACGCCGTCTTCGCGCACCTCCGGCTCCTGACCGGCACCGTGTGGATGGTCGGCGCGCGTCAGGCGCGCGCGATGGGCCATCGCATGATCGGTTTGTGAACAGGCGGGGGCCGGCGCAGTGCCGGCCCCCCGCTCGGCGGATCAAAACGTGCGACTAGGCGAGGCCCTTCATCGCCTGCGCGAGAATCCGCGAGGTGCTGGGGCGCATGATGCGCGGGTCGACTTCCTTGCCTTCGACCAGCGTCTTCCGGACGTCCTTGCCGGAGATGAAGACCGGCTTCTCGTTCGGATGGCTGTCCATCAGATCGACGCGGCCCGCCGACTCGTAGTACGCGGCGAAGCCGACTTTGAGCGGCTTGATCTGGAGATCGCCGCCGAGCTTGTCGAAGATTTCTTGCGCGTCGAAGTCGCCCCAGATCGCGGTGCCGTCGTAGTAAGGCGCGTCGGCGTGCTTCCGGCCGATGACGATGTCGGTGAAGCCGAAGTTCTGCCGGTAGATGCCGTGCATCACGGCTTCCTTCGGACCGCCGTAGAACATCTTGATGTCGAGACCGAGCAGAATCACGCGATCGGACACGGATTCCTTGCGCGGGCCCCAGAGCGCCTGGTCGCTGTCGCCCTCGCCGAGCGCGCGGTCGGTGATCAACGCCTCGTAGGTCTTCATGCGGACCTTGGCGTTCACGTCGTCGCCCTTGGTCTCGCCGATCAGAGGATTCAAGACGGCGCCCGCGTCGTGGCCGCCGCGGATGAGCGTCTCGAGGCCGTAGACCAACGCGTATTCGTGCGCGCGGTGCAGCGGATTGCGGGTCTGGAACGCGACGACGCGCTTCCAGCCCTTCTGCGCGATCAGCGCGCGCACTTCGCGCGGCGAGAGCACGTACGTGCCGAACTCGGCGTCCTTCGGCTGCGGCAGGACGCGAATGGTGCCGCCGACGAGATGAGTCGCCTCGGCGTCGCCCTTCAGCGCCATGTCGGCGCCGGGATGATCGGTGCGCTCGGTGCCGTAGACGCTCTTCAGATAGCGCGCCTTGTCCCACGCGAAGACGTCGCTGACCTCGAGTCGCGCGACCGGCGTGCCGGCGCTGTTCACGAGCGCGACGGCCTCGCCCCTCTTCACGGTCTTCGCGAGATCGGCGGTGACGGGGAACGCGAGCGGAATCGTCCACGCGTAGCGCTTGCCCTGATGCTCGACGAAGCCGTGGTCGAGCACCTGATTGTACGTAGCACCGTCCATCGGACCGATGAGCGGGCTCAGCGCACCGTCCCCGAAGCGATAGACCGTCGAGAGGTCGGCGTCGGAGACGGGAACCTTCGGCAGGGACGCGAGCTCCGTCTTGAATGCGGCCTCCTCGGCGGGAGGGACGGTGCGATCGAGCGGCTCTGCGAGGCCGCCGTGGGCGGGGACGAGACTAGCCATGAGAAGAGATCCTTTCGACAACGGGAGATAGTGGTGTCAGCGCAGCGGACGATTGAGTGTGCGACGCGGAGCGCGGGACACTAGCGTGGCCGGCAGCGACGGGCAACGTCGGCGGCGATTTTCTTGGGCTACCGCCGGTCACCCGCCTCGGCACACGCGCCCTCCCACAGGGCAGCCGTGAGAACCGCGGCTTTGCCGAGCTGTTCGGCCATCACGTCGAGGAGATCGGCGTACAGGCGTCGGTAGTAGACCGCCGAGCCGACCTTGGTCCCCCGGGCGGCGTTTCGGTCGGCCAAGAGGACGGCGGGGAGCTTGCCGTGGGCGTCCTCGAGGGCGGCAAAGAGCGCACCGGCAGCGCCGGCGGGCGGGATCGGGCGGCGCACAGTGACCTTCCAGCTGCGGCGGGTGTACTCGCCGAGGTCGCGATCGACGAGCGTGGCTTCGACTCGGCGATGGATGCCACGCTGGCCGGTGTGCTTCCCGTCGTAGTTCACGGTGGTGTGGAGCGGCATGGTCGCGTCGGCGGCGTAGTGCGCGAGATGCCCGGCACTGGTCCGGGCCGCGTCCAGGTCGCCGCGGCGGAGCTCGTCGCGGAGACGGGCCGCGAGCAGGGCGCCCGACCACGGCAGGACGCCCTGGCGCTCGATCGTCTTCTGGCCGTAGCGCGCCAGGGCGGCATCACGATCCCGCGGCAAAGCGCGAAACGGCGGCGGACCGTAGTGATCGAGGTTCATGTAGTGGCGCGCGAGCTCGCGCCGGCCGTCGCGACGCTTCAGCACGGTGTCGGGCTCGACGGCGGCATCGCCGAGTGTCGCGCGCGGTCCGGCGACGAGCGCCGGGCAACGGTCGCGCACGAGCTCGCCGGCGCGCGTCGCGACCCAGCGGTGCGCCGCGAGTCCCCACGCCGCCGCCGAATGCGGCAGCGCGAGCACGAAGACGAAGACGACGAGCAGCACGATCCCCGTCGCCCGTGCGGCTCGGGTCACTGCAGCGCCAATTGGCCGATCCCGTTCACACGAAGCACGATGACGGTCACCATCACCGCCGCGGCGGCCGCGATCAGCACCACGTCGCCGCCACCGATGCCGGGACGCGGGAGCGCGGTCCGTTCGCGGCCCGAGCTGAAGCCGCGCACCTCGAGCGCGAACGCCATCTGATCGGCGCGCCGGAGCCCGCCGATGAAGACCGGCACGATCACCGGCACGTAGCGCGTGAAGCGCTCGCGCAACGTACCCTGCGTGAAGTCGAGGCCGCGGCAGCGTTGCGCGTCGCGGACCGTGAGCGCGGCGTCCAGAAACACCGGCACCAGTCGAAACGCGAGCGTCAACACGAAGCCGGCCCGATACGGCAGCCCGAGGCCGGCGAGCGCGGAGGCGAACTCCTCGATCGTGGTGGTCGCGAGGAAGAGAAAGCCGCTCGCCAGATACGTGACGAGGCGGAGCGCCATTCCGAGGCCGTAACGAAACGCGACCACGTGATCGACCGGTACCCCGTCCGGCCCGGGATAGAAGATCGTCCAGATGATGGTGGTGAACACGACCACCGGGATCATCAGCCACCGCATCCGATACAGCACGGGCATCGAGCCGGAGGTGACGGTCGCGACCAGCACGAGCACGAGCAGCGGCGCCAAGAAGAGCGGATGCGTCAGCAGGAAGGCCGCGGTGAAGATCATGACCAGCGCGAGCACTTTGGCGATCGGGTGGCGGCGGTGCAGCCAGCTGCCGTGCTCGAGATAGAGCGAGAGAGCCACGCGTCAGGCCCCAGCCTTCGGAGCGCCTGATGCGCCCGCCCCGAGCGCCTGCGCCAGCTCGTCGACCGTGCGCGCGGGGATGCCGAGCGCGTGCGCGACGCGTGCGGCCGGCGGCGCCTCGAAGGCCGCCGAGCGCAGGAGCGCCTCGTCGCCGAGCAGCGTCGAGAGCGCACCGTCGAAGACGAGGCTGCCTTCGCGCATCAAGAGCGCGCGCTCGGCGTACTCGACGACGACCCACGGGCTGTGCGTGATCACGATGACGGTCGTCCCCGCGGCGCGGAGGCGCGCGAGCAGCTCGAGCATCCCGCGCTGTTGCGGGTAGTCGAGACCGGTCGTCGGCTCGTCGAGAATCAGCACGCGCGGCGCCATCGCGAGCACCGTCGCGACTGCGAGCCGCTGGCGCTCGCCCTTCCGCAAGAGAAACGGGTCTTCGTCGCGGTCCCCCGCGAGCCCGACGGCCGCGAGCGTCTCGTCGATACGGGCCGCGAGCGCCGCACCCTCGAGCCCGACGTTCTTCGGCCCGAACGCGACCTCTTCCGCGACGGTCGCCGCGAAGAGCTGATGGTCGGGATTCTGGAAGACGTAGCCGACCTCGCGCGCGACGCGTTCGAGCGGCAGCGCGTGCAAGTCGGTGCCTTCCAATCGCACCGTGCCCGCCTCGGCTTGCAGCAACCCGTTCAAGTGCTTCGCGAGCGTCGTCTTACCGGAGCCGTTCTGCCCGATCAGCGCGATGAACTCGCCGGCGCCGATCGAGAGCGTGATGTCGCGGAGGGCGCGCGTCCCGCCTTCGTACGTTCGCGACAGGCCCTGCACCGCGAGAATGGCCGGCTCGCTCGCGCGGAGTGGCCTCGGCGGCGGCGCGGTGGCGGCTCCGAAGCCGCGCGCGCGAAACGCCGCAACGGCTTCCGCGACGTCGAGGGGAACGGGCCAGCCGAGCTTCCGCCCGAGCACGGCGAGGTCGTGGGGCCGCACGCCGCACGATTCGAAGAGCTCGACGTCGCGCACGAGCTCCGCCGGCGGACCCTCCGCGACGATGCGTCCGCCCTTCATCACGATCAACCGGTCGGCATTCATGACCGGGTCGATCTCGTGCTCGACCGCGAGCAGCACGAGATGCGCGCCGCGCACGCCTTCCAGCGCGGCATAGAGCTCACGCCGGCCGATCGGATCGAGATCGGTCGCCGGCTCGTCGAGCAGCAGCACGTCGGGCTCCATCGCGAGGATGCTCGCGATCGCCAGGCGCTGCTTCTGGCCGCCGGAGAGCGTCGACGGGTCGCGATCGACGAGCCCGGTGAGGTTCACGAGCGCCAGCGTGCGCGCGACACGCGTCGCGATCTCGGCCGGCGGCACACCGAGCTGCCCCGGACCGAACGCGACCTCGAGACGCACGTTGGTCGCGAAGAGCTGGGCCTCGAAATCCTGAAACACCATCGCGACGCGTCCGGCGATCGCGCCGACCTTGGCGCCGAGCAGCACGAGCGGGCCGAGCCGGATCTCACCGCCACAGACGGCTGGCACCATCGACGGCACGAGCGCGTTGATGCAGCGGAGCAGCGTAGACTTCCCGGCCCCCGTCTCGCCCATGATCGCGACGAGCTCGCCCGGCGCCGCCGTCAGCGACACGCCGGCGAGCGCTTGCACGGTCGGATCGTCGTAGCGGCACGTCAGGTCGCGGACGACCAGGGGCGCGTCCGCGGCGGTAGCAGGCACGAGCGCGCGGCCCGGAGCCTCGCTCATAGGAGCGCGAGACCGAGCACGGCAGTGCCGAGGCCGGGGAGCACGACGAGCGCGAGCGCGAGGTTGGGCGCCAGACCCGCCATCGCCACGGGCAGCATGCCCGCCGCGACGAGATTGCCGCCGCCGAACGCGATCAACGCGCCCGCGAACACCAACGTCGCGCCGAGCCAGCGTCGTCCCGCCGAGAGCGTCGGCCGGGGTCCCATCACGTCGCCGTAGAGGAGCCGCACGCGCCGAACGCGCGGATAGAGCACGCCGAGCAGGAGCGGCGACAGCACGAGCGCCGTCACGAGGTTGTTCACGAGGACCAGGTTCGCGAGCACGGCGAACGGCACGAAACCGAGCAGCTGCAGGCCGAAGCCGACGGTCGAGGCACAGAGGCTCGCGGCCGTCGCGACCACGGCCACGAAGAGCACCCACGCACCGACCGTCTTCGGAATCGGATCGCCCGTCCCGAGCGCGCGCCAGAGTCGATAGGGCGCAAGCGCGTAGAGCAAATTGCCGAAGAACCCGAAGAGGTCGCCCGGACCGAGCCCAGCGAAGAAGTCGCCGATCAGGTTGCCGATCGCCGCACCCCAAGCCGCCGCGGGCCCGAAGAGAAAGGAACAGACGACCGGCAGCGCGTTCGCCGGACGAAAGTGCGTCACGCCCGGAATGAGTGGGACGACCATGAACGGGATCAGCACGGCGGCGTAGAACGACGCGCACATGGCCGTCAGGACGACCATCCGTGTGTTGCGCCACATGTGCCCGAGCTCATTCATCCCGATGCGGATCCATTCATCGCATTGCCGGCCGCGAAGTTGGCCGGCTATGCTAAGACCTGCCGCGCGCGCGCGGTCAAGAGATACGAATGTCGCGCACCGCGTTCCTCCGTCTCGAGTGGCTGCTTTCCGCCGCCCTGATCCTGGTCTCGTTCCTCTGGGCCTGGGTCCGCGATCTCCCGCTCGCGACGCTGCTGGTGCCGACCGTGCAGAACGTCGTCATCGGTATGGTCGCGGGCGCCCTGCTCTGGATCACGATCCCGCTCGTGCTGCGGGCTCCGAGCATGCAACGTGTGTGGAACGAAGTCCTGTTGCCGTTCAGCGGCACGCTCGGGCCACGCGACGTCGCCGTCATCGCCGCGCTCTCGGGCGTCACGGAAGAGCTCTTCTTCCGCGGCGTGCTCATGCCCGAGATCGGGGTCGTGCTCTCGAGTCTCTGCTTTGGTGCCCTGCACGCGCTCTGTGCCGTCTATTTCGCCTGGGCGACCCTCGTCGGCGCCGGTTTCGGTGCGCTCGCGCTCGCCGGCGGATCGCTCGTCACGCCGATCGTGGCACATGCGACCTACAATCTCGGAGCGCTGCTCTGGCTCCGGCGCTCGGCGCGCACCACGGTGCCACCGAGCGCGCCCGGCATCGCCGCCACGATTGCGTCCCCGCATGGCATCGGTTAGGAACCGCGGATGATTTTCCGTCGTGTCGCTTCGGCGATCGCGCTCGTCGCGCTCAGCGCGCTCGGCACGGCCTGCAGCGGCAACCCGCCCCGCCTCGCGGCCGATCAGTACTACACGGACGGCAAGAGCGCCTTCGGCGAGAAGAACTACGAAGGCACGATCAAGAACTACAAAGATCTCCTCGATCAGTACCCGTTCGACCCGCACGCCGAAGAGGCCGAGCTCACGATCGCCGAGTCGCACTACAAGAAGCACCAGTACGCCGAGGCGATCGCGGCCTTCAACGATTTCCAGCGCATGCACCCGATGAGCCCTGAGCTCGCGAAGGTCTACTACCTGCTCGGCAAGAGCTTCCAGCAGCAGATGACGACCGTCGATCGCGACCAGGCCGCGGCGGACAACGCCCAAGGCTGGTACCGCGTCGTCGTCGACCGCTACCCGACCAGCGAGTTCGCGCCGAAGGCCCAGCGTCGCATGGCGATCTGCCGCGAATCGATGGCCGCGCACGAGCGCTACGTCGCCCGCTACTACTTCAAAGAAGACAACATGCGGGCGGGCGAGAATCGCATCAAAGGCATCCTCGAAACTTTCCCCGACACCGTCAGCGCGACGGCGGCGCTCGAAGATCTCGCCACGGCGTACGATCGGCGCGGCGACGCGGCAGCCGCGGAGAAGGTGCGGGCTGCGGCGACCGAGCGCGCCTCCATCGACGCCAGCCTGCCGGAGAGCGGACCTGGATCACGTGCCGCGGGCGCCGTTCCGGTGGCACGCACGCCGGTCACCGACGCGCTCCTGGCCGACCTCGTGACGAGCTACGGAGCGGGTGACGCCTCCGGCACCGTCGTCGCGGCACCCGCGCTGGTCGATCCGAGCGG
>JBDSJB010000655.1:0-3033 GCA_039917665.1 Binatia bacterium
TCTTCGCGGTCTTGCGCGCGACCTCGGCCGTCCAGATCGGGTCGTCCGGGGTCACGTGCAGCGCCACGAACGGCTCCATCGCGGCCAGCAGCCCGGCCTGATCGATCCCGAGCCCGGCGGCAGCGAGCGGTGTGAAGGTCGACGGCACGCGGAGCGGGATGATGGCGGGGGCATGGCCAGGCCGCAAGGCCACCGGGGCAGGTAGTGTCTCGGTCTGTTCGTGAGGCCTCGGTCTGTGTTGGTGGTGTCGCCGGGGGGTGGGTCAGGGTGTGCTCCTACGGTCGCCGGGTTCTTGCCGCCCAGCGCGTACAACCTGCCGCTGCCTCCATGGCCTGCGCACACGCGAGCTGCGGCTCCCCGGAGCCCTCCCCGACCCGCCCGCCGGCTGCACCAGATCCGATCTCTCGGAGGCAGTTCAGCGTGCGTGTCTGCGCGCTGTTGATCGTTTGTGTTGCGATGCCTCGCCGGTGGGTGGGTCGGGGAGTGTCCGGGGAGCCGCAACTCGCGTGTGCGCAGACCATGGAGGCAGCGGCAGGGTGTACGCGCCGGGTGGCAGTAACCCGGCGACCGTAGGAGCACGCCCGGACCCACCCACCGGCGACACCGCCTAGTTACAGACCGCGGGCATTGCGAACAGAGTGAGACATTGCCGTCATGCGCCACCAGGTTTCCAGCATCACCGCGATCGGTTGCAGGAACTCGATGAAACGCTGCTCGTCGATGGCGTCGAACGGGCGGCCGTCGCGGCGGTTCAACAACTGCGAGACGGCGAAGACCTCGCCGCGTGAGCTCTGCAACGGCACGCACAGGATCGAGCGCGTCCGGAAGCCGGTGGCGCGATCCAGGCCGGGGTCGAAGCGCGGATCGGCGTAAGCATCGTCGACGCGCACCGTCTCGCCCGTGCGCGCGGCGTAGCCGGCGACCCCCTTGGCGCTGGAGATGCGGAGCTCGCTGACGCCCTGGTCGGCCTCCTGCGCGATGGTGAGCCAGAGCTCGTCGCGGTCCGGATCGACCAGGAAGAGGCTCGCGCGCTCGGCGTCGAGGATCTGGCCGAGCTTCCGCGTGAACGCGCGGAGCGCCCGATCGAGCATGCTGCGGAACGCCTCGTCGGTTGCGAGCGCGGTGCTGTCGAGGAAGCGGCGCGACTCGCTGGTGACCTGTTGCAGTAGCGTCCCGAACTCGGTGGGCGACATCTCCTCGACGAACGAGACGACGGCCTTCTGCCGATCCGCGGCGAGCAGGTGCATCATGTGCTGATTGTTGGCGATGACCGCGTCGGTGAACGTCGAGAGGCGGCCGTCCTCGAGGTGCACGATGCGATCGGCGACGTCGAGGATGCGGCTGTCGTGCGTGACCAGCATGATCGTGGCGCCGCGGGCGCGCGCGAGGTGCTGCATGATGTCGATGACCTCGCGCCCCGACTGCTTGTCGAGCGAGGCCGTCGGCTCGTCGGCGAGCACGATCTTGGGCTCGGTGACGAGCGCCCGCGCGATCGCGACGCGCTGGCGCTGTCCGCCCGACAGCCGGCTCGGGTGCTCGTGCATGCGGTCGCTCAGTCCCACCGACTCGAGGATCTGCTGCGCGCGCCGCCGCACCTCGCGGCGGCCGAGCCGCCCGTTCATGTGGAGCGCCATCTCGACGTTCTGCAGCGCGGTCAGCGCCTCGATCAGGTTGTGGGCCTGGAAGACGAAGCCGATCTGCTTCCGGGTGGTTTCGAGCGTGCGCCGGCGGGCGCCGCGTAGCTCTTGGCCGAGCACGTGCAGCGAGCCTTCTTGCGTGGCGCGGAGCGCCCCGACGAGCGTGAGGAGGGTCGTCTTGCCGCCGCCCGACGGCCCGGTCACGATCACGATCTCGCCGCTCGCGATCTCGGTCGTCACGTCGAAGAGGATCTGCTTCCGCAGCTCGCCCGTGCCGTAGGCGTGACTCAAGCCGCGGATGGCGATCGGGGCCGCGGCCGCCATCAGAACACCTCGGCGGGATCGAGCTTGCGGACGCGCCGGAGCGCGAGCAGGCCCGAGATCGCGCACATGACGACGGTGGCCGCGAAGACGGTGAGCGCGCGCTCGGTCGTGAGCTCGATCGGCAGGTGCGTCGCGTGCCGCGTCAGCGCGTACAGCCGGATCGTCGCGAGCGTGCCGAGGCCGTAGCCGAGGACGGCGAGGATCAGCGCTTGCTGCACGACCACGCGCGATACGTACCCGTTCGAGTATCCGAGGGCGCGGAGCGTCGCGTACTCGGCGAGGTGATCCGACACGTCCGAAAAGAGGATCTGGTAGACGATCACCGTTCCGACGACGAACCCGATGATCGCGCCGAACGCGAACACGAAGCCGATCGGGGTCGCCCCGTTCCAGTACGCGATCTCGCGCTTGGCGAAGTCGGCGCGGGTCATGACCAGCACGTCCTTGGGCAGGAGCGCGCGCAGGGCGTCGCGGACCGTGACGGGATCGACGCCGTCCTCGACGCGCACGAGCCCGAGACTGATCTGGGTCCGGGCGCGGTTGGGAAAGAGCCGGAGAAAGTTGTCGCCGCTCGTCACGATGCTCGCGTCGATGCCGAACGACGTGCCGAGCGTGTAGAGCCCGCCGACGCGGATGGTGCGATCGTTGACCTCGGTGACGACGGTGCCGTCGGCCTGGAAGCGCGCGGCGACGGGGCCTTGCTCGGGGCGTGACGCGGTGTCGTAGAGCACGACGTCTTGCAGGCGGATCGCATCGAGCTGCTCCGATACGCCCGTCACGGCGAGCGGGTCGTCGGCGGGATCGATGCCGACGGTGTAGATGCTCCGGTAGTCGAGCGTCTCGGGGTTTTTCCATGAGGCTTGCGCCATGTAGACCGGGCTCACCGAGCGGACGCCCTCGACGGCGAGGGCTTGATACAGGCGGCGGCTCGAGAACGGCTCGGGCCGCACGATGTACTGGCTCTCGCGGCTGAAGATCGCGACGTCGTAGGCGAACGCCTCATGCCAGCGGACCGCGCTGTCGAACAGCGAGGCGCGAAAGCCGAGCTGCATGAGAATCAGCATCACCGCGA
>JBDSJB010000656.1:0-4947 GCA_039917665.1 Binatia bacterium
GCGGCTTGAATGTCGCCGCTCGCCGCGACGCTCTCGCAGACGCCGTTGGCACCGGTGTCGACGACGATCGAGCTTTGCAGGCCGGTGCCGGGTGCGATGACCTGTTCGTCGGCGCGGACCACGGTGAGGAAGAGCGTGAACGAGGCGAGCACGATGGCGTAGCCGAGGATGGAACGGCGCATGGGGATCTCCTTTTCGTTACCCCTGGGCCTATGCGAGGCGCGTCTCGGGTTGCAAGCGATTTTTCTTGCCTACGACCGGGGCCCCGCGTACGACCGAATCATCCCGGAGGAGGTCGACATGCGGTGTCCGCTGACGTCCCGTATCGTGCTGGTGCTGATGGTGCTGGCGGTCGCGCGGCACGCGGGTGCCGCCTGCACGACGAGCCAGGATGCCGGACTCGTCCGGCGCAGCCTGAACCAGGCCATGAGCTGCGCCGACAAGCGCCTGCGTTCGGGGCCGACCGCGTCGTGCAACGTGACGGCGCCGCCGGTCTGTGCCGGCACGCTGGTCGCCGACGCGGTTGCGATCGCGTACGGCGCCAACGATCCGCCGACGGCGGCGATCGTCGACCGGAGCGGGCTTCGCGACCAGCTGCGTTGCCAAAAGAAGATCGGCACGGCCATCGCGAGCTACGTCGGCACGAAGCTCAAGGATCTCGTCAACGGTAAGGACCCGCTCGAGGCCGAGGCGCGCGCGCGGAAGCAACTCGACAAGCTCCCGACCTACTGCGTCGTCGCGGTGCTGCAGGATCCGAGCACGATGCTGGTGCCGTCGGTCGGTCCGCAGTGTGCGGCCGCGGTTCCCGCGACGCCCGGAGCGCCCGTCGATGCGAGCGCCCTCCGGGATTGTCTCGTCACACTGCTCGGCGTCTGGGTCGATCGCGCTGGCCCAAGTCCGCAGCCCCTCCGCCCGAACATCCTCTTCATTCTGACCGATGATCAACGCTGGGACACGACGGGTCCGGTCCACGCGTTGAACGGCGTCGACGACGTCATGGCGCGGACGCGCGCGGAGCTCGCGGCTGACGGCGTCGAGCTCACGCAAGCGTTCATGACCACGCCGCTCTGCTGTCCGAGCCGCTCGAGCATCTTGCGCGGCCAGTACGCGCACCGGACCGGTGTCTACAAGAACGGGGGCAACAACGGCGGCGCGGACGACTTCGACGACGCCTCGACGATCGCGACGTGGCTACAGGGGGCGGGCTATCGCACGAGCCTCATCGGCAAGTACCTGAACGGCTACCCGGGGCTCTGGGGGGCCGGGGATCCGCCGTACGTTCCGCCTGGCTGGACCGAATGGCGGGGTATGAAGAACGTCGCGTTCTTCGACTACGAGATGATCGAGCCGGACGGGCTCGGGGGCTACACGACGGTGCCGTACGGCCACGCCGACGCCGACTACTCGACCGACGTCCTCCGCGAGAAGGCGAAGACCTTCATCACCGCGAGCGTCGCGGCCGCCGAGCCGTTCTTTCTCTACCTCGCGTTCAAGGCGCCGCACCTGCCGCAGATCCCGGCCCCGCGCCATGACGGGCTCTTCCAGAGCCTGACGGCCTGGCGCCCGCCGAGCTGGAACGAGGCCGATGTCTCGGACAAGCCGTCGTGGCTGCAAGGCGCGCCGCCACAGAACGCCGCCGATCTCGACCAGATCCGCATCGATCAACTCGAGATGTTGCAGGCCGTCGACGAGGCGATCGGCGGCAACCCGAGCTTCGGCATCACCGGCATCATGGAGCACCTGCGGAACCTCGGCGTCGCCGACAATACGTTCGTCGTCTACTTCGCGGACAACGGATGGCTCTGGGGCGAGCATCGCCTGCGCGCCAAAAACCAGCCCTACGAGGAATCGATCCGGGCGCCGATGATGGTGCGCTATCCGAAGCTCGCGCCGTTGCCGCGCGTGGAAACCAAGTTCGCCCTCAACATCGATCTGGCGCCGACGTTCGCGGAGCTCGCCGGCGTCGGCGTGCCGCTCGTGCAGGACGGCGCGAGCTTGTTGCACGTCCTCGACGGCACGCAGCCCGACGGCAGCTGGCGCACCGACTTCCTCGCCGAGGCGTGGCCGAACAGTCATCCCTGGGCCGTCGTGCGCGAGAGCCAATGGAAGTACACCGAGATCCCGGTGACGCCCGGCAATCCCGCGACCACGTTCGACCGTGAGCTCTACGATCTGGCCGCCGACCCCTACGAGCAGAGCAACCTGGCGAGTGCGCCGGAGCATGCGACGCGCGTCACGACCATGGGTCTTCGGCTCCGCGAGCTGCGGCCCAATTGGCCCGTCGACTCTGATCCGAACGGGCCCGATCCGAACGAGGACGACTAGCGTCGGGCCCAGACGGTCACGGCGCGAGCTCGCGCCGGCGAAACACCCACCACGCGAGCAGGATCAGCACGACGTCGAGCAGGAGCAGCTGCGAGAGATTGCGCTCGATCCGCAGCCAGGAGATTTCGTAGGCGAAGGGCTGTCGCCAGGTCAGAATGCGGGTGCCGAGGCTGTACGGCAGGTAGCCCGCGAAGGTCGGCTGGATGCGCAGCACGTGATCCGTGAGGAGCAGCGCCGTGGCCACGACCGTCGCTGCTCCGGGTTTCATCCGGCAGCAGGAGAGGAAGAAGCCGAGCAGCGTGAATGTGACCCAGCACGGTCCCAGCATGGCGACGGCAAGGGCATAGCGCTGCAGGCCGGGCGCGAACTCGTGCACACCGACGAGGCTCTCTTTGGCCGACACTACGACGACCGGCCCCGGCCCCTCGACGAGCAACGCGATCCCGAGGGCTGTCACGCCGACGAAGACGCAGAACACGATCGTGTACAGGACGCAGACGATCACTTTCTGCAGGACCACGGCGCCGCGTGTGACTGGTCGCGAGAAAATCATGTGCAGGGTGCGTTCCTCCGACTCGTTGGCGATCATGTCGCCCGCGACGAGGGCCAGAAAGAGCGCGCCGATCACGGACGTGGTCTCCGCGGTGACGTGGGTGGCTACGGTGAGCCCGGAAAGCGTCGTGGTCGCGATCGCCGACGGGACGCGCCAGTAGACGTCGCCGACCAGCTCGGCGAGCGCTGTCGTGCGATAGAGCAGGATCAGCGCCAGCTCGAAGAGCAGGCAGGCCGCGAATCCAAGATAGCTCCGCGGCCGTGCGCAGAGCTTCCGGATTTCCCACCCGAGCTGGCGGAGAAACATCGCGGCCGCGCTCACGTCGGCCTGCGGTCGGTGATCGGCGTCTGCAACGCGCGGAAGTAGAGTTCCTCGACGTTCGCACGGACGGGCTCGACTGACTCGACGCGAACGCCACACCCCACGAGCGCCGCGACGAGGTCGGCGATGGCACCACCCGTGGGCAGGGTGACGACGCCGTTGGCGCCGATCGATGCGCCGAGCGCACGCATCGCGTCCCGTGCGCGCATCCAGTCGTCGACCGCGAGTCGGACCGCCGGTGCGCCCGTGTCGAGATCGCGCCACGGTCCGACGAACAGGAGGCGGCCGTCGCGCATGATGGCGATGCGCTCGCACAGGCCGTCGAGACCGGCGGGCTGGTGTGACGTGAGGACGATCGTGATGCCGTGCTCCTGGTTCAAGCGCAGGATGAGCGCGCGCATGTCACGCACCCCTTCCGGGTCGAGACCGGTCTCCCATTCGTCGAGGAGAAGCACGGCTGGCCGCGGGACCAACGCCTGCGCGAGTGCCAAGCGGCGCCGCATGCCATGGCTATAGACGCGAACGCGATCATGCAGCCGGTCGGTGAGGCCGACGAAGCGCGCTGCGGCCGCCAGCTCGGCGTGCGCGACCGGCGCCGAGTAGCTCGCGAGAATGCGCAAGTTGTCCCAGCCGCTCAGGTACTCGTAGAACGCGGGCGCGACGACACTGCCGATGCGCCGCCGCGCCTCGCGCGGTTGAGCGCGGACCGACACGCTGTCGACGACGATGTCGCCCGCGGAGAGCCGCAGGAGCCCGAGCATCAGGGCGAAGAGCGTCGTCTTGCCGGCGCCGTTGTGGCCAAGGATGGCCAGGATCTCGCCGCGCGCGACGTCGAACGAGATCGCATCGAGAGCGCGTCGGTCGCCGAAGATCTTCGAGACGCCGTCGATTGCGATCATGCGGGGTGCGACGCGCGAGCGGACGCGCCGGGCGCTATTGTGTGAATCCCCCGATCGCCTTTCCGGAGACCTTGCCCTGGCACTTCAGGACGAAGCCGTCGAACTGGTGCGTTCCGGTCGCGTCGGTGTAGTTGAATTTGACGTGCCCGTGGCAGTCGCCCTTGCCGGAAATCTTGTGGGGGCCGTCGATGAACGGATCGTGTGGCCCCGAGCCGGCGCCGCCGCCCTGGATCGTGGAGAGCAGGAATCCGTTCTGCCCGGGATTGCCGAGTGTCGTGGCCGGGAACGTCGCTGTGCCGAAACCGGTGCCCTGGGACTTCGACGGCAGGTACGCATTGTTGAACTCGAGCGCCGACAACGTTCCGACGACGGCCTTGATCTGATTGACGCCGTTCTGGGACGGGTCGAAGACGATCAGCTTCGACTCGTTCGCGTGATCCGCGTAGCTGCCAGCGCCCGCCAGGATCTCGGTCTTCTTGTCGACTTTGGTCGCAAGGGGACGGCCGAGTGCCAGGTTGATGAGCTCGGTGTTGCCAAGCTTGCGGTTCACAACGACGTCGTCGTTGGTGACCATCTGTACGACGGCCTTGAACGTCGCGGGATAGACGAAGAAGTCGGTGGCGAACGCGAGATGGGGAGCAAGGAGGCCGAGCACGAAGAGACCGGCGGCGAGAACCCGAGAAACCGAAGCGGACATGCCGATTAGTTACCGTCGCGCCTTCGCCGTCGTCAATCGAGATGGTAGTGGCGCCGGAGAATCTCGACCGCCGTTCCGACGATGAGCACGACGATCGGGCCGAGGAGGATCAGCCGCAGAAGCCAACTGCCGCGATTCCGCACGGACTAGAG
>JBDSJB010000657.1:0-3561 GCA_039917665.1 Binatia bacterium
GGGTCGCGGCATCGACGGCAGCGCCGTCGCGCAGCACCACCGCGGCCTGCACGCGCCGTCCCCATTCCGGATCCGGCGCGCCGTACACCGCCGCCTCGCCGACGGCCGGGTGCGCGAGCAGCACGGCTTCGACCTCGGCGGGATACACGTTTTCGCCGCCGCTGATGACGACGTCGGTACGACGATCGAACACCTGGAGGCAGCCCGCAGCATCGAGGCGGCCGATGTCGCCCGTGTGCAGCCACCCGTCGCGCAGCACGTACGCCGTCGCTTCGGGATCCCGAAAATAGCCCGCCATCACGGTCGGCCCCGCAACGACGATCTCGCCCCGCCCTTCATCGTCCGCGTCGTCGATACGGACCCGCGTCGTGCCGAGCGGGCGGCCGACGGTCGTCGCGGCGTCGGTGGCGCTGCCGTCGAGCGCGCTCGTGGCTACTTGCGACCCGGTTTCGGTGAGACCGTACGTCGGCAGGATCGGCAGGCCCACCGCGCGCGCCCGCTCCGCCAGTGCCGGTGCGAGCGCGGCCCCGCCGACGAGCACGGCCCGGAGCGACGTGCCACGCGCGGCCCCGTCGGCGTGCTCGAGCAGCCGATGCAACATCGTCGGCACGATCGAGAGCAGCGTGATCCGCTCGTCGTCGATCGCCTGCCAGACCGCCGCCGCGTCGAAGCGCTCGTGCAGCACGAGCGGCGTACCGTCGAGCACGCTTCGCATGACAATCGACAAGCCGCCGACGTGATTGAGCGGCAGCGCCACGAGCCACCGATCGTCGGCGCGCACGCCGAGGTGCGCGCGCGAAGCCGCCGCGCTGGCGCGCTGATTGGCGTGGGTGAGCATCACGCCCTTCGGCCGGCCGGTGGTCCCCGACGTGTAGAGGATCGTCTGAACGGCCGTCGGGTCAACGAGGGTGGGGGCCGGCGCCCGCACTGGCACGACCGCGTCGAGCGTGTTGTGGACACCGACGACCCGCGCCTGCGCGGTCGGCGCCGCGACGGGGAACGGTCGATCGTGCAGCACGAGCACCGGGTCGGCGTGTGCCAGCAGGACGGCGACCTCGCTCGCGGCGAGACGCGGATCGAGGAGCACGAGCGTCGCAACGCAGCGCTGCGCAGCGTGCACGAGCTCGACCAAGCGGACGCACGTCCCGAGCACGACGACGACGCGATCGCCGCGCGCAACGCCGAGCGCGGTCAGGCGGTCAGCGAGCGTTTCGACCCGTTCCGAAAGCGCGCGCCAGCTGAGCGTGCCGGTGGCGGATGTGAGCGCGGGCGCGTCCGCGTCCAGCCGCGCGCGCTCAGCCAGCCACGGCCCGCACGATTCCGCCAGCGGCTCAGCCATACGCGACCGCCGCGGACGGCGGCGCCGGCACGTCGACCGCGTAGCCAGGTCCACGCACCGCGAGGGACGGCCGTCGCAATGCCTCGGCGTCCGCATCGGTCAAGAGCTGCGCGCCCCCGAGCCCGACGGCGTGCACCGCTCCCGGCAGCGCCGCCGCCGCGTGCAGCGCGACGCGCATCCCGACGGCGCTCTCGATCCCGTCGGTGACGACGATCGGCAGACCGGCCGCATGGGCTCGGCGCGCCAATGCCACGAGCCGCGTCGGCCCGCCGACGCGCACGGCCTTCAACACCACGTGCACGCGTGCGCCGCTCTCGATGACGCGCTCGAGATCGGCGGCGTCGACGAGCGACTCGTCGAGCGCGAGCGGGACGGAGGTCGCGCGTGCCAACGAAGCGAGGGCGTGCGAATCCGCGTTGGCCAGCGGCTCCTCGACGAATTCCGGCTCTACGGACGCCAGCGCGGCCAGCGCCGCGCGGGCGACGTCGACGGACCACGCACGGTTGGCGTCGAGTCGGAGACGCACCTCGCGGCCGATACGCGCGCGCACCGCCAAGACGCGTCGAACGTCGTCCGGGAGGGTAGCAGCACCGACCTTCATCTTGATCGTCGTGAAGCCGGCACCGATGGCGGCATCGACCGCGCCGAGCAACGCCGCCTCCGTCGTGCCGCCGACGAGCGCTGCCACGGGCAACACGACCGTCGCGACACCCCCGAGCAGCTCGCCGGCCCCGACCTGCGCCACGAGGGCCGCGATCTCCAGCAATGCAGCATCGAGCCCGCACGCCGCAGCGCCCGTCAGCGACTCGGCGCCGGCCGGAGCGAGGAAGCGCTCGCGCAGCTCGTCCGCTGCCGGCCGCCCGTCGATCACCGCCGCGACGACGCGCTCCAGCTCCGCCCGAGTCGCAGCGAGCGAGCCTTCGCCGAGCCAATACAGCGGGCTCCCCTCTCCCACCCCGATCTCACCCGCGTCGCCGGTGACGTGCAGCACGAAACCTTCGCGCACGTCGATACCACCGCGCGCCGTCACGAGCGGCGTACGCAGCCGGCAGCGCAACGGTGTGAGCGCCGCGGCGACGATCCTCACGTCGCGAGCCCGATCGCGAGCAGGATGCCGACCGCGAGGTGCAGGCGTGCCGTACCGACGAGGCTCGCGTTCAACGCCGCGCCGGTACGCGCGAAGAGCGCGCTCGTTTCCCGCACCGCCATCGGCAACGCCCCCGCAACCACCAGCGCCAGCGGACCGACCTCGCGCATGATGAACGGCAGCAACAGAAACGGCGCCGCCACGAGCACGACGTATTGCGCGCGCGTCGCCGCCGCGCCGATCCGCACCGCCAGGGTCCGCTTACCGGCGCGGGCGTCGGTCGCGATGTCACGCAGATTGTTCACGACGAGGATCGCCGTCGCGAGACATGCGACCGGCAGCGACACCAGCAGCGATAGCCCCGTGACCGTACCGGTCTGCAGGAACACCGTGCCGATCACCGCGATCACGCCGAAGAACGCGAACACGAACACGTCGCCGAGTCCGTGGTACGCGAGCGGCCACGGTCCGCCCGTGTACGCGACCGCGGCGAGGAGCGACGCGATCCCGATGAGCGCGATCGGCCAGCCGCCCACGGCGACGAGCCACGCACCCGCGAGGCCCGCGAGCCCGAGCACGATGAACGCCGCCGCTCGCACCGTCGGCGGCGGCACCAGCCCGGCCTGCGTGATGCGACGCGGCCCGACGCGCTCGTGCGTATCGGCCCCCGCGACGAAGTCGTAGTAGTCGTTCGCGAGGTTCGTGCCGATCTGGATCAGCACCGCGGTCAGCACCGTGACGAACGCGACACCGCGATCGATCGGCCCCGAGCGCGCCGCGAGCGCCAGGCCCACCACGACCGGCACGACCGCCGCCGGCAGGGTGTGCGGCCGGGTCGCGCCGATCCATGCAGCAGCGCTGCCGCGCCATGCAGCAGCGCTGCCGCGCCATGCAGCAGCGCTGCCGCGCCATGCAGCGGCGCTGCCGCGCCATGCAGCGGCGCTGCCGATCCATGCGACGGCGCTTCCGCGCCATGCGACGACGCTGGCGCGCCATGCCGCGGCGCTGCCGCGCCAGGCGCCGGCTCGCCCGCTCACGGCACGCGTGGAAAGCGCGAGAAGTCCGGTGCGCGGCGCTCCTTGAACGCGTCGCGTCCTTCTTGCGCCTCTTCGGTCATGTAGAAGAGCATCGTCGC
>JBDSJB010000658.1:0-3898 GCA_039917665.1 Binatia bacterium
GCCTCTCCCGGTCGAGTCTCCAACACACACGGCGGGTAGGGGAATTCAATCTCGCGAGCGGGACACGGTGGCGCGCCGAACGGCTTCTCGATCACCAGGACGCCCGGCTCGTCGTTGTCTGCGCCCAGGCGAACGTGCGTGGCCGGCAGAGTGTTCTGCAGGCGCAGACCGTCCGCGTGCACGAACTCCCAGCGGCACCCCACGCTTCCGCCGTCGGTGAGGCGCACATCACGAACCTCGCCCGCGCGTGGGCGTACCGGGATTCGATAGCTCGTGACGTAGGGCGGGGGCACCGTAATCACCCCCATGGTCACCATCCCCCTGGTTTCGAAGCTGAAGTCCGCGGCATGCCGACGGGCTTCCGCGAGGATCGCCGGTTCGAGCGACGTCCAGCGGCCAGCGATGAACACGCGTAGTCGTTCGCAGGACGGCGGCACCATCCGGTCGATGGGCTGCCGGCACACCTCGACGCCGCGAGGTTCCATCCACGAGTGGACGCTCCGCAGGACACCGAACTGGCCCCGCTCGAGTGGAACGACTGCGTATTCGTCCGGCGCCGGCGTCGGTTCCGAGTCGAAGAGCGCTACTTGAAGCTGCAGATTCTCTGCCGGCGGCGTGCCGTTCAAACGTGGACCCTCCACCGCGATACCCGGGAGCAATTCTCCACATGAAGGGCTCTGAAGGCGAAACACCAGATCTTCGAAGCTCCAGCCTGCGTTGGCCGCTGCGAGTCCGATCTTCGTGGCATTCGTCAATGTCCAGGTTCGCAACAACGGCGGTGGAGGAACGGGCGCCCACATCGTCGGTATCATCGCGCACATCGTGATGACGGACGGGACCCAACGCAGCAAAGCATGGCGCCGGCTGAACAGTAGAAACGGCGCACAGAGGATCGCGGCCCGAAAGACGGCTACTGGACCATAAATCGGGTGGAGATACCGGCTTTCGAACCCGTGCTTTTCGATCAGGACCAGCCAGAGCGACCCGAAGACGAAGGGGAGGATGAGAATGCAGCCGATCAACACGGCCCGCACGTTCACCGAGAGCATGCGAAAGCGCGCGCCGAACCTCCCCCCGACCTCGACCGCGACGATGGCCGCAACGGCGGGAAGAAGAACGAACGATAATCCCCGGTCGGCGAGCGCCATGAGATTCGCCTCCAAGGCCGCGCCAGAAGTGACGAGGTAGACAGCGGCGAAGAGTGTGCCGGCCGCCACCACGTCACGATACGGCGCGCGCCCCAATGCGGAAACCAGCAGCAGCCCTGGAACCAACGTGACTGCGGCGACGTGGACGTTGACCGCCAATGCCGCTGCGAATGCGGAAACAAGCAGAAAACGCGTGCGATTCGAGATGGCGTAACACAGCAGCCCCGCGGCCGTCATGACGTCGAACAGCGGAGACGCGCTGCCGTTTGCCAGGAGATTCGCGGATTGAGGATCTGCGGCCAAGGCCCCCGCAAGCAGATAGGCCGCGGGCAAGGCCAACGCCGGCTGCAACCAGCGCCATACGACGATGAACGTGACTGCGGCCGCGATGGCGTCGAGAGCAAGGATGACCGCAATTTGAGTCGTGGTGTCGCCTCCGAGGATCCGGACGGCAGTCAAGAGGTCCAACCACGCTGCGCCTTGAAAGACCCGGAGCTCACCGGCGATGGAGGCTGGCGATCCGGCGAGATGACAGCGTCCCAGCTCCGTGCAGTCGCGCACCAGCATCTGATCGCGAATCCCATCACCATGGATCGGGAACGGCGTACTGAGCCGCGCGAGCCACGCGAAGGTGCACAAGCCCACTCCGATGAACCCGATGATCGGAGCGGCTCGCCTGAATGCGGTTGCGAACGACGAGGAGGGGAGAGCCGTCCGACGTTCAGCGCTCATCCGGCATTGCCGATCGGTGCTCGATCATCGTGCCCGTCTCCCGGATCCGTCGACACGGTGGTAGCGGCGGGCGGGCTGCTCAAGCGGGCGTCGGCGGCTTCTTGCCGAGCGCCGCAAGCATCGCCGCGGGCACATCGGCATACCAGGTGACGGCCGCGCAGGCGGCGCAGCGCGCCCACATGACCGGCGCGGGGAGGGTCCCAATCTCCCGCGGCGTCCACCGCGTGTCGCGTGGTGTCCAGCAGGCGGCGCAGAGATCGGCCGCACTGACCCCGACATTGGGCGGAGGGGCGCGGCGGGCGCGGCTCGCATCGACCCATCGAACCATCCATGAGTCGGCGAACCGTTGCATCTGGACCGTCATCTGCGGACGGTACGTAGTCCGCGTGCCGGGGAAGCGTCAACGGCCAGAGTGATCGCTCCCGTCCGATACTCCCGCTTCGGGGTCAGGTGGAGCGATGCTGTAGGCAAACTCTCTCCGGCACCGCCACCACCGTCACCGACCGAAGTACAAAGCCACCCAAGGGAATCGAACCCTCGACCTGCCGATTACGAATCGGCTGCTCTGCCATCTGAGCTAGGGTGGCGTGTGGTGGGTGGAACGGCGGGAGTGACGAGGGCGCGACCATAAAGGCTCGCGAGCGTGGGGTCAATCGTCTAGAAAACGGCCCATGCGCGCCGTCCTGTTCAAGGAGCCTGGGGTCCTCACCGTCGAGTCGGTTCCCGATGCGAAGCCCGAGCCGGGTGAGATTCTGATGCAGGTTCGCGACTGCGGGATCTGCGGTTCGGATTTGCACGCGGCGAAGTTCGGGATCGGCATGCCGGCCGACACGATCATGGGGCACGAGTTCGCCGGGGAGATCGCGGCGTTGGGGGAGGGCGTCGACGGTTGGAAGGTGGGCGAGCGAGTGGTTTCCCTTCCTTATATGTCCTGCGGCACGTGTGAGACGTGCCGTCGTGGTGACGGGCTGCGCTGCGCGACCATGCAGAGCATCGGGCTCGGCGCGCTGCCGGGTGCGTATGCCGAGCTCGTCCGGGTGCATCCCGCTAGCCTCCTCCGCGTTCCCGACGGGGTGGCGATGCGGCAAGCGGCAATGGTGGAGCCGCTCGCGGTCGGGTTGCACGCGGCGCGGCTCGCACCGGTCGGCCCCGAGACGGCGTGCGTGGTCATGGGGGCAGGGCCGATCGGCGCGGTCACGATCCTCTGGGCGCGTCATCTCGGTGCGCGCGCCGTCGTCGCATCCGACCCGTCGCCCGGACGGCGCGAGCTCGCGACGCGACTCGGCGCGCACGCTGTCGTCGATCCATACGCGACGGATCCCGGTGCCGCGTTGCAGAAGCTCGCCGGTGTCGATCCGCAGGTCGTCTTCGAGTGCGTCGGTGTGAAGGGGACGATCAATTCGGCGATGCTGCTCGCCGGTATTCGGGGACGCATCGTGGTCCTCGGAGTCTGTGCCGAGATGGACGAGTTCTTCCCGCTCGTCGGGATTACGAGGGAGCTCGAGATGGCGTTCGCGTTCGCGTACAGCCACGCGGAGTTCGCCGAGTCGCTCGAGGCGCTACGGACGGGCGCGATCGACGTCGCGCCACTCATCACGGACGTGATCGATCTCGCAGACGTGCCCGACGCGTTTCGGGCGCTCGAACGCCCGAGTACGCAGTGCAAAGTCTTGATCGAATTTCCGTGAGTCGTCTCGGGCGGTGATGCGCGACCGAGCTACGTGAGGATCAGCCTGGTTTGGCGACGTTCGCGGCTTGGAGTCCCTTCGGACCCTGCGCGACCTCGAAGGTGACGCTCTCTCCCTCTTGCAAGGAACGAAAACCGTCGCCGGTGATCGCAGAGTAGTGCACGAACACGTCTTGGCCATCGTCGCCAGTGATGAAGCCGTAGCCCTTTTGCGCGTTGAACCACTTCACTTTCCCAGTGGGCACAAGATCCTCCTGCTCTGAAGCCTCGCCGGCGCGACCGAGCTCGCACCAACCAAAAACGCGGTCGCGATTAACATGGAACGGAATCG
>JBDSJB010000659.1:0-2824 GCA_039917665.1 Binatia bacterium
AGGCGCCCTGGTACGTCATCCCGGCCGACCACAAGTGGTTCACGCGCCTCGTGATCGCGGCGGTCGTCGTCGAGACGCTCGAAAGCCTGAAGATCGATTTCCCGGTCCTGGATCCCGCGCGCCGCGCTGAGCTGGGAACGGCGCGAAAAGCGCTGGGCGGAGGCAAAGCGCCGCGCCGCAGCTGACACCAACCGTGGTCGTACGCGACGAAACCCCGCAGGACACCGACGCCGTGCGCAACATCGTGACGCGGGCCTTCGAGCGGCCGGACGAGGCGGCTCTGGTGGATGCGCTGCGCGCGGCCGGGAAGGCGACGCTCGCGCTCGTCGCCGAGCAGGACGGCCGCGTCGTCGGTCACGTGCTCTTCAGCCCGGTGACGTTGGACGGCGCGCCGTTCGGCTGGGGGTTGGCGCCGCTCGCGGTGCTGCCGGAGGAGCAAGGCAGCGGCAGAGGCAGCGCACTCGCACGCGCCGGGCTCGAGCGTTGTCGGGCGAGCGGCGTCGCGACGGTCGTCGTGCTCGGCGACCCGGAATACTACCGCCGCTTTGGATTCGAAGCCGCCGACCGTCACGGCCTCCGCTGCGAGTACGACGCCCCGCCCGACGCCTTTCAGGTGATTGCCCTCGCCCCCGGCGCGCTTGCCGGTCGAACCGGCCTGGTGCGCTACGCCCCCGAGTTCGCCGGCTTCTAGAGCGCCCGCACCAGCTCGACGACCCGCGTCGCGAGCGCCGGGAGATGTCCGCCGAAGAAATGGTCGGCGCCCGTAATCAATGTGACCGTGCTCGCCGGCGCGAACGACGCCCGCGCTGCTTCCAGTGTCGGCACCGGGCAGAACTGATCGCGGTCGCCGGTGACGAACGCCAACGGTGTCGCGCAGCCGGCGAGAAACTCGAGCCCGAGCATGCGCACCGGCGGCCCGATCGCGACCACGCCGGTGACGCCGTCGGGCTCGTCACATCCCGCGCGCAGCGCCATCACCGACCCGAACGAGTAGCCGACGAGCGCAATCCGCGGCACGCCGAGCCGCTCCCGCAGCAACGCCGCCGCCGCCCGCACGTCGTCGACCTCGCCGCGCCCGTCCTCATAACGGCCCCCGCTCGCGCCGACACCGCGAAAGTCGAAGCGCAACGTCGCGAAGCCGGCCGCGCCGAGCGCGCCGGTCAGCGCGATCACGAGGTCGTTCTCCATGCTGCCGCCGTATTGCGGGTGCGGGTGACAGACGAGCGCCCCGGCCGTCGCCCCGGCGGGCACCGCCATACGTCCGTCGAGCATGATGTCGCCGACGGCAACGCGAACCGTTTCTTCCATGCCGGCCCGTGCTATGCGCGTCTCAGGCTCGTCGCAAGGCTACGCGTACCTGGTCGCCACACAGGAGGACCCCATGCCGACCGAAGAGAAGCTGGTCTGATGCGCCAGGGAGAGCCCAGCTACACCGCGATGGCCGCCGCTTCGGCGCGCGCGGCGCACACGAGCCTCTACGGCGACGTCCGGATCTTCGTAGACGACCTCGCGGCGCGCCTCATCGGCTTCCCCGACCGCGACGCGCTCCGCGCCGTCTATGAGCGCGTGCAGCTTCCGACGAGCCCCGCGCGCATCGCGGCCTTCTTCGCGCTGCGCCATCGTTGGGCCGAGGATCGCTTGGCGCTCGCAGTCGAGCGCGGCGTGCGACAGCTCGTGCTCCTCGGTGCGGGACTCGACACCCTGGCGCTCCGACGTCCCGATCTCACCGAGCGGATTCGCGTCTTCGAGGTCGACCATCCCGACACCCAACGCTGGAAGCGCGCGCGCTTGGAGGAGCTCGGGCTCGCGGCGCCGCACGTCACCTACGTCCCCGTCGACTTCGAGCGCGAGCAGCTCGCCGACCGACTCGCCGAGTCCGGCGTACGGCTCGACGAGCCCCTCTTCGTGACGTGGCTCGGCGTCGTGCACTATCTCGCGCGCCCCGCGATCGATGCGGTCTTCCGGCTCGTGCTCGCTCGGCCGCCCGGATCGGAAGTGGTTTTCGACTTCATCGTGCGCCACGACCTCGTTGCGGACGACGAGGAGCGCGCGCTCTCCGAGCAGGTGGAGGCGAACAGCGCCGCGCGCGGCGAGCCCTGGCTCACGTTCGTCGATCCGGAAACGCTCCCGCAAGAGCTGCACGCCATGGGGTTCACGACGGTCGAGCGTCTCACGCCCGAGCTTGCCGCGTCGCGCTACTATGGCGGCCAGCCGGACCGCGTGACCCCGCTCACCGCGTGGCAGGCGATCGCCGCGAGCCGCTGAGCGCCCGATCGTCCTTGCCCCGTCAGGAGCGCGATGCAAATTTGATCGGGCCATGGAGCGGCCCTGGCAAGCCCTAGTCCGCGAGCTCCGCGACGCCGGCTACGAGAGCCCGTATCTCGATCGCGGCGCAGTAAAGCCCACGGCCCGAATTCCGCTCGCCTTCCCAATCGAGGCTGCTAGTATGCGCGCCGAATCACGCCGGGTGGGGTAGTGGAGGGGTTTCATGGGTCCAACCGCAGCGCCAGCTATCGACACCGATTTGAAGGTTGCCGCTGAAGAGCGGTACCTCAACTACGCGCTGAGCGTCATCACCTCGCGCGCGCTGCCCGACGTGCGCGACGGTCTGAAGCCGGTCCAGCGGCGCATCCTCTACTCGATGTTCCAGAACCTGCACCTGACGGCGGGTTCCCGGCCGCGTAAGTCGGCGGCGATCGTCGGCGACGTGCTCGGCAAGTATCACCCGCACGGCGACGTCGCGGCGTACGAAGCGATGGTCCGCATGGCGCAGGACTTTTCGCTGCGCTACCCGCTGGTCCAGGGCGAAGGCAACTTCGGCTCG
>JBDSJB010000660.1:0-3178 GCA_039917665.1 Binatia bacterium
GCGATTGGTTGACGTCTGGTGCGAGGCATTGCTGCTCCCGCCACAGCCACCGAAGAGCCAGCACCACACATCGGCATGGGCCGGCGTCGGGGCGACTCCCGAGAGCACGACCGCCAAGGCTGCAGCCTGCAAAGCGAGCGTCATCCGAATCCTGAGTCCCACTACCCACCTCCACAGCAAGCCGTGTGCCGCTCTCGCACCAATGCCTGAGGCGAATCTTGATCGCAACCGCGCGTCGTGTCGCAGGCCCGCACTGGGCCCGCGCCAAACCGGCAGCTGCACGGGCCGCTTTTACCTGTAGGCCTTACATCCGGGGTGGTTCCGGAGCCGGGTCCTCACGCACCGACATGGCGCCCGAGCGGGCTCCGCCGAGCCCCGCCCGTAAACTTGACTTCCTACGAGTTTAGGGCAGCTTCTCGCGACCCGCCCCACCGGGAGGCCACCCGCGCCGTGTCAGGGGGCCGACTAACTCGAGGAGGAACCACCCATATGTCCGAAGCTGCGGTCAACCACTTCAAGGCCGATCTGCGCGCGATCCAGTTCACGCTCTACGAGCACTTGAAGGTGCAGCAGGTCTTCGGTCTCGAAGCCTTCGCGCACATCTCGCGCGACGAATGCGATGCCATCATCGAGCAGTGCCATCGCTTCGTGAACGACGTGACGGGTCCAATCAACGGGACGGCCGACCGCGTCGGGTGCACGATCGAGAGTGGGCAGGTCATTACACCCAAGGGCTTCAAAGAGGCCTGGAAGAAGCTCTTCGAGCTCGGGCTCATGGGATTTCCGATGCCCGTCGACGACGGTGGCCTCGGCGGACCGCACGCCATTGCCGTCGTGCTGGAAGAACTGCAGAGCGGCGCCAACTGTGCCTTCAATATGTATCCGGGTCTCACGCACGGCGCGGCGGATGTGATCTCGAGCTTCGCGCTTCCCGAGGACCGGGAGCGCTTCCTTCCCCCGATGGTCGCCGGACGCTTCGCCGGCACGATGTGTCTCTCCGAGCCCCACGCCGGCTCGGACGTCGGCGCCTCCAAGACGCGCGCCAAACACCTCGAGGGCAACGTCTACTCGATCAAAGGCACCAAGTGTTGGATCTCGGCCGGTGATCACGATCTCGCCGACAACATCATCCACCTCGTGCTCGCCCGCATCGAAGGTGCGCCGGCTGGCACCGGGGGCATCTCGCTCTTCATCGTCCCGAAGGTGTGGGTGAACGACGACGGCTCGCTCGGCGAGAAGAACGACGTCCAGACCGCCTCGATCGAGCACAAGCTCGGCATCCGCGCCTCCGCGACGGCCGTGCTGGCCTTCGGCGAGAACGACGGCTGCCGCGGCATTCTCGTCGGTGGCAAGCCCCACATGGGCATGAAGCAGATGTTCCGCATGATGAATGGCGCCCGCATCGCCGTCGGGGTGCAAGGGCTGTCGGTCGCGTCGTCGGCCTATCTGAACGCGCTCAGCTACGCCCGCGAGCGGCTCCAAGGGTCGTCGGTCCGGCATTTCAAGGATCCGAACTCCCCGCGCGTGCCGATCATCGAGCACTCCGACGTCCGCCGCATGTTGATCGAGATGAAGGCCAAGGTCGAAGGCATGCGCACGCTCTGCATCAAGCTCGCGCTCCATGCCGATCTCGCGCACGCGCTGCACAAGGTCGACGAGGCGAAGGCGCTCTACCATCAGGGCCAGGTCGATCTATTGACGCCGATCGTGAAGGCATATTGTTCCGATCAGTCGTTCCGGGTCGCCGAGCTCGCGATCCAAACCTACGGCGGCGCCGGCTACGTGCAGGACAACCCGGTCGAGCAGTACTGCCGCGACGCGAAGATCTTCTCGATCTACGAGGGCACCAACCACATCCAGGCGCTCGATCTGGTCGCCCGGAAGCTGCAGCAGCACGGCGGCGAGAACTTCACCGCCTTCCTGAACGAGATCAGCGAGTTCGTCACCGCGCATTCCGAGAAGCCCGGCATGGGCGCCGAGGTCCGCGCGCTCGGGGAAGCGTCGACGGCACTGCAGCGTGGTGCCGCGTCGCTCATGGAGTACTTCATGAGCGGCAAGATCGACCAGGTGACGCTCGTCGCGAATCCGTTCCTCGAGGTGATGGCGGACGTCACGATCGCGCACCTGCTGCTCGGGGCGGCGATCGTCGCCGACGAACAGCGATCGCGTGACGAGGACGAGCCGAACCAAGCCGAGATCGATTTCTACAGCGGCAAGGTGATGACGGCGAAGCACTTCGTGAACTTCATCCTGCCGACGGTGCACGCGAAGGTGGGCTCGATCGTCAGTGGCGATCGCAGCGCGCTCGACATGCCGGACGGCGGGTTCTCCACCGCGTTCTAGCTACCGACAGCGGCGCGCGGGCTCCTCGCCTGCACGCCGTCTCTTTCTATGCCGCTCGGGTGTCGTCCTGGCGGGTGGGTGGGGTCATTTTTCCGCGCCGGAGTCCGCGGCACCCAGCGCATACTACTCGCCGCGGCGTATCCGTCCTGCGCACACGCGCGGCGCTCGTCGCTCCAAAACGACCCCCACCCACCCGACGTTTCGCTCAGAGCGAAAGAGCGTGGGCGACGAGGGAGACAACCGCCCAGCTGTCGGGTCGCATCGCGCAGCCACCGGGGGTCGCTCCGCGGCGGTGGTGGGTCGTCGGAGGAGCGAGTCGCCTCGCTTGACCGCAAGCCAGAGAGGATCTGACGGGTTTTATGCGCTGGGAGGCAGTGGCCCGAGTGACGAGACGAGCCACCATCGCCGCGGACCCGCAGCGACCGAAGTGGCCTATCTCACGGAACGACCGACGTACGCAGCTGTCGGCGCAGCAGCTTGCCGGTGGAGCTTTTGGGTAGGGTTGGGACGAAGGTGATCTGGAGGGGCTTTTTGTAGCTCGCCAGGCGGGCGCGGCAGAAGTCGATGAGGTCTTGCTCGCGGGCCGAGGCTGACGGTTTGCAGACTACCCAGGCCGCCACGCCGCGTCCCCACTTTTCATGTGGGATGCCGACGACGGCGGCTTCGGCAACCGCGGGATGCGCCTCCAACACCACCTCGACCTCGCGGGGATAGACGTTGAACCCGCCGCTGATGATGACATCGTCGCTGCGATCGACGAGCGTCAAGTAACCGCATTCGTCGAGCCGGCCGAGGTCACCGGTGCGGAGCCAGCCGTCCACCAGTGCCGTCGCGG
>JBDSJB010000661.1:0-3128 GCA_039917665.1 Binatia bacterium
GATCTCGGTCAGGAGCACTTCCCCGCCGCTCGCCCGTGTCGCGGTGGTCGCCCGGGGAGTGCCCTGCGCGACCGCGACGCGCCGATCGGTCGATGCGTGCCGGTCGCACCCGCCGCGCCGCGCGCCGTGCTCCGGCTCCGCAGGACCCGCGGGCGACCCCTCCGCCGCACGCGTTTCCCGACGGCCGCCGTCGCAGAAGCGCCGGCGAATGTTTGATCGGATCTCGACGGCGGTGCACTAGCGACCCTCTACGACCAGGTACGGGCGGCGCCGACTCGACGCCGCCCGTACCCTCGAAAAACGCGGCGCTAAGGAATCACGAAGGTGCCCTCGGTGAGGGTCTGATTGGCGCTCGCCTCGATCGCCAGCACCTCGTACGGCTGCACCCCCGGCGCAAGTGACGCGACGAACTCGGGCGGAACCGTGACGTGCGTCGTCGTGGCCGGGACGGTCACGAGGAAGAGACCGACGATGACCTGGTAGCCGACGATGGTGATCGGCTTGGGGGGGAATCCCGGCGGTGGGCTCGTGACCGGCGTCCAGCTGATGACGAGCGAGTCGCCCGCTCCGACGACGGCGGAAACCTGGGGTCCGGCGGGAATCGCGTGGGAGAACATCACTTCGCTTTCCAGAACCTCGCCATCGACCAGACGGCCCTCGATCTCGTACTGGCCCTCCGGAAAGCGTTTCAGCAGGCCGGCGAGCGGAAACTCATCGAGCGAGGGTTCGGCGCCCTCGAAAAAGAGCTCCGTCATGCCGAGCTCGCGATACGCGCCACGACCCTGGACGTCGAAGATGGACCGTCCGTCGGGTTTGCGAATCGTGAGTTGCCGCCAGTCCTCGGCGTCGAGCGACACATGCACGCCGAGGTCGTTGGCCGAGGCGTTGTACTCCCAATAGATCTTCGCGATCTTGAACGGCACTTCGGCTCGACCATCACCGGCACTCCCCGCAACCAATGCCGCGATCACTGCGGCGAACGGCAACATTCGGCGATACTTTTTCATCACGATCGTCTCCTTCCGAGTTGTATGGGTTGAACGACGAATCTCGGAGAGAGCAAGAGCGAGGCCGTGAGCGAGCCGCCGTCGTTGCGGGATGCCGCAACAGCGGCGGCCTTCACGGCCCGCCGAAACCGGCACGCGCCCTGCCGAAACGAGCGCGCGCGTAAGGGCGTTGAACCGATTTCTCTAGCGCGCGGAAGCCCAACCGTTCTCGCGCACGAGGTCACCGACCCGCTGCTCGATGTCGTCCCGGAGGGCACGCACCGTCTCGATCCGCTGCCCCTTCGGATCGATCAAGCTCCAGTCGTCTCGGCGGAGGCCCGGCACGAGCGGACACGCCTCGCCGCACCCCATGGTGATCAGCAGCTCGGCGTTCTTCGCGAGCTCGTCGGTGAGCTTCTGGGGCCGTGCGCTCGCGAGGTCGACGCCGACTTCGCGCATGACGACGACGACCTCCGCGTGCACCTGCGCAGCCGGTTGCGTACCCGCCGAAATCCCGCGCACCAGGCTCGCGTCCGCCAGTCGGTTGAAGAATGCCGCCGCCATCTGCGAGCGACCGGCATTGTGCACGCAGGCGAAGATGACGGTCTTCATCGCTCCGCGCCGCGTGTCGGTGCCGGTACCGCCGGCACGAGCCAGTGAAACAACCCGGTCGCCGCGGCAGCACCCAGCAGCTGCGCCCCGACGAAGGCCGGCACGTCGGCCGGACGGATGCCGGAGAACGTGTCGCTGGCCGCTCGCGCGAGTGTCACAGCCGGATTCGCAAACGACGTCGAGGCGGTGAACCAGTATGCCGCGGTGATGTAGGCGCCGACCGCGAACGGAGCGGCCGACGGCCGCAGCCGCGAGCAGCCCCACACCACGCTGAGGAGCCCGAAGGTCGCCACGAACTCGCTGAGCATCTGCGACGGGCCTTGGCGCACGTGACGGGACAGCGAAAAAACGGGGAGGTCGAACATGAGGTTCGCGGTCCCGACACCGACGAAAGCGCCGCAGATTTGCGCGCCCAGATAGGCGGGGACGTCCCTCCACGCGAGCCCCTTTTCCCAGGCAACCGCGAGCGTGACGACGGGATTGAGCTGTGCTCCGGAAAGCGGACCGAGCGTGAGTAGGAGGGCCACCAGGATCGCTCCCGTCGCGAGCGTATTCGCGAGGAGCGCGACTGCGCCGTTGCCACCGGCAAGACGCTCGCCCATGATGCCCGAGCCGACGATCGTCGCGAGCAGCAGCGCCGCACCCACGGCCTCCGCCACTGCGCGTCGGCCGAGAGACGGAACCCGCAGGTCCTCGCTCATGCGCGCTTGGCGATTTTGGCCCTCGGCGGTCGGGTCGCGAGGGCCGCGCGCACGGCCTCGAGACGCTCGCGGACGACCCGGTAGTATACCCAGGCGCCGCGCTTTTCCCTCGCGAGCAGTCCCGCGCCGTGCAGCACCTTGAGGTGATGGCTGACCGTCGGCTGCGAGAGTCCCACCGGAGCGGTCACGTGACAGACGCACGCTTCTGCTTCGGGTTGCGCCGCGATGAAGCTGAGAACCCGCAGACGCACGGGGTCGGCCAACGCCTTCAATGTCTTGGCCAGATCTTCCGCATCGGGCTTACTGAGAGCGCTGTGGAGGACCGGGGGACAACACGGCACGACGGTGGCTGGCATAGAGACATATTGACATGTCTCGATGTCATTGGCAAACATTGAAACACGTCGATATCCGACGAAAGGGAGAACGCACCAATGGCCAACACGTTCCATGTCGCCGTCTACGTCGAGAACATTCCTCAAGCAGTCGAGCAATATCGGAAGGTGCTCGGAATCGAGCCGTCGAAGGTCCGTCACGACTACGCGAAGTTCGAGCTCGCCGATCCGCCTGTCGTCTTCTCGCTCAACGTCGGCGGGGAGCCCGGCACGCTGAGCCACTTCGGCATTCGCTACCCCAGCACCGGCGCCGTCGCCTCCGAAATGGTTCGGGTGAAGCAGACCGAGGTGCCGCTCTTTCAACAAGAAGGGACGACGTGCTGCTACGCCAAAGCCGACAAGTTCTGGGTGAAGGATGCCGACGGCATCGCGTGGGAAATGTACACGCTGCTCGAGGACGCGGAGGCCGAGACGGCCGCCGACTCGAGTCTGCG
>JBDSJB010000662.1:0-3424 GCA_039917665.1 Binatia bacterium
GATCGTGCGGGGCTGGCCGATGACGGCCATGCGCTCGAGGATCTGGCGCTCCTCCTCGCGCGACGGGTAGCCCACCTTGAGCTTCAGCATGAAGCGGTCGACCTGGGCTTCGGGGAGCGGATAGGTCCCCTCTTGCTCGATCGGGTTCTGGGTCGCGAGCACGAGGAACGGGTCGGGCAGCGGGTAGGTCTCGTCCCCGATCGTGACCTGGTGCTCCTGCATGGCCTCGAGGAGGGCGCTCTGCACCTTCGCGGGCGCCCGATTGATCTCGTCGGCCAGGATGAGCTGCGCGAAGATCGGGCCCTGTTTACAGGTGAAAACGCCCTCCCGCGGGTTGTAGATCATGGTCCCGATCAGGTCGGCCGGCAGCAGGTCGGGGGTGAACTGGATGCGCCGGAAGGTGGCCGCGACCGCCTGCGCCAGGGTCTTCACGGCGAGGGTTTTGGCCAGGCCAGGCACGCCTTCCAGCAGGACGTGGCCTCCAGCCAGCAATCCGATCAGAAGCCGGTCGATCAGGTAGCGCTGACCGACGATGACGGTGCCGATTTCCTCGCGGAGCCGATAGAGGAAGGTCGATCCTTCTTTGATGCGGTCGTTGACCGCTGCAATGCCGGTATCCATAGAGCCGGTCTCGATAGCAGAAAACCACGGGTCGTAAAGTCGGGTTGACACGTTGGCGGCAACGGTTTCAGCAGCTTGCGTCCGCCGGACGGTCCTGGCACAGCGGCGGCCGCGAGTGAGCACGTAAGCCATCGGTTGTACGGCCACCCTGATGCTGGTAGGGTGTGCGCCACTGGCTGTTTTGACGCGCGACCCCCGCCGCACTTTCTCTGCGACAGTCTCGTTTCCGTCTCACATCGGCCGTCGAGCGCGTCATTGGGTGATCGGACCGGACCCTGACAGCTCGCAACACGTCTCGTCGGCCCGCAAGGAGTTGATTCTGAAGCATCCATACGGGCACGCGCTGCGGCCGGTCATTGCCGGGAGACTCCGGTAACCATGTCGGAAACAGCGGCGCGTCTCCACCTCAGGCAGCAGCTCTCGCTCCACGTTTCGGAGCTGGGCTACTCCCTCTCGCTCGAGGCCCCCGGGCCGGACGAGCCGGAGATCCTCCGTATGAGCCCTGTTCGCCGTCGCATCGCCTATGGCGAGACGGTGCTGAAGGCCGACCTCAAGAAGAAGCGCTGCCACGATCGGCTCCGTCTCTTCTCGCAGCGTCGCACCCGTCGGCGGGGCACCATTTTGTTTTTCATCGGGGTCGCAGCAGAAGATCAACTGGAGCTGGAAACCTTGTTGACCGAGCTGGAGATCCGAAGCGGCATCCGCGGTGGGCACGTACATGTCGTGCCGATCGCCAAGCCGGAACCTGCGGCACGGCGCGCATCTTCCAAAAGCAGCGCCCGTGGCTGATCGGCGTTCGAGGCATCCGCAGCAAGCGCGTTGACATCGCGCCTGAGCCCGAAGCGAACGCCCCTATTTCCCTTGGAGTGGAGTCCGGTCGATATGACCGACGACTCCGAAGCAGCACGAAAGGATTCTCGTAAGTGAACGCATCATCATCAACCGCAACAACCGTAGTACCCTCGGCCGAACCGACCTCGACGACCACAGCGCCGTCAACATTCGATCAGTTCGACCTCTCTCCCGCGACCCGCACGGCGCTCCGCGCCTGCGACTACGTCACGCCGACGCCGATTCAAGCCGCCACCATCGCGCCGGCACTCACCGGCCGTGACGTCATCGGTGCCGCGCAGACCGGCACCGGCAAGACCGCCGCATTCATGATCCCGATCGTCGAGCGGCTCCGGTCCGCCACGCCGGGATCGCGCGGTTCGGCCGTCGTGCTCGCGCCCACGCGCGAGCTCGCGGAGCAGATTCACGGCTGGGCGCAACGTCTGGGCGCCGGCCTCAAGACCGCCCTCATCGTCGGCGGCATGCCGTACGGCCCGCAGATGGGCGCGCTCCGTGCTCGGCCGTCGATCATCATCGCGACGCCCGGCCGCATGGTCGATCACCTCGAGCGCGGCACGATCGATCTCGCGACCGTCAAGTTCTTCGTGCTCGACGAGGCCGACCGCATGCTCGACATGGGGTTCAAGCCGCAGCTCGATCGCATCATGAAAATGCTGCCGGCCCAGCGGCAGACGCTGCTCTTCTCGGCGACGATGCCACCCGATCTCGGGGCGCTCGCCAGCATGCACCTGAAGGACCCCGTCCGGGTGTCCGTCGGAGCGCAGGGCACGACCCCGTCGAAGGCGACCCAGGACGTCTACATGGTCGGCAGCAACGAGAAGACCCCGCTCTTGGTCAAGATGATCGCGACCAACCCGGGGAACGCGCTCGTGTTCGCGCGGACCAAGCATCGCGCCGACCGCATCATGCGCTCGCTGTGTGACGCCGGCTTCGCCGCGCAACGCCTGCACTCGAACCGGACGCAGCAGCAGCGCCGCGAGGCCCTGGAAGGGTTCCGACGCGGCCGCTACCGCATCCTCGTCGCGACCGACATCGCCGCCCGCGGGATCGACGTCGCCGACATCCGGCGCGTCATCAATTACGATCTCCCGCAGACGGTCGAGGACTACATCCACCGCGTCGGCCGTACGGCGCGGGCGGAAGCCGAAGGGCACGCGACGAGCTTCGCGTCCCCCGAAGAGCGCGCTCAGTTGAGGGCGATCGAGAAGCACATCGGGCGGTCGTTGCCGCGCCAGACCGCGTCGGGGGCTCCGGCACCGGCGGAAACGGCGGCTCCAATTGCTCGGCATCGCGCGCCTCGTCCCATCGAGGTCGCGGCGCAGCACCCGCGTCGCACCGCCCGTCCCGGGGCGGACACGCGGCCGCACACTCCCAACCACGCGCGCAGCCACGAACGCCGCCCGCAGCAGGGGGACGCGCGGCGTGACACGTCGCCGGTGACCATCACCGACTTCATCGCCGGCACCACCGAAACGCGTCGTCGGCCGAGCGCGCAGGCGCGTCGCGCCCGTCGCGGTCGTCACAGCTAATTAAACGGTGATCAGCGTCGCGAGACGGCGGGGGCATAGTCCCCCCGCCACTCGCGGCGCCACCACGCGTGATCGGGATTGCCGATCGCGCTGAAGTGGTACTCCCAGAGCTCGGCCCGCACGTAGCGTGGTGGGCCGTCGGGAAACGGATTCGACGCGAAGAGCTCGAGCACCTCGGGCGTCCCGTCGAGCAACCGCGCGAGCAATCGAGCAAACCATTGCTCGGGGTTCGTCTGGTAAGGCGTGAGCGCCGCGAACCACATCTGCCAGTCGAGCCGCGGTTGGTGCGGCGCGACGAACGCGGGACGCTTCCCGACGTCGCCTGGCTTCCAGGGAAACTCATACGGCGTCCAGCTCGTCCCGTCGTTGCTGCCTTCGATGACGATCTCGTTCCGCACCGTCGTCATGCGGGCGAAGAGGCC
>JBDSJB010000663.1:0-3402 GCA_039917665.1 Binatia bacterium
TTCGCGGGCGGCGCCGCGACCAAAGGCAAGGCGAGCGCGCAGGGTAAGAACGACGCGGCAAAGGGCCTCAACAGTCTGCCGCCCGGTCTCGTCGCCGCGCTCACCGGCAACACGTCACCGACCATTCAGCTCGTCACCAGCGACGGCCTCTGCGTCGGCGCCACGATGAGCAAGGTCGGCAAAGACGACGGCAAGCAGTACAAAGGCCCAGAAGAAGTAGCGCCCCCGCCCGGATTGCCGGGCGTTTTGAAGAATCGCGCGGCGCCGACAGCGTGCGGAACCGCCGGCGCTGCGCGTTCGGTGGCATGGTCCTTGCGATTTCGCCGGGCATGGGAACTCGGAGCAGCAAGAAATCACCGTGGGCGCTGGTCGTTGCCGCCGCCGTGATTCCGTTCGTCGCGTCGTGCGCGCCACAGCGCCATGAGGTCGTGACCCGCCAAACTACCTCGATCGAAGAGCGCACGGTCGCTGCGCCGAAATCGATCGACATTTCGATCGTCGGCCTCCACGACGAGCCCGCCGTCGATCCCGCACAGGAGAAGGTCGTCGGTACGATCGTCAACGAAGGCGACAAGGAGGTGAGCGGGCTTTCGATCCGCGTGAACGCGCTCGACCAGGCCGGCAACGTCGTCCGGACCATCGTGACCCCGCCGATTGCGCAGACGATCGCGCCGTCCGGGGGTCGCGCCACGTTCGAAGCGTTGATGCCGCGGGATGCCGCGGTCGCGGGCTATCACGCGGTCGCGATCGCGCGCTGAATCGGCGTCGGGGTCGCTCCGTCACTTCGCCTTGACGGTCGCGCTCGGCGTGTGCGAGACGGCGAGGGTATCTTCGGTCGGCGATTCGACGGCACCGTGGCAAATACACTTCAGCGCATCGTACGACACCCGGTCGTTGCCTACGAGGCTGCGCTGCAGAACCTCGCGCGGCTCCCGATCGACGAGCAGAGTTCCCTGGAACGCATGTTCCGGCAGGCGACGAAGCTGATCGCGAGCACGCTCGGGGTCGAGCGCGTCGGTATCTGGTTGTTCGACGCGACCCGGGCGAATCTCACGTGCGCCTGCGAGTACGAGCGTGCCGGCGACAGTTTTCTCTCGGGTGAGACCCTCAGTCGTGCGGATTTCCCGAAATACGTCGAGGCGCTCGACGACTACCGCGCCATCGTCGCCGACGACGCCCGCACCCACCCGATCACGAGCGAGC
This sequence comes from Binatia bacterium, assembly GCA_039917665.1. Taxonomy (GTDB): domain Bacteria; phylum Desulfobacterota; class Binatia; order UTPRO1; family UTPRO1; genus UTPRO1. Next base: position 1,204 of record JBDSJB010000663.1, read on the forward strand.
TCACCGCCGCGTATCTCCTTCCGCACGGGATCACGTCGATGCTCGATGCGCCGCTGCTCCGGCACGGCGAGGTAGTGGGCGTGGTCTGCCACGAGCACGTCGGCGCGCCGCGCGGCTGGACCGCCGTCGAGACGAGCTTCGTCGCCTCGGTCGCCGACCTGGTGGCGCTCGCCATGGAGCAGGCGGCGCACATCGAGGCGCGTCGCGCGCTGGACGAGCACGGCGAGCGCGTCCGCGAAGAGCAGCGGATGGCGTCGCTCGGCCGCGTCGCGGCGGCCGTCGGCCACGACTTCGGCCATCTGCTGACGATGGTCTTGTCGCACGCGCAAGAAATTCTCGCCGACCCCGCCTTGTCGGCGTCGACGACGAACCATGCGAAGGCGTTGGTCGAGACCGTGCAGCGCAGCAGCGATCTCACCCGACAGCTCGCCGAGCTCGGCCGCGAGGGCGACGCGCCCGCCGAGGCGATCGCGCTCGATGCGAGCGTCGGCGCCGCCGCCGACTTCCTGCGCGCGATGCCGCGCCGCGGTCAGGGGATCGAGCTCGAGCCGTCGGCTGGCGACGTCCGGGTGCGCTTCGATCGCACCCACCTCGACCAGATCCTGATGAATCTCGTCGGCAACGCGCTCGACGCGACGTGCGAAGGCTGCACCGTCCGGATCGCGACCAGTCTGGTTGACGGTGACGACGGCCGCTTCGCCGTGCTGCGCGTGAGTGACGACGGCACCGGCATCGACGCGGCGACGCGGCCGCGCATCTTCGAGCCGTACTTCACGACCAAGCGCGACGAAGGCACCGGCCTCGGGCTCGCCATCGTGCACGCGTTGGTGGAGCGCGCCGGTGGCTTCATCCTCGTCGACAGCACCGCGGGCAGCGGCACGAGCGTGTCCGTCGTCTTGCCGGCCGTCTGACGGCGCGACGGGTCCGACCGATCGAAGCGGAATGGCGCGCGAGCCGTCGACCGTCTTCCTCTTGTCACCCGCGTCGCTCGGGGGGCGGCGGGCCGCCATCCTGCTGCGTGAGCAGGCCGCGTTTCCGTTGGCGCAGGCGGTGCGCTCACCGGCGGGCGCGTCGCTCGGCGACGTGTTCTCGTTTCTCTCCGGGCTCTATTTTCGCGGCAAGGCGACCTATGCCCGCGCGTTCGCGCGTCCGCCGCGCGGTGTGTCGGGCGCGCTCGTGATCACGTCGAATGCGGGATTGCTCCCGCTCGACGAACCCGTCGACGCCACGCGCCTGCGGGCGTTCGCCGGCATCCCGATCGACGCGCGCGAGCCGCGCTATCTCGAGCCGCTCGTGCGGGCGACGCGCGCGCTCGCGGCCAGCGCGGGGTCCGACTGTCGCGTGGTGCTGCTCGGCAGCATCGCGACCGCCAAGTACGTCGATCCGCTGCAAGGCGTGTTCGGCGATCGGCTGCTCTTCCCGCCGGATTTCGTCGGCCGCGGCGACATGAGCCGAGGCGGCTTGCTCCTGCGCGCCGCTGCTGCCGGCGTGGAGCTGCCATATGCACCTGTTACCGGAGCGGTTCGCCACGGCACGCGGCCGGCGCGTTTGGCCCCGCGGCGAAGAGAATCGTACAGATGACACGTCTTGGCGCCGCCTCGCCCGAGGCCGAGGACGCTTCGTCGGTTTGCTGGCAGGCTCGCGCGCGCTACGCGGCCGGCGACGTCGCCAGCCGCAACACCTCGCGGTAGCCGTGCACCACGTTGGCCCCATCGAGTGCGCCGCGCTCGCGGAGCATGCGGTGCAGCTCCGGCAGGTTGTGATGCGGCACCGTCATCATCAGATGGTGCTCGAGGTGGAAGTTGACGCGATTGGGCGCGATCAACAGGCGTTCCCACCGGGCCGCGATCGTCGTGCGCGTGTTCCGCATCTGATCGGCCGGGTCGCTCGCCATCGAGTGCTCGGCGATCGCGCGGACGCGCGTCAGCAAGCGATAGGTCGTGAGCCACGCCACCAGCCAGAGCAGATAGAGCGCGGGATGGCCGACCGCGGTCAGCACTGCCAGCAGCACGAGGTTGGTGATGGCGACCGGCGCGACCTTGTGCCAGCCGACGTCGGCACGCGTGCCGCCGCTCAGGCCCATCTCCTGGTTGCGTTGGTTGCGTTTGCCGCCGCGCCCGAGGTCGCGGTTGAGCACGAGGATCGCCTGCTTCACGCCGGTCTGGCCGGAGAGGTCGCGCCACACTTTCCGTCGAAAGC
>JBDSJB010000664.1:0-9330 GCA_039917665.1 Binatia bacterium
GGTCGACGAGGTCCTTCGTCGAAGCGCGTTCACCGTCGACGACGCGCAGAATGCGCAGCAGGAGGACGGGGATGGTCGGGACGTCGCGCGCGTTGACGATCTCGGCGCGGAGCCGTGCCAGATCCTCCGCTTCCATGGTGCTCACGCGCCCATCCCCGTCATGTTTCTCGGTTGGCGACGGTCGGAACTTGAGGGCAGGACTCAGCCCCGACGGGCCTCCCCGGATCGCGCACGCGGCTTGCTATGCGAAGCGGACGGCCGTTGAGGTGCGTCACTCCGACCGTCTTTGTTTCCGCAACGTTGCGGACCCGAAACCCCTCGCGTATGACACAGTGCAGTGGAGCGCCTGCTCATCACCGGCATCGCCGGAGGCCAGGGTCGGTTGGTCGCGAAACGCGTCGCCGACAGCTTCGCAGTGAGCGGTGTCGACCGCGCCCCGTGGGAGGGTCACCCCGACCACATCACGGTGCACACGATGGACCTCCGGAAAAAGAAGTTCGAGGACATTTTCCGGCGCGAGCGTCCTTCCGCCGTCGTCCACCTCGCCTTCGTTCGTCACTTCCGCGCCGATCCCATGGTGCGCCACGAGATCAACGTCGCGGGGACGAAGCGCCTCCTCGAATGCTGCGCCACCTACGGCGTGAAGAAGCTCGTCGTCTTGTCGAGCTCGTACGTGTACGGCGCGCTTCCCGAGAGCCCGTACTACATGGACGAGGACACCGCGCTGAACGTGAGCCGGCACTACCCGGACATCCGCGACCTCGCCGAGGTCGACACGCTGTGCAACACGTTCCTGTGGAAGTACCCGGACATCGCGACCGCAATCCTCCGACCCGTCCCAACGCTCGGCTACTACGTCCACAACTCGATCGGCGGCTATCTCAAGCTGCGCTACGTGCCGACCATCATGGGCTTCAACCCCATGACGCAGTTCCTGCACGAGGAGGATCTCGCCGAGGCGATCGGACGCACCCTCGAGACCGGCATTCGCGGGATCTTCAACGTGACCGGACCGGGCGCGGTGCCGTTGAAGGTCGCCATCCGCGAGACCGGCGGCATCGCCGTCCCCTTGCCCGAGCCCATCGCCCGCAACACGATCGACAGCCTCTTCCGCCTCGGCCTCTACCACCTGCCTCCCGGAGCGATCGATTTCGTGAAGTACCCCTGCACGATCGACGGCCGCCGTTTCCGCGAGGCGACGAATTTCCAACCGCTCTTCACGCTCGAAGAGATCTTCAGCAGCGTACGACACTGAGGCGCATGGCCAAGACGTCCAAAACTCCGACCTCCGAGCGCCCCGCGCGCCGCCGCCGCACCCCACGAGGGGTGGTCGGCACCGGCGGGATCCTCATGCATGATGAGCCCGGAGGCCGCATCCTGCTCGACGATCCCGACTCGCCGGAGAACGACGATCTGCAGCCGTCCCTCGACCCGGGCGAGCAAGTCGCGCACTCGCTCGACGCGCTCTCCGACCTCGCGGGCGGCATTCTGCAGAGCCTCGCGCCGCGGCTGATCCGCGATCTCGACCACGAGCTCCGCGAGCGCATCCGAAACTCGCCGATCGAGCTCAACAGCTTCGGCTACGATCCGTGGGGCTTCAATCCGGACGTCGCGCGCCGCACGCTGCTGCTCTTCGCGCTCGTGTACCGCTACTACTTCCGCGTCCAGACGAGCGGGCTCGAGCATCTGCCCGCCGGGCGCATGCTGGTGATTCCGAACCACGCCGGCCAGATCGCGCTCGACGCCGGCATGATCGCGATCGCGACGGTGCTCGATGCCGACCCGGCGCGCCCGCTGCGCGGCATGGGCGAGTACTGGCTGCCGACCATCCCGTTCTTCAACGTGTTCATGGCGCGTGTCGGCGGCGTCGTCGGGACGCCGAAGAACGCGCGCGACATCCTCGAGCACGGCGAGGCGGTGATCGCGTTTCCCGAGGGCGTGCGCGGCATGAGCAAACCCTTCGCGCAGCGTTATCAGCTGCAGGAGTTCGGCTACGGTTTCATGCGGCTCGCGCTCGAAACCACTACGCCGATCGTGCCCGTTGCGGTGGTCGGCTCGGAAGAGCAAGCGATCTCGGTCGGCAACATCAAGCCGCTCGCCGACCTGCTCGGCATGCCGGCGTTTCCCATCCTGCTCAACTACTTTCCGCTGCCGGTCCGCTACCACCTCTACTTCGGCGAGCCGATGGAGTTCCGTGGCAACGCCAACGACGAGGACGAAGTGATCGGCAAGAAGGTGGAACAGGTGAAGGCGCGCATTCACGGCATGATCCAAGAGGGACTGCGCCGGCGCCGCAATTGGTTCTTTTAGTGAAGCGCTAGCGCATGGCGAAGAAGCAGAAGCGGGTTTTCATCTTGGGCGGTGGCGCGGCACTCGGTGCCCATCACGTGGGCGCGATGCGGCTGCTCGAAGAGCAGGGCATCAAGCCCGACGCAATCGTCGGCAGCTCGATCGGCGTCATCAACGCGTGCTGCTACGTCTCGGGCGGCGTGCCGCAGCTCGAAGAGGCCTGGGACGGTTTCTACTCGATTCCCCAGATCATCTCGCCCAGCTTCAAGCACAACTTGCTCTTCGGGCACTCGCTCTTCTCGATGGATCGCCTCTCGGGCGCCATCGAAGAGCACATCGACTTTCCCAAGATCTTCGAAAGCCGGATCGAGCTCGAGTTCGTGCTGCTGAACGTGTCGCGCGGGCGCGGCGAGGTCTACTCCAAGCGCGACTGCGAGAGCTGGCGCGATCTCCGCACCCTCTCGCGCGCGGGCTACGCGATTCCGTTTCTGTTCCCGCCGGTGCAGTTCCGGAAGGATTGGTTCGTCGACGGCGGGTTCGCCTGGAACATTCCGCTCGAGCACGCGCTCGGCCTCGGCGCGACCGAGATCTATCTCCTCGCGCCGATCGCGAGCCAGTTGCCCTACCAAGGCCGCTTCCGCGGCATGTTCGACTTCGCGCAACGCTTCACCGACGTCATGTGGCGGACCATCGGCAACATGGGCTACCTCTACGCGCGCATGGAGAACGGCCGGCTCCACGACGTGCCGGTCACCGTCATCGAGCCCGGCGAGCAATACAGCGGCTTCGGTCCCCTGCACGTCTTCAATGCGTATCCGTCGAAGAGCCGCGCGCTCATGGAAGCCGGCTATCGCGACGCGAAGCGCGTGCTCGCCGCCCGGAAGCGCATGGACCAGCAGCTCGCCGCCCGCGCCGCCGCCGAGCGCGCGCAGGCCAGCGCAGAAGCTGCGGCAGCGACGACGGACCGTGAGTCTGCTCCCGCCGTCGCGAGCGCTGGCGGTAAAGTCGTCGCCATCCGACCGACCGACCGCGAGAGCTAGGACACCGTAAAGGCGCTGCTGACGGGCGACGTCAGCGCGTCGTCAGAGCGTGTGGCCGAGGAGCCGCAATCGTCCGATCGCCGTGCAGCGATAGACGATCCCGTCGCCGTCCTCGGGCTCGCGTGCGATCAATCCCAATTGCCGGAGCTCGCCGAGCACCAAGAGCAGACCGCTGTCGGACAGCCAGGTACGAAACTCCTCGTGGATGCGGTCGCGAATCGCCGTGCTGGAAGTGCCGCGATCGCCGAAACGCGTGACGGCCGCGAGGACGATGAATTGCCTGGGAGAGAGCCGCATCAAGGTGAGACGTTATGCCTCCTTTGGCGTCGGTGTGCATGGAACGCCGTGCCATCGTCGCCGGCAGGCCCCCGTCCCCATTACCGGACAGGCCTGCTGTGCTCGACCCACTCCTCGCAGCGGCGCACGACCGACCATGGTGACTGTGCATGGTATTTCCAGTGAAACTACGCTGACTTGAAACGCTGACGCGCCGTGTGAAGTGGCACATCGCTTGCTGTTTTCGCAGCACATGACCTTTGGCGAACCCCTCGCACGCGGCGGCGCATTCCTGACCGGAGCCACCATCCGGGACTGCTTCACCTACGAGGACCTCGGTCCCGAGGATTACCAAATCGCTGCCGTCGCGGAGGAGTTCGTACGGCGCGAAGTGCTCCCGCAGATCGACGCCATCGAGTCCCAGAGCCCGGGTGTCATGCGCGGCCTTCTGCAGAGAGCGGGCGAGCTCGGTCTCTTGATGTTCGACATCCCCGCGCATCACGGCGGACTCGGTGTCAGCAAGGCCACCTCGACGTTGATCGGCGAGCGCGCATTCAAGCTCGCGTCGTTCGCGGTGGCCTGGGGCGCGCACACGGGGATCGGCACCCTGCCCCTCCTCTTCTACGGAACCGCCGAGCAGAAGGAACGCTACTTGCCGCGTTTGATGTCGGGCGAGCTGATTGCCGCCTACGCCCTCACCGAGCCCGGCTCCGGCAGCGACGCGCTCGGCGCCAAGACCAAGGCCGTGCTGCTGCCGAACGGCGACTATAGTTTGACGGGCGTGAAGCAGTTCATCACCAACGGCGGCTTCGCCGATCTCTTCACCGTGTTCGCCAAGGTCGACGGCGAACGGTTCAGCGCGTTCCTCATCGAGCGCACCTCGCCCGGCCTCTCGACCGGCGCCGAGGAGCACAAGCTCGGCATCAAAGGCTCGTCCACCGTCCAGTTGATCCTCGAGGACGTGGTGGTGCCCGCCGAGAATCTGCTCGGCGAGCTCGGCCTCGGCCACCGCATCGCGTTCAACATTCTGAACGTCGGCCGCCTGAAGCTCGGCGCCGCCGCGCTCGGCGGCGCGCGCGAATGCATGGAGTACGCCGTCAAGTACGCGAGCGACCGGAAGCAGTTCCAGAGCCCACTCGTCGAGTTCGGCGCCGTGCAACGCAAGATCGCCGACATGGCTGTCCGCATCTACGTCGCCGACGCCGCCAGCTACCGCACCGCGGGGCTGATCGACGGCGCCATCGCGCGCATCGAGCCCGGCGCCGCCGACTACGATCAGCAGGTGATCAAGGCGATCGAGGAGTACACGATCGAGCAGTCGATCGTGAAGGTGTTCGGCACCGAGACGCTCGACTTCGTCGTCGACGAGTCGTTGCAGATGCTCGGTGGCTACGGCTTCGTCGCCGACTACCCGCTCGAGCGCCAGTACCGTGATTCCCGCATCAACCGCATCTTCGAGGGCACGAACGAGATCAACCGGCTCCTCATCCCCGCCACCATGATGAAGCGCGTGATGACGCAGGGCTTACCGATGCTCGAGTTCATGCAGGAGGTCGACGCCGACCTCGCGAGCGGGAACGGGCACCACCTGCCCGTCGACCACACGCTGTTCCACGAGGTCCACGCCGTGAACCAGGCGAAACGCCTCGTCGCCTACACCACGAAGCTGCTCATGCAGCGCGAGCCCGCCGAGATCGGCCGGAAGCAGATGCACCTCGAGCGCCTCGCCGACATGATCATCGACCTCTACGCGATGGAGAGCGCCGTCGTCCGCACCGAGAAGCTGATCCGCCGGCGCGGCGAGGACAAAGCCAAGCTCGAGCAGGACATGGTGTCGGTGTTCATCGCCGACGCGAGCGATCGCCTGGCGTCGAACGCCCGCATCCTGTTCGCCAACGACACCGACGGGCCTGAGCTTGACGCCCACCTCACGACGATTGCGCGCTTCACCGCGTTCGTGCCGCGCGGGTTGCTCGATGCGCGCGTGCGCATCGCCGAGCAGATCGTCGCGGCGGGCGGGACGCTGGCGTAGTTCGGTCGAAGCATCGCACCACCGACTCGTCGTGAGGCGTGAGGCGTCGCCGCGGCGCCCTGCCCCACGATCGCTGGACCGGGATGCATCACGGTTCGAGACCCGGTTCGCGCGCGTTCACCGTGTGGCGTCGTCGTGGTAGGCACCGCACGCGAGACCGCGATGCGTTGCCACTCCTGTGCCCACGAGAACAGCTCCGAGCGCCGCTTCTGCGGCGAATGCGGGGTCGCATTGGCGGCGCTGTGCGCGGCGTGTGGCGCCTCGAACGGGCCCCGGGAGAAGTTCTGCGGCGGCTGCGGCGCGCGACTGACGACCGGTCCGACTCAGGCGCCCTCGCCCCCCGAGCGGATGCTCGGCTCCCGCAGCGCCCGCGAGGGCGAGCGCAAGCAGGTGACGGTGCTCTTCGCCGACGTCAAAGGGTCGATGGAGATGGCCGAGCAGATGGATCCCGAGGCGTGGTCGCAGATCATGCGCCGCTTCTTCACGATCCTCACCGAGGGCGTCGAGCGCTTCGAAGGCTTCGTCGACAAATTCACCGGCGACGGCATCATGGCGCTCTTCGGGGCGCCGATCGCCCACGAGGATCACGCGCAGCGGGCCTGCTTCGCGGCGCTGCATCTGCGCGACCGTCTGCGCCAGTACGCCGACGAGCTGCGGCGCGATCCGGGCGTCGATTTCTCCTTCCGCCTCGGCCTCAACTCGGGCGAGGTCGTGGTCGGCGCGATCGGCAAGCACGGCGACGACCTGCGGATGGAATACACCGCCCAGGGCCACACGGTCGGCCTGGCGCAGCGCATGGAGCAGCTCGCACCGACGGACGGCATCGCCCTCTCGCAACACACGCAGAAGCGCGTCGACGGCTTCTTCGCCGTGCGCGCGCTCGGCCCGCTCGAGGTCAAGGGCGTCCGCGAGCCCGTCGGCGTCTTCGTGCTGGAAGGCGTGGGCGCGCTGCAGTCGCGTCTCGAGGTCGCGCGGGCGCGTGGCCTCACCCGCTTCGTCGGCCGCGGCGCCGAAATGGACGTGCTGGAGACGGCGCTGGCACGGGCCCGCGCCGGCAACGGCCAGGTGATCGGCGTCGTCGCCGAGGCGGGGACGGGCAAGAGCCGGCTGTGCTTCGAGTTCGCCGAACGCTGCCGCGCCGCCGGCATGCGGGTGATCGAGGGACGCTGTGCGCCGTACGGCAAGAACGTTCCCCTGCTGCCGATCCTCCAGGTCTTCCGGCACTACTACGGCATCACCGAGCAAGACTCGGACGAGAGCGCGCGAGAGAAGATCGCCGGACACTTGCTCCAGCTCGATGCGGGCTATCGCGAGGTGCTGCCGGTGTTGTTCGAGTTCTTTGGAGTGTCCGATCCGGACCACCCCGCGCCGCCGCTCGACTCCGAGCTCAAGCAGCGCCAGCTCTTTGGCGTGCTCCGGAAGCTCGTGCAGCACGGAGCCGAGGACACGGTTGCGCTGATCGAGGACCTGCACTGGATCGACGGCGCCAGCGCGGCCTGGCTGGAGCAGTGGGTGGAAGCCGTCGCCGGCACGCGCTTCGTCCTGATCGTCAATTTCCGCCCGGAGTTTGCCGTGACCTGGGTCCGCAAGTCCTACTATCAGCAGCTGGCGCTCGCCCCGCTCAGCACCGAGGGGGTACGACACCTCCTCGAAAGCCTGCTCGGTTCCGATCCCAGTATCGTCGGCCTCGCCGACGCCATCCACGCGCGCACCGGCGGCAATCCCTTCTTCACCGAGGAGGTGGTGCAGTCGCTGATCGAGTCGGGGAAGCTCGAGGGGAGCGCAGGCGCGTATCGCCTGACCGCGCCGATCGAAACCCTCGACGTCCCCGCCAGCGTCCACGCCGTGCTGGCAGCACGTATCGATCGCTTGGCGGAGCGCGAGAAGCATGTACTGCAGACCGCCGCGGTGATCGGCAAAGACTTTAGCGAGCCCGTGCTCGTGCAGGTGCTTGCCGCCGTCACGCCGGACGATGCAGCCCCAGTTGACGTCGCCGCCGCGCTGCGCACCCTCGCGCAGGCCGAGTTCGTCTACGAGCAGGCGCTCTATCCGGTCGCGGAATACACCTTCAAGCACCCGCTGACGCAGCAGGTGGCCTACGACACGTTGCTACGCGAGCGCCGGGCGCGCGGGCATGCGGCCGTGGCGCAGGCAATCGCCGAGATCCACGCCGAGAAGCTCGATGAGAAGGCGGCGCTGCTGGGGCATCACTGCGAGCTTGCTGGCGAGCCCTGGAAAGCCGCGCTCTGGCACCGGCGCGCGGCCGAATGGGCCGGAGTCACCAACGCCGCTGAGGGGATGCGGCATTGGGAGCGCGTGCGCCGCCTGCTGCGACCGCTCGCGCATACCGATGAGACCCTGCGCCTCGCCATCAAGGCATGCGTCGGGAATCTCAATCTGGCCTGGCGGCTCGGAACGCCGATCGCCGACGCCACGGAGATCTTCGAAGAAGGACGGCGCTTGGCGGAGGAGGCCGGCGCCGTGCGAGCGCAAGCGGCCCTCCACGGCACCTATGGGTGCGCCCTCGGCCTCGTGGGCGGGGACTCGGACGAGTACGCGCGCTACGCCCGCGAGGCGACGCGACTCGCCGACCAGACCGACGACCAGGGACTGCAAATCGCGCAACGGGCCTATCTGGGGTACGGCTGCACCTTTGCCGGCCGTCTCGCCGAAGGGCTCGCGTCCTGCGAGACGGCCTGCCGGACGCTGCCCGCCGATCCTGCGCTCGGTACGGAGTTCACCGGCTACAGCCCGTTCCTCGGCATCTTGAATACCCAGGCATGGATGCTGATACGGCTCGGGCGTCTCGACGAGGCGATGGCGGTGTGCGAACGCGCGGAGCAGCTGGCGCGGGAGTACGGCGACAACGAGGTGCTCACCTGGCTGCAGATACCCCGCCTCGAGGCGGACGTCTTGCGCGACGCTCGGAGCGCCGCCCGCGACCACGCGCGGTCTGCCCAGGAGTCGGGCGCGAAATCCACTACCCCGCAATCGCTGTTCGTTGGACTCCTGACGCTTGGGATGGCGCATCGCCTCAATGCCGGGTGGGACGAAACGATCACGACATTGGAACACGCGCTAAGCCTGTCGTTCGAAGGAAGCAATCGTATGTTCGAAGGGAAGGTGCACAGCGAGCTCGCCAGGGCGTGGCTTGGGAGCGGCGATCTCGATCGGGCGGAACAGGAAGCGCAAGCAGCGGTGACGGCCGCGGCCGCGCGACACTCTCGATGTGACGAGGCGCAGGCGCACCTCGTGCTCGCCCACACCCAGGTCCAACGTGGCTCGGCGCCCGGGCTTGCGCGCGCCGAGCAGGCGCTGGTCCGGGCCCAGGAGCTGATCGACGAAACCGGCGCCCAGGCCTACCAGCCCGAGGTGCACGAATGCCGCGCCCACCTGGCGCGCCTGCGCGGTGACATGTCCGCGACGAAGCACGAGATCGAAGCGGCCCGGCGGCTCTACGCCGCGATGGGTGCGACGGCGCAGGTCGAGCGGCTGACCAGCGACTTGACCGTGCTGGAGGCGCGACTAGCTGACACGGTTTCCCCCCATCGTCGCCACCCGGAGCCAGGCTAGTCGTGATGCGCTTCGAGTGATTGACCAAGTAGCTTCCAGAGGCTACTGACCGTTCATGCGGGCCGTCGGGCTGAAAACGCTCAAGAACAAGCTCAGCGAGTACGTGCGCCTCGCCGCCGG
>JBDSJB010000665.1:0-6315 GCA_039917665.1 Binatia bacterium
CTGCGTCGGTTTCGTCTTCAACTCGCCCGATGCGGCGATGTACGGCACAAGGGTCAGGTGGACGAAAACCGCGCCTTGATGCCCTTCCTCGTTGCCCATCTGCCGGATCGCTTCGAGGAACGGCAACGATTCGATGTCGCCGACCGTGCCGCCAATTTCGACGATGACGATGTCCGGGCTACCTTTCGCGGCGACCGCGCGGACAGCTTGCTTGATCTCATCGGTAATGTGCGGGATGACCTGAATCGTCTTGCCGAGATAATCGCCGCGCCGTTCTTTCTCGATGACGGAGAGATAAATGCGTCCGGTTGTCCAGTTGTTCGCCTGTGAGAGTTGCGCGTGCGTGAAGCGTTCGTAGTGGCCCAGATCGAGATCGGTCTCCGCGCCGTCGTCGGTGACGAAGGTCTCACCGTGCTGGAACGGATTCATCGTGCCCGGATCCACGTTGATGTACGGGTCCATCTTGAGCATCGTCACCTTCAGGCCGCGGCTCTCGAGGAGCGCGCCGAGGGACGCGGACGCGAGGCCCTTCCCGAGTGAGGACACGACGCCGCCGGTGACGAAGATGAACTTGGTCTTGGCTTTTTTCGCGCTCAACGCTGACCCTCCACCAAGCACCGCACCCGTTCGAGATCCTCCGCTGTATCCACCTCGGGGGGCGCACTGTCAACTTCAACCATCTGGATGCGCATGCCGCAGGCGAGCGCACGGAGTTGCTCGAGCTCCTCGGCCCGTTCGAGCGCGGCCCGGGGCGTCATCGCGAGCGTCAGGAGCACGTCGCGGCGGTACGCGTAGAGGCCGATGTGACGGCGACCAAATGGCGCAGCGCCGCGCTCGCCGCGCCAAAACGGCACGGGGCTCCGGGAGAAATACAGCGCTCCGCCGTCGTCGGCGGTGACGACCTTGACGACGTTGGGGTTCCGCATCTCGACCTCGTCGTGGATCGGCGTCATCAACGACGCCATCGCCGCGTCCGCACGCATGCGCAGGGCGGCGACGCACGCCGCGACCGTCGTGGGATCGAGCAGCGGCAAATCGCCCTGCACGTTCACGACGATCTCCGTCGCCGCGAGACCGCGGACCACCTCGGCGAGCCGATCGGTGCCGGTCGCGTGCGTGCCCGTCATCACGAGATCGCCGCCGAAGGCACGTACGGCGGCCGCGACGCGCTCGTCATCGGTGGCGACCAACGTCCGCGCGACGCCGGCCGCGCGCTGCGTCCGCTCGTAGACGTGCTGGATCATCGGCTTGCCCGCGATCGATGCGAGCGGCTTGCCGGGAAGCCGGGTCGACGCGTAGCGCGCCGGGATGATCGCGACGACGTCTGCCATGAGTGCGCTACCGCGGAGCGCTTATAGGGAGCGCTCGCCCACCCTGTCAAAACACGGCGCGCTTCGTTAGAACGAAGGCGATTCGAGCGGACCGGCATGAGTGACGACGCGACCAGAATCGAGCGCGACTCCATGGGCGAAATGCGCGTGCCGCACGACGCGCTCTGGGGGGCCTCGACGCAACGAGCCGTCGAAAACTTCCCGATCAGCGGCTGGCGTTTTCCTCGGCGCTTCATTCGCGCGCTCGGCCTGATCAAGCACGCGGCCGCGACCGCCAACGAAGAGCTGGGCCTCCTGCCTCCGACGCTCGGCGCGGCGATCCGTGCTGCGGCCGACGAGGTCGCCGCCGGCCCGCTCGATGGCCATTTCGTCGTCGACGTCTTTCAAACCGGGTCCGGCACGTCGACGAACATGAACGCCAACGAGGTGATCGCCCACCGCGCAGCCGCCGGCGGACACGTCGTGCATCCGAACGATCACGTCAACATGAGCCAATCGTCGAACGACGTCATTCCGACCGCGATGCACGTCGCAGCCCGCGAAGGTCTGGATCAGGAGCTGCTCCCTGCCCTCACGGCGTTGCACGGGGCGCTCGCCACCAAAGCCACGCAGTTCGACGGCGTCGTGAAGATCGGCCGCACCCACCTGCAGGACGCGACGCCGATCAGGCTCGGACAAGAGTTCAGCGGCTATGCCCGCCAGATCGAGCTTGCGATCGAGCGGCTCCGCAGCGCCGGCACGGGCCTCGACGAGCTCGCGATCGGCGGCACGGCCGTCGGCACCGGCATCAACGCGCCGCCGGCGTTCGCCGCCCGCGTCGCGGCGCTGCTCGCCACGCGTACCGGCCTGCCCTTTCGCGAAACCGCCAACCATTTCGAAGCACAGGGCGGCAAAGACGCGGTGGTCCATCTCTCGGGTGCGCTCAAGACGGCGGCGGTCGCGCTCACGAAGATCGCCAACGACATTCGCTGGCTCGCGTCGGGTCCGCGTTGCGGCATCGGCGAGATCACCTTGCCGGCAACGCAGCCCGGCTCGTCGATCATGCCGGGCAAAGTCAATCCGGTGATGGCCGAAGCCGTCTGCCAGATGGCGGCGTTCGTGATCGGGGCGGATCTCACCGTCACGCTCGCCGGACAGTCGGGCAACTTCGAGCTCAACGTGATGATGCCGGTCATGGCCCATCAGCAGCTCGAGAGCATTCGCATCATGGCGGCGGCGGTCCGCGCCTTCACCGACCGCTGCGTCGTCGGTATCGAGGCCGAGCCCGTGCGCGCCGCGGCGGCAGTCGAGCAGAGCCTCGCCATGTGCACGGCACTCGCGCCGGTGATCGGCTACGACGCGGCGGCGGCGATCGCCAAAGAGTCGTACGCCACCGGCAAGACGGTGCGGGAGATCGCGCGAGAGAAAAACGTCCTGCCGGAGGATCAGCTCGCGCGCATCCTCGACACGTTTCGCATGACCGAGCCGGGCGTTCCGCGCTGAGACGTCGCTTCGGTTATTCAGCTGCGGGCGTCGGCGCCGACGCCGTACCCTTGCGACCGCGACCGCCACGACGGCGTCCGCCCCGACGACGCGAACGACGCTTCGGGGTGCCGTCGTCCGCCGTGCCGCTCGCCGCACCATTCGCCGCGCTGCCGTCCTCCGCAGCGCCGTCGTCTTCCGCAGCGCCGTCGTCGCTCTCGTCGCTGTCACCCTCGTCCGACACCGACGGCTCGGCGAGGGCGTGCGAAACCGAAGCCTCCCCGGCGGCGTTCAGACGCAGGCGGCCGTTCGGCAGGACCTCGATGTCCTTCATCCGGCGAAGACGCGTCACCAAGCGCGGCGACCCGGCGGGACGCTGAAAGCCCGCCGCCTTCAACGCGACCGTCAGCGCGTCGAGCGTGACGGTATGCGCCGGATCGGCCGCCGCGAGGCGCGCGATCACCTGCTGCAACTGGACCTGCGACGCAGCCTGCGGCTCGTCTTCGTGCTGCGCGACACGCGTCGGGGCGTGTGAGGTCGTCGGTCTCGCGTGGGACGTGCTGGCCGTCGTAGGCCCAGTCGTCGTGCGCCCGCTGCCGCCGCGGCGACGACGCCGACGCGGACGTCGCTCGCCGGTCGTTTCGCTCGCACGCTCGGTCGTCGTCGGGCTCGCGCTCCGGTACGTGATGCGCTTGAACGTGACCCCCAAGCGAGCGGCCGCGTCGCCGACGGCATCGAACGCGCGGTCGTGGGACACGATGTCGATCAGGTCACCAGGCCGGGAACGGCCGAGCCAGATGCCCGCGTGGACGGCGATCCAGAGATCGCTCCAATCCGACACGCGGGTCGCCGGGGCGCTGTGCACGAGGTTGGCGCCGCGCTGCGCGAGCGAGCGGCCGAGCTGCTGGCCGACGACGCGCCAGTTGCCGATCGCGGTCACCTCCGTCATGCCGCTGATGAGATCGATGTCGAGCTCGTCGAGCACGCGCACGAGCTCGCTCTCGCTGCTGGTGTTCTCGACGTCGATGAACACCGCGCGCCGGGCCGCGGCCGACAGGTCGTTCGTTGCGGCGACTTTGGCTGGCGGTTTCGCCTTCGCCTTCGCCTTCAGCGTCGCCTTCGGCGTCGTTTTGGGCGTCGTCTTCGCGCTGGCGCGCGGCGTCGCGGTTTTTTTGCGGGCGGGAGCTTTGGTCGCGCGTTTGGTGGTCTTGGCGCGTGTTTTCGTGGGCATCGTCCGGTTTATGACGGGTATCGCGGCAGGTGTCGAGTCTCGCGCGTCAATATCGGCGCTTCCAAAAGAGATCGACCCCGCTTCGTCCGAGCGTGTCGCTCGACGTCTCGAGACTCCAGCCCGGTCGGATCACGTACTCGATGCGCACCTCTTCGACACTCTGCGCGCCGAAGCGATGCGCCAGGCTGACGAAGATGTCATCGGCGACGTATTTGCCGATCGAGACACGCGCATCTTCGAGACCCGTCGTCCCAGTATCGAACTGCAAATCGTCGACGCCGAGCGCGTTGGCGACCGATTGGCGCAATTCCGCCGCCACGTAGCCACCCGCGATGCCGAGCGCTTGCTCGCGGAGGCCCGTCGATTGCGAACGGCTCAACTGGCTAGCGGGCGTGCCGAAGAGCAAGACGGCGAGCACATCCGCTTGATCGAGCCACGGCTCGCTTTCGAGCGCCAACGCCGGCTTCGTGATCGTGCCGCCGACCTTGAGGCGCACGAGGTACTCGCCCGTCGTGTGGGTCGCGGTGATGTCGAGCACCGGGTCGAGCCCCTGGCCGCTGAACCGCACGGCGCTGCCTTCCACGAGCGCGAACTTCTTGCCTTGAAACGCGTACCACCCGCGCACGCCACGAATGTCGCCCACGAGGTGCAGCTCGTCGTTCGGCTTCTTCCACGCCGTCATCCATCCCTGCAACTCGACGTTGGCGTCCGAGCGCCGCACCCAGGCGTTCCGCGGCACCGCGACCTGCACCGTCACCGCCGCGCGGTCGACGATGCTCGGAACGGGCGGCGGCGGTGGGACCGCCGCTGCCGCGGTGGGTGGCGGCATTCCCGGGCCGACGACCACGATCGTCGGATCCGGCGGGTGGACGCTGGTCGGCAACACCTCGGGGATCTGCAGCACGAGGCCGTCGGTTTCGAGCGAGCCCTCGAGCACGGGCGCGGCGAGCGTCCCGGAAATCCAAAGCCAGCCGCTCGCCGCGCCTTTGCCGTATTGGTTCGCGAAGAGTGGAAACGCCTTCGCCTCGAACCGCGCGTCCATCGTCGTCCCGTCCGCACCGACGTGCGCATCGCCGCCGCCCGTGAGCGTCCCGGCGCCGCTCTGGATCACGAGTCGTTCGATCGAGAGCGCGCGGCCTTCGAGACGAAGCCCGAGCTCGACCGGGTCGTAGGTGAGCCCGAGCGGCACGACGTAGGCGCGCGCACCCGAGAGCGCGACGTCACCACGCGCTTCGGGAGCCGCGAGTGAGCCGCCGAGCTGCACGTCGGCGGTGAGCGTCCCGCCGACTTTGCTGACGAGCCCCGGAACCAGCGCCGCGAGGAATGCGAGATCGATGCCCTCGGCGCGGAACCGGCCGCTCAGCCCACCCGGCGCCTCGAAACGCCATGGACTGAGCGCCAGCCGCACCGGCGTGGCACCGTCGAGCACGAGCGCCCGCTCCGCGGTCTGCGCCAGCCGACCGTGGACGTCGGCGCGACCGTCGGCCACCGTCACACGCGCCGCGAACTCGTCGTAGCGCACGCCGCCGAGCGTCGGGGTCGCGACCGCAAGGTCGGCGTCGACCCGCGGCGCCGCGAGCGTGCCGCCAAGATGGGCGCGCCCTCCGAGTCGGCCACGCACGTCGTCGGGGATGAGCCCCGCGAAGAGCGCGAGATCGAGGTCGGCGGCAACGATCTCGAGATCGGTCGCAGCCGTACCGCCGACGGCGCCGCGCAGACGCAAGCCGCCACCGCCGTCGGCGCGGACGCTGAGGTCATCGACGGCGACGCGCTCACCGCGCCGCACGACGGTCGGCGTCCCCACCGATGTCCACGTCGTGCCGTCATGTTGGATCTGCAGCGCCGTGATGGTGAGCCGTTGCTCGTCGGCGCCGGCCACCAACGTCCCGGCAAGGTGATGTTGCGCATCCACTTCCCGCGCGGCGAGATCGATCGCGCCTCGCCCGGCCGTCACGTTGCCGTCCCACTTGGCGTCGAGGTCGAGCGCCGTGAGGGTCCGTTCCCCCGCATGCACGTCGCGACCATGCGCCTGCAGGGTCGCGTGCCCGCCGGTGCCACCGAGCTGTCGACCGTCGAAGGTCGCATCGAGGGTGGCCGCGCGCCAACCCTCGTCGGCAAGACCGCGCACCGCCAGCACGGCGTTGACGTCGAACGCACCCGGTCGTCCGTGGGCTTCGATCGTGAGCGTCCCGGCCCCGCGCGCGGCCGGCCGCGCGAGCAGCTCGCCCAGCGGACGAAGGTCCGTCACGCGCACCGTCCCGCGCAGGCCGCCCGCACTCGGCACCGCATCCT
>JBDSJB010000666.1:0-3286 GCA_039917665.1 Binatia bacterium
CTCGGGAAAGGCCTCGCGGAGTTCCGCCGCGCCACCTCCGACGTCAACGAGGAGCTCCGGAAAGCGCAGCGCGCCATCGAAGACGAGGCCCGCGCCGCCGATGCCGCCGCAAGGCGCGCGGCCGCCGCCAAGCAAACCGCGACCATCAAGCCCGCTGAGGGCGCCGTCGCGGTCGGCTCGGCCGCCGCCGACGCGAAGTCGGAGCCCGACCAGTCCGACGGATGACCGAAGCCACCATGCCGCTCACGGCGCACCTCGAGGAGTTGCGCTGGCGGATCGTGAAGGCGGCGGTGGTGGTGACGATCGCGTTCGGCGGTTGTTACTACTTCTCCGATCGTCTCTTCACGTTTCTGACCGAGCCATTGATCGCGCTCGGCGACGCCCATCTTCAACTGATCGGCACCGGCATCACGGAGGCATTTTTTACCCGCCTCATGGTGTCGCTCATCGCCGCGATCTTCGTGGCGAGTCCGGCGATCTTCTACCAAGCGTGGGGCTTCATCGCGCCCGGCCTGGTCGAGCGCGAGCGCCGGACGGCCATCCCCTTCGTCCTGGCCGCTACCGTCTTCTTCATCAGTGGAGCCGCTTTTTGCTACCGCTACGTCTTTCCGGTCGGCTACGCGTTCTTTCTGCAGGAGTACGCCAACATCGGCGTCGCGCCGCAGATCCGCATCAGCGAGTATCTCTCGTTCGCCGCGCGCATGCTGCTCGCGTTCGGCATCACCTTCGAGATGCCGGTGGTCACCTTCTTCCTCGCCCGCCTCGGCGTCGTGACCCATCGCATGCTCATCTCGGGCATTCGCTACGCGATCGTCGTCATCTTCATCGTCGCAGCGGTGCTGACACCCGGGCCCGACATCGCCTCGCAGATGATGATGGCCGCGCCGCTCTTGCTGCTCTACGTGCTGAGTATCGCCGTCGCGTTCGTTTTCGGTCGCAAGAAAACCGAAGAGCGCGAGCCGACCGACGAGACGCTGCCCACGACGACCCCCTGACCCCACGAGGAGACCCGCCATGGCGATGAGCCACAGCTGCATCAAGCTCGACACCGGCAAGGTCGGCATGACGTCCCTCGAGTTCCCGAGCCCGGGACCGGGACAGGCGCTCGTCCGGACGCGGCTCTCCACCATCTGCGGCAGCGACATCCACATCGTCGACGACATTCCCGAGCTGCCGGCGGGCACGCCAATGGGTCATGAGGCCGTCGCGGAGGTCGTCGACGCCGGCGACGGCGTGACGAGCTTCAAACAGGGCGACCGGGTCGTCACCGCCTGCCTCTTCGGCTGCGGCTTCTGCGCCCGCTGCCAAGAAGGCTCGCCGCAGCTCTGCGAGCGCTTCGCCGCCCCCATGAACCTGCTCTTCGGCGCGCAGGGCGAGTACTACCTGGTGCAGAACGCCGAGCTCAACATGGCAAAGGTGCCGGATGCGCTGAGCGACGAGGCGGTGCTCTTCGCGACCGACATCATGTCGACCGGCTTCGGCGCGATCGAAGCCGCCAACCTGCGCTACGGCGACAGCGTCGCCGTCTTCGCGCAAGGGCCGGTCGGGCTCTGCGTGACGGCCGCCGCACGAGCGCGCGGCGCGGGCATGATCATCGCGGTCGAGTCGCTGCCGGCGCGGGTCGCGATGGCGAAGCGGCTCGGTGCCAACTTGGTCGTCGATCCCGAGGGTGCCGTCGAGAAGATCCTCGCGCTCACCGGCGGCAAAGGCGTCGACGTCGCGGTCGAGGCGCTCGGCAAGCAAGCGACCCTCGAGGCCGCCGCGCGCGTCACCCGCTTCGGCGGCACCGTGTCGAGCGTCGGGGTCTACAGCCTGCACCCGACGGTTTCGCTTCCGACCGACGGTACGTTCCTCCACCGCCGCTTCGTCACCACGCTCTGTCCGTGTGGCGCCGATCGACTGCGCCGCATGATGGAGGTCGTCCAATACGGGCAGGTCGATCTCACCCCGCTCTTCACCCACAACATGAAGCTCGCCGACACGCCCGCCGCCTACGACCTCTTCCGCAGCCGGCGCGACGGCGTGATCAAGATCGCCCTCCGGCCCTAGTCTTCGTCGGCGTCCCGCGGCCCGCTGTAACCGGGCAACTCGACCCAGGGCACCTGGTCGCGGATCGACTCGAGCATCGCGCGCGCGTCAGCGGCCATGTCGGCGGCGATCATCACGACGATCACCGCACGTCTGCGGTCGAGCGTGCGAAGCACGCCGATGCCCTCGTGGGCCTCGACGATGTGCTTCACGAAGACGATGTCGGCTGGTGGGACCTCGAGAAAGATCTCGACGGTTTCGGGATTGCCGGCGTTCATGGCCGCAACATCCGTTCGAGGCGCTCGATCACGCGCTCTTCGATCGGCGGCTCGCGCGGTGGCGCTCGCCGATCGTCCCCGTGGTCGTCGTCGTTGCCATCGTCCGCCCCTTTCGATCCGCTGCCAGATTTTCCAAGCAGCGCCGTCAGGCCGCGGGCGCGGAGCCGCTTGGCATCGGGCTCGACCCACACCTTTCCGAGCTGGCCGCGCGCCACGAACGGTAACGTGATGCGCCCGTCGTCCGCGGCGAGATATTTGGCGGCCCGGACGTCGTCGCGGAGCGTGCGCGAGACGGCCGCGCCGAGGAGCACCGTGCCGCGGAACCGCAGCTGCTGCACCTCGTCGATCCAGCCGCTGCCGTCGATCTGGTACGCCGGATTGTCGAAGACCGCGCGGTCCGTGTTGAGCCGCCCGCGCGCGATCGTGAACGGCACGGTCGCCGACTCGACGACGGTGTCGCGGCTGCCGAACAGGTCGGCGTAGCGGGCGCGCGTCCGCGCCGACACGAGCTGCGGCATGAGCGGCACCCGCTCGATCTGCTCGACGAGGAGATCCGGCAGATTGACGTCGCGGAGCTTGCCGTTGTCGACCGTGACGCTACCGTTGCCGGCGAGTGACCCGGCGACGAGCGCCCCACCGGTATAGCGCGCGGTCACGACCGCGGCCCCGCTCGCACGCCCCTCGATGCGGCCGCGCAGCTCCGGAGCCGCGTGCGGCACCGCGGCCGCCAGATCGATGGCGCCCGCCTCGACGCGAGCGCGGGCCGCCCCCGACGGCTCGACCAGGAGATCCGCGGCGACCGTCCCGTCGAACGGACGACCGACGACACGGAGGTCGAGCGCCGGCGGCGCGACACCCGTCACCCAACCGCGCGCCTCGAGCGGAACACCTGCAAGCGTCAGATGCAGCGGCTCGAGCGCGACGCCATCGCGATTGGCAATGACGCGTCCGTCGAGCGCGCTGACCTCGACGGTCGTCCC